>JAZOLE010000025.1:0-30919 GCA_045652835.1 Eubacteriales bacterium | reverse complement strand
TGAACAGCTGGCGTGCAAGATCATTTCCGCCAAGCAGCTCGGCAAGTGCCTTGACGCTCTCATCGGTAAGCAAGGTCACAACCTCAGTCTCACCCTGCTCAGGTGCGGACGTTTCCGCCTCGGTGCTGACCTCCTCGGTCGTTGCTTCCTCAGAAGCAAACGCAGCGGGAATTGTTGCACCGATCAGCACAAACACCAACATAAGCCCTGCAATCAGCTTGATAAGCATTGCCCTTACGTTTGTTTTGTTCATAGTCATGGTTTCTTTCTCTTTGCCAAGACGGCAAAGAATTCCTCTCTCGTATTTTCGAAGGCTTTCGCCCTCTTATGGAGTATTCGCCCGCATACTTTATCGGAATCAATAAAGCGGGGCTGTCCGCGATCAAGCGGACGCGTTGTCATTTCCCTCTCGCTCGGACTTTTTCGGTTTTTTGTACCGCCATCCCATAGTTTTGAAGCCTGTCATGGGCACGGGATCGTATCCCGCAGGGCAACACGGGTTGCACCGCAGAATGCGCCACGCCGTCAGTAGTGAGGCAACAACAAAGCCACGATGTGTATACGCTTCCAAAGCGTAGGCAGAACACGTAGGCGTAAACCTACACGTGGGATGCGGCTTGAGCGGAGATAAAAATTTTCTGTAAAAGCGAATGAGTAATTTGCAAAGGTAATTCACGGGGTATTTCCCTTGACGTACATATCAAGCTTTTTGAATGCGTGCGACAGATCAGCGTATACGTCCTTTGAAGACTTGCCCGCGATCTCAGGCTTTGCACTGATCACGATCAGAAATCCCGTCTTGAGCGTTTTTTTGCCCGCAAGCTGTCTGTACGCTGCGCGAATAATGCGCTTGGCGCGATTGCGCCCGACCGCTCCGCCCACCTTTTTGGTGACCGAAAGCCCCAGCCTGTTGACGTATTTCTTTTCGGGATGCGCCAGCATCAGCCTTTTGGCGGCATAGTCCTTGAGCACGTAGACGGCAACCGTCTTGCCCACGTAGCGTCCGCCTTGTCTGAACGCCTTGAGATACAGGTGATTTTCTTTAATTGCGGTTTCTTTCATCCTGATCCCCCCAGTCTTTGTCTTTTGTGTCGATGTGTCTTCCGTAGTGTGTTGTGTTGTGTTTGTTTTGATGCGGATAGTGCTATCCGCAATTTTTCCAAGCCGGCAAAGAAAAACCCCGATGACTTGCTACAACGAACATAAGTGGTGTAAAAATCATCGGCGGTTTTTATGTTTGATCTTCCAAATGGGAAAATCAGTATGTCAGTCTCTTTCTGCCCTTTGCACGACGTCTCTTGAGAACGTTTCTGCCGTCAGCAGTCTTCATTCTCTTTCTGAAACCGTGCTCCTTCTTTCTCTGACGCTTTTTAGGTTGATAAGTTCTAAGCATGTTTAGCACCTCCTTGCAGTTTCAATATCGGAAGCGTGTATCGTTTCACAGCCGACATTTTCGCTTTTACACAATGACATCATATATTATATACACAAATGGCTTGAATTGTCAAGTCTTTTTTGAAAATTTCAAAAGATTTTTCGCAATTTTTTTCAAATTCTTGCCATTACATATCCTCGGCACGCAATATCACGCCGTCCGCAGGCAAATGTTTGATGGCTTTATGCCACAAAATGATCAGGAATACCACGCTGGCGGCAATAGACATCAACTCCGCGATGGGGAACGCCCACCAGATTGCCAGCAAGCCGTCTGCCGTTTGGGCAAGCAGAAATGCCACGGGCAGCAGCACAAGCAGCTGACGCGCGATGGACACGAACATGGAAAACAGGCTCTTACCAAACGCGCTGAACACGCCGCCAATGGTAATCGAAATGCCTGCGAAGATAAAGCTCAGCGATATGGTACGCAGCGCCTGAATACCGATTTCCATTTCGGGGGCATCCTTGGCAACGTTGAAAATGCTCAGCATCTGCGCGGGGATCAGCTGCATCAGCACAAGGCCTGCCGTCATAAAGCAAAGCGCGAACACGCAGGAAATGATTGCCACGCGCACAATTCTCTTACGCTTTTGCGCGCCGTAATTATACGCCACGATGGGGATCAAGCCGTTATTGAGGCCGAACACCGGCATAAACACAAAGCTTTGCAGCTTGAAATAAATGCCCAGCACGTTTTGCGCTGCGGTGGTCATGGCGCCAAAGCCATTAAAGATAAGGTTCAAGCCGCCGGTCATGACAGAGCCGATCGAGCCCATGATGATAGACGGGATACCGATGACGTAGATCTCCTTGATCAGCTTCCAGTCAGGCTTAAAGCCGCGGAAGGTCAGGTGGACGTCCTTATTGAGCTTATGATTGAGGATAATGCCGAAAATCGCGGACAGGATCTGGCCGACAACGGTTGCGATTGCCGCACCCGCAACGCCAAGTCCCAAACCGAAAGGCATCACAACCGCACCACCGAACAGCTCGGTGCCGCCCTCCAAGATAAAGAACGGGTCAAGCACGATATTGATAATGGCACCAAGGCCTTGCGTATACATGGAAAGCATGGTTCTGCCCGAGGACTGCATCAGCTTTTCGATCATGAGCTGCGCGCACGAGCCGAACGAGAAGATCAGGCAGATCGAAAGGTACGAAATACCGGCCTCAACCACGGCAGGGTCAGATCTGTTCATCAGGTGCATAAACGGCTCGACCGCAAAAATGCCCAGCAGCAAAAAGAAGATATAGCTGCAGGCTGCCAGGAACATACCGTTTGCCGCAATGGCGTTTGCCGTTTTAAAGTCCTTTTTGCCCAAGTTTCGCGAGATCAGGGCGTTTACGCCCACGCCCGTACCAACGCCAACGGCGATCTGCAAATTCTGCACGATAAACGCGATGCTCAGCGCTGCCACGGCAGGAGACGCACCGTCACCCTCGTACGGAATGTAGGATACGAAAATGGTGTCCACCACGTTATAAAACGCCTGCACCAGCATGGACGCGATCATGGGCAGCGACATGGAAAGCAGCAGCTTACCCACGGGCATAGTGCCCATTTTATTTTCTCTTGCTAATGTTTGTCCCAATGTTTTCTTCCTTCTTTTTTATACAGTTTATATAATCAGCCACAATACGACGATTATACCATAAATTCGACTGCGCGTCAATAGCCATATACGCCAAATCGGGGCGCGTTAGCATGACACCTATGTGGCAATTTGTGTTTTCGGGTACGACATGGGGGTGTATGATGCTTTACGTTGAGCAAATTCTCTCCGTTCTTTTTGGCACCGAGGGCGCAAAAAGAACCAAAAACGCCGTGGGATAATTTCGCCTCTGCGGAGGCGACAAGGGCTCTGCCCTTGACCTGCGACCTTTTTGAAAAAAGGTCGATCAAAAACTTTCATCGGTTGGGTGGAGTGGGTGATATATTACATTGAGAAAATTCTCTCCGTTCTTTTTGAGCAAGGAGCTGCAAGGAAGAATATATTTGCTTCGCAAATCAAAACAGCGTTGGGAAAATTTCGCGCCTGTGGGCGCGACTCGGGGCGCTGCCCCAAGACCCTGCGACCTTTTTGAAAAAAGGTCGATCAAAAACTTTTCATGAGTTTTGGGCGTCCAAGTTTGATTGATTGTGAAAATCGGCATTGACTCCACGCAAAAAAGGTGGTATAATGATAAAAGAATCCCACGAAAGGAGGGGCGCACGTGAACCCCATTATCAAGGACGTTGATTTCCGCCGCGAGATCAAGAGCGCGCCGCGCTCCTGCTATTTCTTTTTCGGTGAGGAGGACTACCTCAAAAATGCTACGCTGGCGCAAGCCCGCGAGGCACTTGGCGGTGATCCTGCCTTTGACATTTTCAACAACGTGACCATTGACGGACGCGAATACACCGCAGACCGTCTGCTCGATGCGCTCGCTCCTCCGCCCATGATGGCGGATCGCAAGCTGGTTGTTTTACACGGTCTCAATCTCACCGAGCTCAAGCAAAGCGATTTTCAGGACTTCTGCCGCGTGCTGGAGTCACTGGAAGACTACGATTACAACGTGCTCATTATCTCTGCCACCTCCAACGGCTTTGATCCCGGCAGCGCAAAGCGTCCTTCTGCACAGCTCAAGGCGATTTCCGAGCTTGCCGCTCCCGTACAATTCGATCATCCTGCCCCTGCCAAGCTTGCCGCTTGGGCACAAAAGCACTATGCCGCGCACGGGGCTGCCGCCTCGCCTCAGGTGGCGCAATACACGGTGGAGATTTGCGGACGCGATATGTTCGTACTGGCAAACGAGATAGACAAGGTGGCTTGCTATGCGCTTGCCCACGGCAGAGCCGAGGTTACCGAGCGCGACGTGGACGCGGTCACCATTCCCGCCACAGAGATCGGTGCCTTTGCCTTGGCAAACGCCATTTCCGAAGGGCGGCGCGCCGATGCGCTCACCATTCTTGATGACATGCGCTTCCGCCGTGTCGAGCCCGTGATCGTGCTTGGCGAGATCAGCGGCGTTTACAGCGACATGCTGGTCATCAAAACGCTTGCCGACAAGGGGCTTTCTGCGCCCGAGATCGCCGCTTCGCTCAAAATGAACGAATACAAGCTTGCCCGATACCAGAGAAGCCTGCGCGGCATGAGCACCGAGCGCGTGCAGCAACTGATTTGCGCAGCCGCCCGTGCAGATGCCGAGGTCAAAAGCAGCGGCAAGGGCTATGCTCCGCTTGAAAAGCTGATCTGTTCTTAATAAAAAGGAGATACATCATGAAAATTCTGAATTTCGGTTCGCTCAATCTTGACTACGTTTACTCGGTTGACCACTTTGTTGCCGAGGGTGAAACCCTGGCATCCACCGTACGCAATACATTTTGCGGCGGCAAGGGACTTAACCAATCGGTTGCTCTTGCACGCGCAGGCGCAAAGACCTATCACGCAGGCTGCATCGGTCCCGAGGGGCAAATGCTGAGCGATATGCTGCTGAGCGCAGGCGTTAACGTCAAGTACGTGCGCAGCGTAGATACGCCTACGGGTCACGCCATCATTCAGGTTGATCCGCGCGGACGCAACTGCATTTTGCTGTACGGCGGCGCAAATCAATGCAACGATCCCGCCTACGTGGACGAGGTGCTTGCAGACTTTGATGCAGGCGACTGGCTGGTGCTGCAAAACGAAATCTCCTCGATCTCCCACCTGATCGCATCTGCCAAGGCAAAGGGCATGATCGTGGTACTCAATCCCTCCCCCTTTGACAAGAGCCTGATTGATGCAGGGCTTGGCAAGGTCGATTACCTGCTGCTCAACGAAACCGAGGGCAAGCAGCTGACAGGCTACGATGCTCCCGTTGATATTTTGAACGCCATTCGCGCGTCCTACCCTGCCCTGACCGTTGTGCTGACGCTTGGCAAGGACGGCTGCGTATACGACGACGGCACCCAGCGCATCTCTCACGGTATCTATGCCGTCAAGGCAGTAGACACCACCGCTGCAGGCGACACCTTTACCGGCTTCTTTATCGGTGCGATGTGCGCAGGCGCAACACCTGCCGACGCCATTCGCACGGCAAGCGCTGCAAGCGCGATTGCGGTCTCCCGTCCGGGCGCTGCCCCCAGCGTCCCCACCGCCGACGAGGTGGCGGCATTCCTTGCGTGCAACACCCCCTGCGATGCACCTGTGATTTGATTCTGCAAATAATTTGGCTACCGCACCGATCATCGGTGCGGTAGCCTTTTGTGTATGTTTTTTATGATTCAACCGTAACGCCGCGGATCACGCTGACGATGCAAAGCCCATCCGCATCATCGTTGGGAACGATAGCAAAGACAACGTCCAGCGTCTGTCCCACATAAGCGCTCAGGTCGGCGCAAACGCCCGAGGGCTTGTTCTCTGCGCCTTGGAACACGATCTTGTCCGGATGCTCAATCACGTCATAGCCCAAGCCCGTAAGGAAGCTGTTGCCCGCGTTGGCAATGCCGCTGCCCTCGGTCAGGGGATCAAAGCCGCTGCGATTATACAGTGTGCACTCCTGCCAGGTCTTTCCGCCGTCGGCAGACCACACATACGTATGAATACCGCCGTGCGCAACCGCCCAGCCTGCAAGCGCGAGCTTGCCGCCGTCCACGGTCTTGCCGTTGTACTCGATGAGATCCAGTCCCTTATCCGAGTTACTTCCGCGCGAATTATACGGGCCGTCGCCATCCCCCAGACCGTTGATAAAGTCGATAAACGCCGTATAGCGCACGTCGGATACCGTCCATCCCGAGGATGCGTCTACCCAGTAGGCAGCGTCCATCATATCAGCGGGTGTCGTGACCTCTGTTTCCTGCTCGGAATTTTGCTCGTCCTCGGGCCAACCCTCAAACTCCGCCTCGCAAACCACCTTAAAGGTGCGGCTGTCCTTGCCGTCCATATTGAAGGCAAAGGCATAGGAATACGTGCCGTTTCGGTCGTAATATACCGCATAGCCGTCATAGCTGTGTGCATATCCCTTGGAGTCGGGAGTATCTTCGGAGCTGAGCGTCAGCTTGACCCACTCGCCACCGACCTTTTCGTAAACCACGGGAGCAGTCAGCTTACCAAAGCCATACACGCGCACCGCCTTGTTATTGGAGCCGCCCGAGATTGTAAACTCTGCACTTGTGCCGTTGGTGGACTTGACGCAGGGCAGGAACGTGCTATCCATCGCTTCGCCGTCCTGCACGGTCAGCTTGACGCCGTCAACGCAGGTGTTCTGACGGATCTCTTGCATATTGGAGTCATCCTTGGAGTCATAAAATCCCCACGGGCTGATGATCAGGCAAAGCTTGATCGTGTCGCCAGCCTTGAGCGTCACGCCTGCCAGATCGAGGGACAAGCTGTACTTGGAGTTCTGTCCAACCACAACAAAGCCTGCATCGCAAGGCTGACCGCCCACGGTGATTTCGGAACCAGCCACGATAAAGCCGAGGTTGACGTTATTATTGATAAACGACTCTGCCGTGGTATTCAGATCATACAATGCTACGTAGGGGTATTGGTCACCCAGCTTGATGACTTCGGGCTGTGCGCTCGCATTGACAGTACCCTCTACCGCCTTGTTCTGCGCGTCCAGATATCCGATCTTGCGGTAAGAGCCGGAATAGCCCTCCAAGGAGTAGAACGAGAAATCCTTGGCGAAATCGGCAAATTCGATATCCTCCAAGACGGCATAGTTGATCTCATAGTACGCGCGCAGCTCGGCGGTCTCGGGCAGCTCTATATGATTGTACGAAACCTTGATGCGTCCGTCGTCCGAGATATAGTCCATCTTGACGTCGGTGTAAACGGGACCCGAGGAGATGATATCGTTATGATAGTTCTCGGTTGCCGCATAGTTTCCTTGCGCATCGGTATACTGCAGGAAGTACTGGAAGCCACCGTGCGTATGCTGGGGCTGATTGCTGTATCCCTGTCCCTCGGGCAGCTCAAACCAATAAGGCATGGACATAGAGCGGAAGTCGGGCAAGGTCCACAGATCACGCGCACCGTACATGGGGCTGATGCAGCTGGTTTCGGTCGTACCCAGCGAGAGGTGATAGTAAGGCCAGAAGTACTGGATGGAGGAAAGCTGCTTGAGCGGCACCTGACCCCAATTCATGTACAGATTAAGCACGGTCAGCTCGGTCTTCTCCCCTGCCTTGACGGTCAAGGGGAAATAGGTCTCGCTATAAGAGGGGTCGCCCGGGTCAAACACAGGCTCTTCGTTCTCACCCTGAAAGTTCTTGTAGATCATAACGGGAATGGGCAGCAGCATATTGTTTTTGTCAAGCAGCAGCGCATTCTCGCCGCAGCCGCCCGAATAGTGGGTGTATACGTATACGTTGCGATCCACCTCGCCGCCCATGACCGAAACGTCCGCTGCATAGTGGCGGTTCTGCTCGGTAAAGAAGGGCTTGTTAAAGTCACTGCCGCTCATGCTGTAGCGGTACGCACCGCGCAGCGCATCGTAGCCCAGATACTGCGATCCGCTAAACGTTTCCAGCGGATGACGCTCGTACTCTGCCTCGATCAAAAACGCATCGAAATCGTGGCTTGCATCGGTGTACAGGCGATGACCCATGTAAAAATCATCCTTGGTCGAGTTGGGGTTTGCCTGCAGCTCTCCCGATGCGGGGCAAGCGGATTGCGTGATGGTATAAACGCCGTCCGCAAGCGTGATGGACAGCTTGCCGCTGTTTTCATGCTGCAGCAGGATAAATCCGAGAATGCCCGCCTCTTTGATATCAAATCCCACGTACTCGCAGGAATCAAAGTCCACGCCGTCAAGCGAGGTGTGCGTGCCGTTTGCATCCTTGATAATCAGCTTATCCACGGTGTCCGCGGAAATGCGCGTGATCATGCCAAGGCTCTCAATGCCCTGCACGGGCGCGGTTGCCACAAAGTGCAGCACCTGATTGAGCTTATCCGAATATGTGTGGAAGGTTCTGTCAAGCAGAACGGCAGGCGCGGAGGTATCCAACTTGATCGCCTTGATGTCCTTGATCTCTACCGTCTGCCCGGGGCTGCCAATGTCAAAGCGCAAGCCCGTGACAAGACCGGTATAGTCCTTTGTGTTGTTCAGCACCAGCGTGTAAGTATTCCACTCGCCGTTGCCCTCCATGGTAAAACGGACGCATTGCTCGGGCGTGTGTCCCGTGTGGCTGCCTGCAATAAAATACAGCTCGCCTTGGGTAGCCGAGGATCTGACGGTAAACTGAATGGCGTTGTATTCCTCAGCCTTGTAGTAAAGTCCCTTCTTATTGGTGCTCTTTGCGGTGTGCACGTAAGGGTCAATGCCGTCTGCCGTATAGGAGATCACACCGTCCTTGACCTTGAGATCTGCCACTTCGTGATCCCTGACGTTGGCTTTGATGATAGAAAACTCCATTTGATCCACCACAGCCGAGGCATCCGTGAAATTCTGCCCCATGATGTGCGCATCATAGTAGTAATAGCCCATGCGATAAATATTGGCATGCGGCGATTCGATGGAATTCGAGGCAAAATAGGTCTTGCCGTTCGCCATGGTGATAAATACGTCCATGGTGTTTTCCAGATAGGGTGCGCCCTGCGCGTTGCGCAACACCTCCACTTGATTCGCAGCCGCTGCAGAGATAGCGTAGTCCAGACTCATGTTTTGGTTCCGGATACGGTAAGAGGTGCGTTTGCTGTCTGCGTAGTACGCCTGCACACCGTCAGCCAAGCGATTTGCCTGCATGATGGTATCGGCATATGGGCCTGTGATGATGGGCTCAACGTAGTCGGGATCGCCCGGGCCGGGTTCGACAGTGCCGCTCTCCGCCTCGGTGTCCGTTCCCAGCGTGTCGGCAGGGTCCTCGTTCGGTGCAGGCTTTTGCTTGCATGCCGTCATGCACGTGCCTGTCAACATAATGCCGCAAAGTGCCATAAGAAAAAAGCGTTTTACGTTCATATCATCGTTTCCTTTCTTTCATGGAAGCGTTCTGTACCTTTATTTTACAATATCGCGCCGCTCGTGTCAATCTTGAACGGCACATTCGCTAAAAATCAGCACTATTGCCAAAACGGCATCCGCGTTTTTTACGCCCGAAAAATTTTTTTGAATTTTTTTCAAAAAAGGCTTGCAAAATGCAAAACGATGTGTTATAATATGCGTTGTGCACAGGGGTATAGCTCAGTTGGTAGAGTACTGGTCTCCAAAACCAAGGGTCGTGGGTTCGAGTCCTTCTGCCCCTGCCAAAAAGAAATAGGGATGGCAATCGCCATCCCTATTTCTTTTTGGCAGCGGCTTTGAACGAAGGACTCGAAGGAGGCGGCGCAATGAATGACATGCCGGTGGCATGTCAGAACGCCGCCTGACCGAGGCGCGTAGCAAAAGACCGCATCAATTCGCGGCTTTTGCGTCGTCGCGCCGAGAATCGAGTCCTTCTGCCCCGCACTCAGGATGGCAATCGCCATCCCTATTTCTTTTTGGCAGCGGCTTTGAACGAAGGACTCGAAGGAAGCGCGGCAATGAATGACAGCCCGGTGGGCTGTCAGAACCGCGCTTGACCGAGGCACGTAGCAAAAGACCGCATCAATTCGCGGCTTTTGCGTCGTCGCGCCGAGAATCGAGTCCGAATGCTCCCAAAAAAGCCATTCGCAAAAGCGAATGGCTTTTTTCAATGATGTTTGCCTTCGGCAAATGATGACGGCTTCGCCTAATGATGTTCGCTTCGCGAATGATGTGTGCCTGCGGGCACATAAGGGCAAACATCGCATCATTGCGGAACAAAGTGGAGCAACATCATATTTGCGAATCAAATGCATCATATCGCCGCAGGCGGACACAAATGAACGATGTTGCGCTTCGCGCAAATGGACACGCCTTCGGCGTGGTTTTGTTGCAAAACGGTTGAAATATTTACGGATTTGTGATATAATAAAAAGAGAAAGGCGGTGAACCAATGATTACTAATGACATTTTCTCAAAAGAAGAAAAAAGATTGTTGGATTTTATCTTAAAACAAGATTTCAAAAACAAAACGGAAACGATAAATTACATAAACTCTTTATCTGCCGAGCATATCGTTCGTGATGATTCGCCGTATCATAAGATTATAGAATTTCGCACTCCAAATATTCAAGATGGCTATTTGGGAATGTCAGATATGATCACAGTTCAAACCGTAAGAAAAGACGGAAGCGCTCCGACTGTATTTACATTGTATGCCAAAGACGGATTTCCGTTTGAGTATGAAATTTATAATGCGGACAGCAGTGCTATGGATATGAACACAGTTTTAAACGGAGAATTGGTTATTGGTTAAAACTTACATAGACCTCGTTTGCAAGCATGGTGCAAAAGTCCGACAGACCTCGGATCACTTTTGCGCCCATCATCGCCAAAGGATAAGTGTACCCTCATGGAAAAAATCATGGACTGTTTTTGTGCGATAGCCTTATATGGATCTATTTTGTAGTGGCAACACAAAAAGAAATAGGGATGGCAATAGCCATCCCTATTTCTTTTTGGCAGGGGCAGAAGGAGTGGTTTGCAAGCAAATTGCCCCCGCCCTACGCATAAAAATCCACGTTTCCCTTGCACTCCCCGCGGATTTATGGTATAATGAACCCAAGAAAGGCGGTGGAATAAAATGATTAACCACTATCAAGAATTTGATGATTTCATGAATTATTTTGAAGAAGCCCGCAAATATGCTCTTGATAATGCGGAGTATTTTTCTAACATAAAATCGGACAATGTGGTTTATTCAACTCCCTCGGATTTCTTGTTTGGAATTCATATGCCCTCCTTGGTTTTAGAACTTGCCTATTCAAAATCATTTCGAAAGGGAAAAATATTCAAAAATCTCGGCGATCGTAAAGAATATATGTCATACGAATATGACGATCGTAATCAGCTGATAAAAATATCAAGTTACGACGAGGATTCATTCTCCTTCTGTTGCATTTTTCGACTAAATGGATTTCAATGGGCAGTACCTGTTTATAAGTACAAAGATCATTACTGTGAATTGTATAAAGCAGAAATGCTGAAATATGATGAACACGGCAGAATTTCGGTGTATGCTTTGTTTGATACGGCACAAATTTGGATGGAAAAGTACACTTACTCTCAGAACGAGCCTTTAACTGCAGTTTGCGAGCACTGGAACTATATACCAAAGCTTTCACATTCAAGCAAAGATAAATTGGTTTCCGAAACCGGTTCTCCTGCAGAACTATGGGTTTATAAGCTTGATACATCTGATTCTAATAAAATAACGGGTGAATTGGTAGAGTCATATACAAGAGATGTTTCTGCCTATCGTCAGAATCCACCTTGCTTACCTCCCCCTCAAATATCGTATAAAAAATATTAATATATAGATCCGTTTACAAGCAAGGCGTTTCCCAGAAATTTGTGATATAATAAACCCAAGAAAGGCGGTGGCACACATGGAATTTTTACACTGCGACAGAGATGAAGACCTGTTCACGTTGCACGATTGCATGACCGATCGCGTTTGTTTTCAAGACAAACAGTTGAGTTTTGAATTTCCCGACGGATTTTGGGTATCGCCCGATCATCCCGAGGGCATGCCCGACAAGGTGGTGCGGACGGATGCCTCCCAGGTGGAATACACCTTGATAGACAACGAATACGACGTAACCATATACGTATTTGAAAAGTCGCTTTTCGGACAAATTGTGCGCAAGGAATGGAGCATTCAGGATCTCGTAGACAAGATCAACAGCGGAAAATGCAAGCTGGAATTTTTGTACCGATATAATCAAGGCGATCACATCGCCATATGGAAGTGCAATTTGCGCGTGGACAAAAAGCCGTATTTCAAGGACTGTTGGATAGAGATCACATACGCATCGGTCCAATACGCTTGGAATCATTTGCGCAAAGACAGGACTTGGTGATTTCTCGAGCATATAACGTATTCATTATTTGAGCATTTTTAGAAAGGAGCTCTTCATGAAGCACCTCAAATGGCATTTATTCCTTTTGATCGCAGCCCTCTGTCTGCCCACCTTGGCAGCCTGCACCACAGACGCGCCCATCGAAACACCTACCGATGCGCCCGAAACCACCCAGGCGACCACTACGGCAGCCGACACGACCGAGCCGGCGCAGACCACCCCCGAGGAGGACAACGCTATGCAGATCATTCCCGATCTTGATTTCAAGGGCGGCATGCAGCTGCTCTCTCAAAAGGATCACGCAAACGGCGACAAGTTCAGCGTTCTGGACACGCACGATTTTTACGGTGGCTCGGCACAAAATCCCGTCTGGCGACTTGCGCAATGGGATTCGGGTCCTTGTCTTGTTGCAAACCGCGCACAAAGTGACGCGACCACGATCACGGACGGCATGGGCAGAACCTTTGCGTACCATCCCACCGAAAACAAAATGACCTTTGAGTTGGATACAAGCCTTTACTACCAAGGCAAGCCTGCGGCAACGGGCGATTACTGGCCGCATCTGTTGATCGAGCAGGATAATTTTAAAAAATCCTTGGATGCGGACGAGGTGCCTTATCTTGCGTGTGATGCGGATCAATTGGTGCTGTCTTTCGATATCCGCCTGACCGAGTTTGCCGAGACCCCGATTGACGGCGACTGGGTGCGCGCGGCACAGTTTTTGATGTATTTCTACGTAAAAGGCACCGAAACCAACGATTTTTGCTGGTTTGGCTTACAGCTTTTCGACAACCGCCAAGACAAAACCAATCATTATATCGGTTATGATGGTGGCAAGGCTGACGCTTCCGGTGCAATGATCTATTCGATCGGCTCAAAATACGTATACAGAAACAGCGGTCGCACGCTGTACCAAAACAGAACGCCCGACACAAGCGGCGAGTGGGTACACGTGGAGATCGATCTTGTGCCCTATCTTGAAAATATGCTGAAGGCAGGCACCAAGGACGGCTATTTCAAGGCGGAGTCGCTTTCCGAGCTGTATATAGGCGGCATGAACGTAGGTTGGGAAACCATTGCAACGTTTGATCACACCATGGAGATCAAAAATCTGCAGCTGGTGTCCTACGTTGACTAACACCTCCACTATCAAATAAAACATTTACAAGGAGTCGCGCTATGATGAAAATTGGTTATTCCGTATTCGGCAAAGACAGACTCACTGACGACCTCGCGCGCAAGCTGGTCGAGGGAGAAATTGAGGTGCTTGAGATCGCCATGACCGCAGAGGAATTCCCCGAGGCGGACTTTTCGGGGACGGCGGACGTTGCCAAGCGGCACGGCTTAAAGATCGGCAGCATTCACCTGCCCATCGCGCCCCAACAGGTCTACGACGTGACCAACAAGAACGCAACGGGTGCCATGGCGTACCAGACCGAGCTGATCAAGCGCGCCGAGATCCTTGGCGTCAAGCATATTGTCATGCACTCGGGCGGTGAGCCCTTGCGCGAGGAGGAGCGAGCAGAGAGAGTCAAGAGGGCGGGCGAGACGCTGCCGCTGCTTGCCGACGTGGCAGCGCAATACGGCGCGGACATTTGCATTGAGGATCTGCCCCGCACCTGTCTTGGCAGAGATTCCGACGAGATTCTTGCCATGCTTGCCTATGATGACAGACTGCGCGTTTGCTTTGACGCAAACCACCTATTTCGCGAAAAAGAGGTGGATTTCATCCGCAAGATCGGCAAAAAGATTGCCACCACGCACATTTCCGACCGCGACAACATCAACGAGCGCCATTGGCTGCCCGGTGAAGGCATTGTGGACTGGGTGGGCGTGATGGACGCGCTTGAAGAAGTGGGCTACGATGGCAACTGGATCTACGAGGTCGGTCTTTCCTGCCCTCCCACCATATTGCGCGAAAGATCGCTGACCTTCTCCGATCTTTCCAAAAACGCGCGCGAGGTCTTTGCCCGTCAAAAGCCCACGGTATATTCCAAGCCCAAGCCGGGCGTGGGGATGTGGGAGTAAAGAATGAAGCGCGCCTTGAGGCGCATGAAGTCGATTCTCTATGAAGCAGGGCTTCGCCCTATGAAGCGTGGCTCCGCCACACGGACAAGCACAGAGCAGCATCCCGAAAAATTGGAGCTCGGATTATTTCAATGTCATTAAGTTAAGGAAAACTCATAGTGGGGCACCCAAACGATGCGGGTACGCACCAAAAAGGCGTCCCCCGGGGGGAAGCTGGCGCCGAAGGCGACTGAAGGGGAACGCGAAAGCTTAGGTTTGAATTGTTATACCCGAACAGACAACCGCACCATTTAGTCCGTCGCTCCCCTTCAGTCGCTGCGCGACAGCTTCCCCCCCCGGGGGACGCCTTTTCAGCGCACATTTGTTCCGTTCTCTTGCTTGCTGTGGGCGATTTCTTAACTTAATGACATTGGGATTTTTCCGAGCTCCCTTTTTTGACGTTTCATCTTGCAGGGCCACAAAAAACACTTGCAATCCATGCAAATCCATGCTACAATATACGTAAAGAATTGATTTCCAAAGGAGCACAGCCAATGAAAAAAACGTTGCACATCATCCCCCACTCCCACTGGGACAGAGAGTGGTACCTCCCCTTTGAAAAGCACCGCGTTCGCCTGGTAGAGCTGTTTGACCGCCTGATCGAGGTCATGGAGCAAAACGAGGACTACACCTATTACCATATGGACGGTCAGTACGTCGTCATAGACGACTACCTGGAGATCCGCCCCCATATGCGCGACCGATTGCTCGCCCTTGTGCACGCAGGTCGCATTCAGGTAGGCCCTTGGTACATTCTGCAGGACGAATACCTGACCTCGGGTGAAGCCAACGTGCGCAACATGCTCTACGGCATCAAGCTCTGCCGCGAGATCGGGGCTGCCCCTGTCGAAACCGGCTATTTCCCCGACGCCTTTGGCAATATCTCCCAAGCACCGCAGATCGTGCGCGGCTTTGGCTTTGACAACGCAGTTTTCGGTCGCGGCATCAACGACGTGGGTGCTGACAACAAGATCGTTAAGGAAAACGGCATTACCAAAAGTGAGATCCTCTGGCGCTCGCCCGACGGCTCGGAGGTCATGGGTGTGCTGTTCGCAAACTGGTATCACAACGCCATGGAGCTGCCAAGCGATCCCGAAGCGCTCAAGGCACGCATTGCCGCCATCGTGGGCAGCACCTCCCGCTTTGCACAGACCGATCACCTCCTCGGCATGAACGGCTGCGACCACCAGCCTATCCAGACCGATTTGCACAAGGTCATCGCCCTTGCAAACGAGGTGCAGGACGAGGTCATTGTCAAGCAATCCAATTTCAAAGACTACATCGAACAGCTGCGCCCCTATCGGGACACCTTCCCCGTATTTGAGGGCGAGATCAACGGTCAGCTCTCCGCAGGCGCATGCCCCTTGATCTGTACCGCCTCCGCGCACGTGGATATCAAGCAGAAAAACCATGACGTGCAGCATCTGCTGGAGCGCATTGCCGAGCCTGCAAGCATGATTGCCAAGCTGAACGGCGGCGAATACTGCTCCGATTTGTTCCTTTACGCATGGAAAAAGCTGATGCAGAACCACCCCCACGACTCCATTTGCGCATGCTCCTGCGACGAAATCTACGAAGAAATGAAGACGCGCTTTGCCAAATCCGCCGCTTGCGGCGAGGAGCTGCGTGATGCGGCGCTTGACTATCTGGCTGCCACGGTCAATACCGCAGACGCGGACGGTGACGCCGCCATTCTGGTGCTCTCTCTTGAGCCGGGACAGGGCGTGGTGACCGTGACGGCAAACGTGGACCTTGATCAGACCGACGATACCCAAGCCATTGCCATCTTTGACGAGGACGGCAACGAGGTGGCTGCGAAATTCACCTATATTCCCAACCAGTTTACCTATACCCTGCCCAAGGATCGCTTCCGCCAGCCGCGCTTTGTCAACCGCTTTGCAGTTGAGATGCAGGTACAAATGCACGGCATCGGCTACCGCACCTTCAGCGTCAAAAAGCAGGCAGCAAGTGTCAAGACCGCCATTTCCTACACCGAGCACAGCATGGAAAACGAGTTCCTTGCCGTCAGCTTCAATCAAAACGGCACGGTGGACGTGACCGACAAGCGTTCGGGGCGCATCTACGCGGGTCAAAACCTCTTTGAAGACACGCGCGACGTGGGCAACCTGTACAACTACGTGCAGCCAAAGAGCGACGTGGCGGTGACCACTGCGGACGCGGCAGCCGAAATTGCGCTGTACGAGATCAGCCCTTGGTCGGTGACCTTCAAGGTGACCGTGCCCATGGCGATCGACGCGGATATTACCACCTTTGTCACGCTTTCGGATAAGGTCGCACGCGTGGATTTCAAGACCGTGGTGACCAATCACGCAGAAAATCACCGTCTGCGTGCGCTGTTTACCTCGGATATCGCAACCGAGCACGTGTACGCCGAGGGTCAGTTTGACATAGTACGCCGCGCCATCACCCCCTCCCCCATGTGGAAAAACCCCTGCAACGCCCAGCGTGCGCAGGCGTTCGTCACCTTGGAATCGGATACCGGCACAGACGCGCTGATGATTGCCAACCGCGGACTTTGCGAGTACGAGGTGCTGCGTGACGGGCGCAACACCTTGGCGATCACGCTTTTGCGTGCGGTTGGCGAGATCGGTGACTGGGGCGTATTCCCCACGCCTCTGGGTCAGAAGAAGGGTACTTGGACGCTGGAATATTCCATGATCCCCTACGCTGCAGAGGCACGCGCCGACGCATACCGCGAGGGCTACACCTTTGCTTACCCTGCCGCAACCGCGATTGGCACGACCAAGCATGAGGGCACGCTTGCCGCTATGGCAGATTACGTGCGCTTTGACAATGAATACGTGCGCATGACCGCCTTTAAGAAGGCGGAGGAGCGCGAGAGCGCGATCCTGCGTTTGTTCAACACCACCGACGCGCCCGTCAGCCTGACCATGACCGTCCCTGCCTTCAAGCAAGCATGGCTGACCAACCTTGCCGAGGTGCGCGAACGCGCGCTGACCGTAGAGGGCGGCAAGATCCAAATAGAAGTCCCCGCCAAGAAGATCTTGACGGTAGAGCTGGCGTAAAGCAAGGGAGAAAGACATGAAACAACGTGGAGGATATATCACATGACCGCAAAAGAACAATGCGAAATATTACTTGATAAGCTACTCCCCTTTGCAGAGCAGCAAATGAAGAAATACCACGAATTTTATCCTTTTGCGGCAGTCTTGCGGACGGACGACACCGTAGAGCTGACCGCAAGCTACGACGGGAACGAGCACCCCGAATCTGCGCAAAAGCTCCAAACACTCAAGCAAATTCATCAACAACTGGCGGCGGAAGGCAATATCAAAGCAAGCGGCATTGCATGGAACGCAACCGTAGCATCCGCAAGCGGCAAGCCGACCGATGCCATCGTCGTAAGTCTTGAGCACAAGGACGGGTATTCCGTCATTGTTGCCGAGCCTTATAAGATCGGCTTGTTCAAAAAAGTGAAATTCGAGCAGCTTTTTGCCATGCCGGGAACGCACGATATATTCCCCGAAGCACCGCAGGATTTCAGAGTTCT
This sequence comes from Eubacteriales bacterium, assembly GCA_045652835.1. Taxonomy (GTDB): domain Bacteria; phylum Bacillota; class Clostridia; order Oscillospirales; family CAG-272; genus SVQP01. The sequence continues at coordinate 13,000 of JAZOLE010000025.1, read as the reverse complement.
GCTGCAACAGACCGTTATCTCCCCCATGACCGCATACATGCAGGATAGCGAGGATTGCGGCTTTACGCAGCATGACGTTGCCAAGTGTGAATCCTTGATCTTGGAATACTTGTCTGCACTGGAATGCATGGAAGAGCCCACGGACGCAAAAATCATGCAGCACGTTCAAACGCTTGTGCTCTCTTTGAACGAGCTCAACGAAAAAACCGATTTTTGCTTATTGGAAACCGAAGAGCGCGAGTGCATTTGCGAGATCATCCAAAGCAGTGCGGTCGCATACGGCTTGACCGATCCTGAGGATGATATTACGGAAGAGTGGAGAGAGTGGTAACAAAAAAAGGCTGAGTTTGAAACTCAGCCTTTTCTTGTGGCGTATTGCGGGAGCATATGGAATGCTCCCCTACGGGTTTCTATGATTGCGGGAGCATATGGAATGCTCCCCAACGGCCGCTCACCGTTGTAGGGACCTGCCTCCCGGACGGTCCGTTTACGACTTCCCTGCTCTTCTCTTATAAAACAGCGCACCGACTGCCATGATAACGGCAAACACGAGCAGGTAGAACAGCACGGGAAATGCAAACTCACCGTTCTGTGCCGCTTGCTGATGCGGACGAATGCCGTGTGCATACACAGCCACGAACACCATAAACACAGAGGAAAGTATAGCAAGCAGCGGCATGATGATATTCTTGAACACGTGGCGCTTGCCCTCTTTGATCATAAACATGACAAACATGGGGATATACAGCGCGTAGGTGGTGATGATGGGCAGCTCGGACGAATCAAAGCTGAACACGCCAAAGATGGGTGTGGTAAGGTTGGCGCCGTAGAAATAGAAATACCACGCGGCGCAGCAAAGCAGGGCGATGATGCCCGCATTGGCAGGCATATTGGTGCCGGGATCAATAGAGGCAAACGCTTGGGGCTTAGGGCCTCTGCCGCGCATGGCAATCGAATAGAAGGAGCGAGGACACGCAATCATCAATCCATTGAGCGTGCCAAGGCAGGAAATGACCACGAAAGCATTGAGCACCGTGCCGCCCACCTTGCCAAACAGGTTGGTGACTGCGGTGGTTGCGCCCTCGCGCATCAGTACCTCGACAGGTGCGCCGCCGGTAAGACCGATGAAATACAGGATGTAGACCGCCATGATGATCAGCGTGCCGATCACAAGCGCACGCGGCAGGTCCTTTTTGGGATTTTTGAGCTCTGCGTTGATAGACGTTGCCACGCTCCAGCCCTCATAAGCAAAGGCTGCCGCCGCAATACCCGCGAACACGCTGGAAAAATCACCGCCGCCCGATTGCACACTCGACGCAAACGCCTCGGTCGTGTTGCCGTTGACAAATCCGCAGATTGTGCCAACCACAATGATCAACGCAAGGGGGACCAGCTTGATGACGGTTGCGCTGACCTCCAATTTGCCCGCAAGCTTGGGCGAGAGCATATTGACCGCATAGATCAGGCACAGATAAAACGCGCCCAGCGCCATGCAAAGTCCGCCCGTGATATCTGCATTGGGGTCAAACAGCAGCAGCGTATATCTTGCCGACACCCACGCAAGTACCGCGGTCATGGCAGGAAAATAGATGGTGGACAAAAACCAACCCACCATATAAGCATACTTTTCGCCTATGATGGATTCGGCATAGTCCACAATGCCGTTGACCTTGACGTATTTGGTGGCAAAATTGGCAAAATTGAAGGCGCAAATGATCATGACAACACCGCCGATCACCCACGCAAGAATGCCCAGCAGCATATTGCCGCCGGTATAATTCAGAATATCCTGTGCCTTAAAGAACACGCCCGAGCCGATAACGATGCCCACCACCATGCAAATAGCGGTAAACAGCCCGTAGCGCTTGTGCAGTTGATTGTTTTCCAAAACGTAACCTCTTTGTGCTATAATGCTCTTATTATACCACAGTTCGAAAAAAATTCAATATGATTTTGTAAACTGCACACCGCACCTGTCACTTTCTTTTCGAGGTTAGAAAACCTGAAACAGTACCCGTATGGTGTCCGCATTCTGCACCTCTGCGGATAGCCAAGCAAGCAAAACGCCTACAAAAGCCCTCTCCGCTGGAGAGGGGGGACCACAGCGGGGAAGGCTTTGTAGCGCGCGTCCGTTCTGCTATGTGATCCTATGTGGGAAATGAACGCGAATACAAACGATTATTGATCGTGATATTCACATGGACTTGATTTAATGAAAAAGACCGAGCCAACTTTGATTGGCTCGGTCTTTTGGGATCTATTACTTCTTGGTGAAATAGTTGTTGAGGCTTACGTACAGCTGCTCGTCCTTGAAGGAAAGCATGCCTGCGTAGGTCAGGATATCATTCATGCCCATTTCGGGGTTCTCATCCGTGTAAGTAAACAGCTTGAGATACTGCTCCTTTGCTACGTCAAAGCCATCGGTCTTTGCTACCTCATACAGCTGCAGTACAGAGATTGCGGAAACGCTGTAGGAAACGTAGTAGCAGGGCGAAGTGATGGTCATGCCGTACTGCCAGTAACCCTTCAGTGCTTCCTCTACGCCGTAATCGGTGCAGATGTAGGTGTACAGCGTATCGTACTCGTCAGCGGAGATGGTGCCGTCCGCCATGATCTCGTCTGCACCAAGACCCGTGTACTGATCCAGATAGATCGCCTGCTCAAAGGTATCAATGGTAAAGCCTGCCATACTGGAATACAGCATGTTGACAAGTGCGTGGGTTCTGATCAGCGTGTGCGCTACCTCGGGGTAATTTGCGTTTGCTTCCAGATAGCACAGATACAGCAGCTCGTTGCCCTGCGAGTGCATTTCAAGCAGGTCGTAGGACTGGGAATACTCGCCGTCCGCATAGATCTCGCCGCTATATACCTCGTTCATGTAGTGACCGAACTCGTGCACGATGGTAAAGCAGTTGTCATAGCCCTTGCCGAAATATGCAATGGGCAGATTCTGAGAGTAGATGGAGGTAACGAATGCGCCCTCGTAATCGCCTCTGAACATGTTGCCTTCGCTCATGAGCTTGTTGAACTCATCCGAGAAGTTGATGGTCTTGTCGGGGTTGGAGCCAAACGCCATCAGGTCGATATAATCGTTGACCAGCGTGTTGCCCTCAAGCGTGGTAAAGAAGGGGGTCTGTACCTGACCGTAGTACTTATCCAGATCGTCCTGGGTGTAGCCGGACAGCGTGTTCCAGGTCTTGTAAACCTGTGCGAACACGGGAGAGATGTAGGTCTTGACGTACTCGGAAAGCTGTGCTACGTCCTCGTAGGTGTAATCTCTGCCGTAAACGTTCTCGTAAGCGTACTCAAGATAGTTATCATATCCCATCAGAGCAGCCATCTTGTTATTGTTATCAGCAAACTCAGCATACAGCTCGGGCAGCTTTTTTGCCTGATCGGAAGCGGACAGCGCCAAGAATTCTACCTCGATGGCGTTGTTTCTTTCCTTGAGTGCGGTGTACTCGGGGTTGGAAATCGCATCCGAGTCAAACAGGAATGCGTTGATCTCTTCCTCGGTCATGCCGTAGTAGTAGAAATCACGGTAGCAGGAATCATAGAAGGGACGGGAGAGCGTATAGAACTTTGCAATCACGTTGGTCTGATAGTCCATCATGTAGGAATAGGTCTCTTCCAGCTCGGTGTTCTTCATGTCACAATAGTAAGCAATCATAGCAAGCTGCTGCTGCGACATTGCGTTCATGACCATATCGTAAAGCTCGGTGTGTGCTGCGTCCACGATCTTGTATTCCTCTGCCAGCGCGCCGGTTTCAGCATAGCCGTGCAGGGTGGGATCATACTTGGCAGCAGCCTCGACCATTGCCTTGACCTCGTCGTACTTGGCGTCGATTGCCGCCTCGTCATCCTTGGTGAAGTTAAAGGTCAGCTGCTCGGTATATTTGCTTTCATATTCGCCCCATACGCAGCTGGTGCAGCCCTCGTTCAGGCAGCGCTTGACGCGAGAAGGCTCGGAGGCGTTTTCTTCATAGCTGTGACCCAGTGCTTCAAAGTTGTTGTACTGCATCTTGCCGCAGTTGCTGCACTTGTAGTCGGTAGAGCCTGTGCCCGTGCAAGTGGGCTTGGACTCCATGGCAACCTGCATATCGTGACCGATTGCGGGGATGACGGTTTCCTGCTTTTCGCCGCAGGAGCATACCTTAACCTCTTTGCCGTCAGCCTCGCAGCCAACGCGTACAGAATCGGTTTCGGACAGCACGAATTCATGCACGTGCTCGGTTGTTGCTTGTTCTCCGGGTCCCTGCGTATTGCAGCTTACAAATGCAAACAGCATCACAAAGACCAATAACAATGTAAGTGTTTTCTTCATAGTCATTCTCCTTGTTAAATAATAAACGATATATGGTATTGTAGCACATAACTTTGTGGATTGCAATAGTTTTTGCAATTTTGCGTAAAGAAAATTGCATTTTTTGCACCCGATGTCAAAACAGAGGCTTTCTCCCGTAAAATCATACTTGAAATCGGTCAAGCAATATGGTATAATAACAGCAACGAGTGATTCAATACGCGAAAGGAGCATGACCATGCAAGCTTACGGCCTTGATATCACCCACCGCCAAGGTCTGGTGGGCATTTGCTATACCATGTGGTTTAATGCCGTACTGGGCAGCGGCGAAGAAAAGGTTGAGAGCGCGCCCAACGTCACAGAGCTGACCGAGAAGTACGGCTGGAGCGATCAATACGGCTTTGGAAATGCAAACGAGCAGCACAATGACCTGGGCAGATTCCATTACTGGGGCAAGCCTGCGCAGGGCTATTACCGCTCGACAGACAAGGCAGCCATTCGCCGCAATCTGACGCTTTTGCAGAACGCGGGCGTGGATTTCTTGGTGCTGGATTTCACCTTTGTGGGTGGCAACACCGTGCGCCACAAGCCATTTTGGGACAGCCACGTGGAATGCTCCTCGATCGCGCTGCTTGACACCATGACCGAGATGCGCGCAGAGGGTCTTATGACCCCTTACGTGGTCATGTGGCCCAACACACCCGATGCCTTCCCTGTTTTTTACGAGAAATTTTACGGAGTGGACAAATGGAAGGACTGCTTTGTATACCGCAACGGCAAGCCCTTTATCCTGCATTGGAGATACAAAACAAGCGAGACCGATCTGTTTACCACGCGCGGCATGTACGGCTTGCAGGGCGAGGTTCGCACGGGACAATGGAGCTACCTTGAGCCGGACAACCGCGCTACGGTATGTTATGCCGAAGACGGCACCCCCGAGCACGTGGGCGTTTCCGTTGCCATGCAATCCACCTACATGTCCAACACCGAAACCGCACACGGCAGACAGGGCGGCAGATTCTGGAACGCGCAATGGCAGACCGCCTTTGACGTGCGCCCCAAGATGATCACTTTAACATGGTGGAACGAATGGTGCGCGCAGCTGTTCTGCGTGGACGGCAAGTACGTGTTCACCGACAATTTCAATCAGGAATACAGCCGCGACATTGAACCCATGCAGGGCGGCCACGGCGATCTTTATTACACTTGGCTTTGCGAGTACGTGCGCGCCTACAAGGCGAAAGAGCCATGCCCGCAATTATACACTCACGCATAGAAAGGAGCTTGCACGATATGGCTTTATTCATAGACGTAATATTTGCGCTTTTGCCGCTTGCTCTCATACTCGTTCCCATCACTGCGCTGGTCGTGCTGCACGTAGTGCAAACGCGCCGCGAGCAAAAGTAACGCGCAAGGGCAGCTTCTTATACAAAGACTTAAATCCTCATTCACCCGAATGAGGATTTTTGTATTGAAAAATTTTTCCTTATGTGCTATAATAAATTTGTATATCTTAAGAAGTCCCCTATTTTGCACAAGGCGGTACAGACTATGAAACACAACCTCGCACGCGCGCTGGCGGCGATGGCACTCGGCTTGGCGCTCTGTACGCTCACAGCCGCTTGCACCACCGCACCAAACCAGCCGCAAGCACCGACCGACACCGAGCAGATATCCGAAACACATCAGCCTTTGCTGATTGCTCCCGAGGAGCTGACGCCCATTCTCCACGCAGGTGGCGCTTTGGACGGCATGACATACCTGAACGCGCAGGAGTCCTTCCCTTTCTATTACGAGCAAGGATATCGCTATTTTGAATACGACCTTTCACTTTCTGCGGACGGCTACCTGATCGGCACGCACGCAGGCGAGCACTTGGGCGACCTTGACCCCCTCGCCATGACCTATGCGCAATTCAAGCAGCTGCAGCTTGACCATGGGTTTACACCGATCAACGAGGAATGGCTGATTGACACCTTGCGGCAATACCCCGACGCAAAGATCGTGGTGGATGCCAAAATGCCCACGACCGAGCAGGATGCCGAGGTGCTGCTTCGCTTAGAGGCGCTGCAGGAAATTTACAATATTGACCTCTCCGCCAACATCATTCCCGAGGTTTTCAGCATTGAAATGTGGGAAATTCTCAAGGAAAACACCACGTTTGACAAGTACGTTTTCTCGCATTACAAGGTCAATTACAGCGCAGATACCATACTGGAGCATTTTTCGGACCGACGCATTTGCGGCATTGCCTTACCGCTTGATTCATCCCCCGAGCTGACCGAACAACTTTGGCGGCTGCAAGAGACGGGCAAGGAAATTTGGGTTTTCACTTGTCTTGACGAACAAGACCTCGCGCTTGCCGTTTCGATAGGCGCGGATCACGTTTACGTGGACACACCCGAGATCCTGCCGCACAAGCCACAATAAAACCGCAATACGAAAGGAAGCGTTTCATGACCGTACAGTTCAAGCATCTGCATTTTTGTGTTGAAAACGAGCGTATTTATCTTACAAGCATCGGCTCTTTGACGCTGACCGAGCGCGTACCCTTTTGCGAGGTGCAGATCGCGGGCAAGATCAAGGACACACACCTTGGCATTAAGATGATCAAATCCTCCGAGGGACACAGGCTGCGCTACGTCAGCCACACTGTGACTCAGGAGACTTTGGAGATCGTGCAGGAAAGCGAGCTTGTGCGCACCGTCACATCCTTTACCGTGCATGATGACGGCAACGGTGTGCAGATTTGCACGCGCGTGACCAACCGATCCCCCGAGCCCATCGTGCTTGAGGAGGTCTCTGCTTTTGTACTTCCGGGCTTTGCTGCCGCTGCAGAGGCTGATCGCCTGCACCTGACCCGATTTACCCAAAGCCACCACGCAGAATGTCAGCCGCTGACGCAAAGTCTGGATCAGCTTGGGCTTTACAGCGCCTTTACACAAAGGCAGGCGCGCGTTTCCTATTGCAACGTAGGCGCATGGTCCACCAAGGAGGCTTTGCCGCAGGGCATTCTTTGCAATGCCGACACGCAGGACGCATTGCTGTTCCAGATCGAGAGCAGCAACTCCTGGTACTACGAGATTGGCACAACGGGCGGCTCTCTCTACCTCTACCTTGGCGGTGCAAACGCCTCGCACGGCGGCTGGAGCAAGCAGCTGGACAGCGGCGAGAGCTACCAAACGGTTCCTGTCTCGCTGGCATTCGGCAAGGATTTTAACGATCTGCTAAGCAACGTAACGCTTCATCGCAGACACATTGCGGGCAAATGCGCACCCGATGCCGACCTGCCCTCGATCTTCAACGAATACATGCACCTTTCCTGGGACAGCCCCTCGGCTGACGCCACGCGCAAATATGCCCCTGTGGTCAGCCGTCTTGGCGTGAAATACTACGTCATTGACTGTGGCTGGCACAACGAGGAGGATGGCAATATCATCTACCCGTACGTAGGACAGTGGAAAGAAAGCAACAAGCGCTTTCCTCTTGGTGTCAAAGAGACCACCGACTACATTCGCTCGCTTGGCATGAAGGCAGGACTTTGGATCGAGCCCGAGATCATTGGCTGCAAGTGCACCGATATGCTGGGCTTTTACGATGACGATTGCTTCCTGATGCGTCACGGCAAGCGCATCTGCGTAATGAACCGCTATTTCCTTGACTACAGACACCCCAAGGTGATTGCGTACATGACCGAGTCGATTCGCCGCATGGTGGAGGACTTTGGCGCAGACTACATCAAAATGGACTTCAACGAGGACTGCGGCATTGGCACCGACAAGGACGCGCTGACGCCGGGCGAGGGTCTTGAGAGTCACGCCCGCGCCTACCTTGCATGGATAGACGACATCCGCGCCCGCTTCCCGAACGTATTGTTTGAAACCTGCTCCTCGGGCGGCATGCGCATGGACTACGGCACGCTCTCGCACTTCTCAATCGTATCCACGTCCGACCAGACAAGCTACCGCCTCTATCCTTACATCGCGGGCAACGTGCTATCTGCCGTCATTCCCGAGCAGGCGGCTGTGTGGAGCTACCCCGTTGGCACGGATACGCCCGGCTTTACCCCCACGTCCGAGTGGGTCAACGCCAACATTTCGGACGAGCAGGTCATTATGAACATGGTCAACAGCCTGCTGGGACGCATTCACTTGGCAAGCCATCTGGAGCTTTTGAACGAGCGCAAGCTGGATCTGATCGCAGAAGGCATTGCCTTTTACGACAGCATCATTGCGTTCAAGAAAACGGCAGTTCCCTATATGCCGCTGGGTCTTTGCCGCTTTGGCAACACCTTGGTTGCAAGCGGTATCAAAAACGAGGACGCGCTGCTGCTTGCCGTGTGGAATCTGGGCGGTGAGTCAAGCGTACAAATCCCTTTGCACGGTCTTACACCCCAATCGGTGCGCGTGATCTATCCCGCAAAGCCCGAATTTGCAATCCCCTGCACGCTTGCAGGCAACGTCTTACACGTCGAATTTACGCAGGACAATCAAGCGAGAATGCTGGAAATCAGCTTGAACTGATACACAAAACGGAGGTTTTTATGATTTTTGAAAAAGCAAAAGAAACCATGACCTCAAGAGAGCGCGTGCGCAAGACCTTTGAGTTTGAAAAAACAGACCGCGTGCCCATCGGCTATGACGCAAACGGCGGCATTCACGCGCGCCTTTGCGCGGCGCTTGGGCTTGCGCCGCACGATTTCGAAGGGCTGTATGCTGCCCTTGGCGTGGACACCCGTCCCATCAGCGCACCTTATATCGGTCCGCAGCTGCATGCCGTGCCCGAGAACAGAATGGTCAATCAGCTGGAGGGCTGCATTATGCGCTGGGTGGAGCACGCCAGCGGTGGTTACTGGGATTTTTGCGATTTTCCCTTAAAGGACGCGGAGGACGAGCTGTTTGACGCCTTCCCCATTCCCAATCCCGACCACTTTGACTATGACGCCGCTCTTGCACAGGCAAAAAGCTACGGCGGCAAATTTGCCCTGTACGTGGGCGACCCCGGTGTGCCCGATATCATCAACTCCAACGGCAGAATCATGGGCATGGAGGACGTGCTTTGCCACCTGATACTGGACGACGAGGCAGCCATGGGCTTTATGCGCCGTCGCGCAGCATTTCAACTGGCGGTCATGGAGCGCACCTTGGACAAGTGCCGCGGCCACATTGATTTTGTGTGGCTGGGTGAGGACCTTGGCACGCAGATCGCACCCATGATCAGCCTTGACCTTTACAGAGAGCAGATCAAGCCCATTCACAAGCAGTTTATCGATCTTGCCACCGCGCACGGTCTGCCCAGCATGATGCACTCCTGCGGCAGCAGCTCGTGGGTATATGAGGATCTGATCGAGCTGGGACTGCGCGGCGTGGACACGCTGCAGCCCGAGGCGGTCAATATGTCACCCGATTATCTCGCCAAGCATTTTGGCGGCAGGCTGAATTTCCGCGGCTGCATCTCGACCGCAGGCCCGCTTGCCTACGGCACGGCTGCCGAGACCGAGCAGGTATGCAAGGACACTTTAGAGACCATGATGGCGGTGCGCGGCTACCACTTTGCACCCACACACGCCATTCAGGACAATTCCCCTGTGGAAAACGTGCTTGCCATGTACGCGGCAGCACACAAATACGGACAATATTAAATAGCAACGAAAGGCGGTATGACTATGACAACGCAGGCACTTCCCGCATATATGCTGACCTACCCCACCGTGTTTGCCGTGGGGGATCAATACCAGATCTTCGTGCCCTTTTCGGACGAGGTGATCGTATGGGTCAAGGTGGGCGATCACGTCTTTTATGACCATTGCAACGGCGTGTTGCGCTCGCGCACCAACATGCACCGCGTCACGCTGCCCATGCACGTGCTGGATAAGGCACGCGAGTACACGGTGGTGTACCGCAAGATGATCGACCGCGCGCCCTACTTCCCCACCAGCGAGGACGAGAGAGAGCTGACCGTACCCTTCCGCCCCATTAAGGAAGGCGGCGAGATCAACCTCTATCACGTTTCCGACGCGCACAACTTGGTTGCCGAGCCTGTGGCTGCGGGGCAATATTATGGTGACGCGCTCGACCTTTTGGTGCTGGGCGGTGACATTCCCAACCACAGCGGTGACGTGCGCAACTTCAATGCCATCTGCGAGATTGCGTCCGGCATCACGCGCGGACAATGCCCCTGCGTATTTGCGCGCGGCAATCACGATACGCGCGGCATTCACGCCGAGGATATGCCTGATTACATTCCGATCAAGGACGGCCGCACCTATTACACCTTCCGCGCAGGCTGCGTTTGGGGACTTTTGATGGATTGCGGCGAGGACAAACCCGACTCCTGCGCCGAATACGGTTACACCATCTGCTTCCACGAATTCCGTCTGGAGGAGACCGAATTCCTCAAATCCGTCATTGCCAACGCGGACAAGGAATACAACGCTCCCGGGGTCAAGTACCGCCTGATCATCTCGCACATCGGCTTTACGCACGTGCAACAGCACCCCTTTGACATTGAGCAGGAGCTTTACCGCGAGTGGACAGCGCTAACACACCAAATGAAACCCGATCTGCTCCTGTACGGACACCACCACACGGTCAAAATCTGCCCGCCCGGCTGTGATTTTGACAACTGGGGACAGCCCTGCACCGCCATCATCGGCTCAAAGCCCATCTTCTCGGCACAGGGCAACGGCTTTATCGGCTGCGGCGTGACCCTGCGCCCTGACGGCACCAAGAGAGTCATCTTTAACGACCATCAGGGCAACGTGCTCACCGACGAGATCGTGCACGATTGAGTCCATAAGTAAAACCAAAACAGGCAGAGCCTTTCCTCTATTGTTCTTAACGGAAAATTTGAAAATACAAAAACTTGCAGAACGAAGGTTCTCATAAGGATATTAACCAATTTCGGCAGAGAGATTGTTTTCTCTGCCGATTTGTGTTATAATGGGGCTAACGAAAGGCCTCCCTCCGAGAGGGAGGGGGACCGCGATAGCGGTGGAAGGAGCCTGCGTAACTTGAAGTTCAGATTAACTTCATTGTAACGCACTCTCCCTCAGCCACCTTCGGTGACAGCCCCCTCCCGGAGGGAGCCTTTAGATGTGCTCGTTCATCTGTAAGAGGTATGGGCTTTGCTAGATGCATTCGTAATACAAATGCGGAACTTGCGATAAAACGGAACGATAAATAAAAATTTGGAGGTTCATATGTCGATTGATGTATTGATAAAGCAAAGGTTATTTGGAAACAAAACCATGCCCCTTGAAGTGATTTTGGGCGAACACTTACACTATGGAAACTTTGTGAAAGATCAACTTAATGTGGGAGAATTGGGTGAAACCGAATTTATTGCGTATAATCCTAAGAGTATTGGCAGAGGGTTTAGTGTAGTTTGGAATCCTAAGGAAAAGAAAACGATTGCCCTTCGTTTGCCTCAGCCTTCTACAACGCAGGAATTAAATGATTTTTATGCTGCGATTGAGCGAATGGTGAACTATTGGAATGGTAAGTTGATTGTTGATGGCAGTCGGGTTAGTCTTCCTGATTTTCTGTCCGCCTTTGACAACATGGATGATTTTAATAACAAAATCATTAAACAGTTTTCTCAGCAGGTTCTCGATGGGGAACATGATACGCTTACACTCTATTCTACCATGTGGCCATTAACCATCGGAAAAGAAGAAGCAACCATGTTTATGGAAAATCCAAATTATTATGCAGAATGGCTACATGAAAAGCAATCTGTAAATGTGTATTTCGCAAGTCCAGATTTTTATATTGGTGATAGTGGGATTTTTGCAAGGTACATTCTAACCAATAACCTGCCCGCAGTATTCCCATATCAGCCTACTGTTCCTTTTGGAACAACAGATCCCTCAACAGGAAAACAGTTGGAATGCAAAGAATGGTTGATTTTACTTGGAATTGAAGGAGAAGCTGAACCTCTTTGTGAAATGGAGTATTCTAAATTTCTGAGCCTTATTCCGGATAATAAAAAAAGCAAATATGATGGCAACCATTTTCTTCTTGCCGAAATGACTGAAGAAGAGATCAGAACTTTTTGTACCCAACAAATCTAAACTATTATTATCTATTTCAACCAATTCAAGTTTATCGAACAGAAAACACCCCCCCGACAGATCATTAAAAATCTGTCGGGGTTAATTGTTTGTTCACTGCAGATCAAATATGAGCGGACAATTTGCGATTTCTCCGCTAAAAACATTTCCCTTTCGGCTCTGCCTGTTCTGTATGGATTAAATATGCCGTAGCGGAGCATTCAATATGCTCCCGCGCAGAGGCGGATATGGAATCCGCCCTACGAAAAATGGGGTAGCGGCACGGGCGGATATGGAATCCGCCCCTACGAAAAATGGGGTAACGGCACGGGCGGATATGGAATCCGCCCCTACGAAAAATGGGGTAACGGCACGGGCGGATATGGAATCCGCCCCTACGAAAAATGGGGTAACGGCGCGGGCGATCACTGATCGCCCCTACAGTGTATCCTTCTGAGATTTTAGATTGCTATATGGCAACACACAGTTGTAGGGGCGATCAGTGTGTCAAGAGTAAGATTGTAAACAATGTGTGTAAGGACATGGTATACACATCCAAGGAGCAAGGGTAATGCGTTTGGAAGTCGAACGGAGCGAAGCGTAGAGAGACTTCCAAACGCGGCGCACGCTCAAAGGCGGCTGAT
>JAZOLE010000024.1:0-18739 GCA_045652835.1 Eubacteriales bacterium | reverse complement strand
CGTAACACGTAAACGGTCAACCGCCACCACACGGACGCGCCTCAACGATGAAAAGTTTTGATCGAGCTTTTTCAAAAGCTCGCGGGGACTTGGGGCAGACCCCCAAGTCGCGCCCGCAGGCGGGAAACTTCTCCAACGCCCTTCTTTTTGGTTCTTTTTCTTGCGGCTACATAGCCAAGAAAAAGAACGCAAACGGTTTTCTCACATAATCCCCCAACAATGAGCGGGCGATCACTGATCGCCCCTACGAACAAAAACCAGGGAGACACCCACGCGCGGGTGTCTCCCTTCTCTTTTACCAAATAAACGGAATCAATCTGTATCTGACCTTTTTCTTGTACGCGGCATAGCCATCAAGCTCGGCACAAAGCAGCTTTTCTTCGCCAAGGATGCGGATGATGATCAGGATCGCATACCAGCCAAAGACGCATAAGCCCCAAAACGATTGTAAAATCAGCGGCATGGGCAAAAACATCAGCAACGTGGCAAGATACATGGGGTGGCGTACCACACCGTACAGCCCCGTACTGACCACCTTTTGCCCCTCTTGCACCTCTACTGTGCGAGAGAGATACGCGTTCTCGCGCATAACCTCTGCATACATGGCGTAGCCGATCAGAAACACAGCTGCAGATGCGATCATCAGCCACATGGGCACGTGCGACCAACCAAAGCGAAAATCCAGCGCGCACAGCACAAAGCCGCCCACAAACATCAAACCCGCAAGCTTGACAACGCCCTTTTGCGTTTTCTGTTTTTCCTTATTGGATAAGCGTTTTTGAAGCAGCGAGGGAGCGAAGATCAGCAAGACCACACCTAAGATCAGCATGGGGACAAACAGCACACCCACAAAAATCCATGCGCCCGGATACGCAAGCGTCCACGCGGGCAAGAATACAAGTGCGCCTACCAGCACCACGCCAAGCAGATACTTGATCAAGCCCGAAAGTGCCAATTTGAGCTTGCTCATTGCTTCCAATCCTCCAAATCAATGTCTACACTCGGCATTTGGGGATCAAGCAGGCTGTCATACAGCTCCGAGCCTATGTATTCCCTTGCCTCGTCTATCCATTTCTGCTCGTTTTCGGTCCAAAGGTCGATCATGGCATAGCAGATCTTTTTGTAGTCACCCGGATTGATCAGCAGGTGCATATCGTCAGCATAGCCCTTTTCGTAGCGCAAGCCAAGGTGCAGCTCGCTCTCGTCACCCAAAGGCATGTCGGCATAGCGGTTGATCAAAAACAAATCAATATTGGGGCATTTGCGCATCTTTTGCATAAACAGCACGAATGCGTATGCACCCTTGTTCTCGGACTCGGGGTCATTGTAATTGGTGTGGAAGCCCTGCTCGTCGCACACAATGCGGCGCGATTTTCCGCGATACAAGAACTGCGGCATCTCAACCAGCGCCTGCAGCATCTCAATGTTCTTCATGGTAATGCGCGGCGTGTTCCAATCAAAGGTGGCAGTGGTGTCGTTGTAAAAATCGGGCTTGGTGAGATTTTCGGGGTACGGGTGCGCCGCAATGCCCCAATCAAAGTCACCGTCGCGGCGACAGTACTCTGCAAGGTAAGCCAAGCACGCGCGACCGTGGTACATATGCAACGGGTCATCCTTGAGCGCAGTCGCAAAATAATGGTCAAGCGAGATGTTGACGCGCGAATTTGCGTTGTACTTGCGCGCGATCAGGTGCGCAAGGCGCAAGGAAACCGTGTATTCCTCCATAAAGTCAGCGCAAGAGATCGCGCCCATGTTGTGCCAGACGTCCTGCGCGTTGATCTCGTTGCCCACGTCCATGATATCGCTGCAGTAAAGCGGACTTGCTGCGTCCATGTAGCGCGCGCACATGAAATCGATAAAGGCGCAGTACATCATCAAGCCCTGCTCGGTGCGCAGATTAAAGGCACTCATCTGCTCGTTAAAGCCGGTGGACTGGTAGCCGGGGTGACCGACAATGCTTGTCAGCGCATCGTCCGAGCCCTTGAGGCGATAAGAAAAGCGGTTGATGGCACGGATCAGGCACGGAATGCCGCGCTCAATGCAAGGCTGCATGAGGCGGTCATACAGATCCATGATGTTTTTCTCAAAATAATAGGTCTCGCCGCAGAACACGTGCGGAATATCCTGTTTTGCAGGCGTTACGGTTTGGATCCAAGGGCTGTTGATCTCGGTCATCATGCAGCCCATGCGCAGATAATCAATGTCCTCGGGAACGGCGGTCACCCAAGTGCCCACGGGGCGCTCCACAACAAAGGGCTTGGGCGCAGATGCCGAGCACTCCTTGGTCATATCGGTCACGTAGCGCACGCCATCCACTTGCTTGCCGTCCACAACAAGCTCAAAACGGCAGATCAGCAGATCGAGATTGCCCGCATAGCGGTCGAAAATGACCTTGTCCTTATGCTTTCTGTCGGTCACCTGCACAATGCGCCCGTGATGGGGGCGCTTGGCATCACCCGTGACAAGCGGCAAGCGTGCCTCGGCATACACGTGGCAAAGCACGGGCAGCTCGGGCACGATCAGCTCGATCTTGTCTTCGGTTGCGATTATCTGTTCAACTCTCATGTCAACCTCCATGCCGCCCATGGCGGCTCAAATTATTTTAAAAACTTCACCGTGGAGCTTTGCTCCAAAAATGGGTTGGGACCCATTTTTAGGTGAGGTTTAAGCGTGAACATCAAACTGTAGCGAATGCAAAGTGTAATTTCACGCTACTCCTCCACGTAAGAAACAAGGTCGGTCATATCCTTGCGCTTTTTCTGTCGCAGCTTATCGTCTGCTTTTGCGTATCCCAGCGTGATCACAAGGCGTACAGGCGCGTCAAGTCCGCAGATCTTGCGGATCGCGGCATCGTCCAGCCAGCCGAGAATGCAGGTATCCAGCCCCTGTGCGGTGGCTTCGGCGGTCAGATATGCGGTCATGATGCCGATATCGATCGAGCGATAGTCGTTGTTCTTGACCTTTGCGCCAAGCGCAGCGGTGGCGTTATATGGCTGCTCGGAAAGCACCAGCATGACGGGTGCATCGGATGCAAACTTGTTCATGCCCATGCCCTGCACCGCCTTGGCAACCTTTTGCGCGGCCGCACCGCGGCAGACCGTGATTTTATAGGGCTGCGCATTACAAGCCGAGGGAGACAGGCGCGCGGATGCAAGAATGGCGTCAAGCTTTTGCTGCTCAACCTCTCTTGCAGCATCATAGCTGCGGCAGGATTGGCGCGTTTGCGCGATTTCGGTGAAATTCATACAGATCCTCCTGTAAATTGTATTTATTCGATGATATACGGCTCATACAAAAGACCGTCCGAGCCCTTACGGTACATGGTAATAATGCAGCCGTTCGTCCTCCAATAATAGTTTTTTGAACGAAATCTCTGCACATACAGCACCTTATTGGTGTCAGTATCCAGCATGACCAGCAACAGTTCGCTGCCCTCGTACGAAGATTCGTGCTCATGTCCGATCACAAAAGCCGCATAGGTCCGATCCCCCAAAACGCAGTAGCTATCTGCGTAATAATCCTTTTGCATTAAATACTTTGCAATAGCAGCATCTTTCTTTAATGCTTTGAGCAGATCCCAATTACTAAATCCCTGCTCCACTTTTTGTTTGGGCAGCTGATCCTGACTTTTATAGCTTTGATAGGTGTGTGTACTCAGATCATACCAACCGCTTTCCACGTAGAATTTATTGCCTATTCTGCCAACGTATGCAGATTTGTACGATGCATACGGATCGTTATTATGATACTCGTCATGCTCCAGCGTCAGCAGATACGTTTTATTCTCGGATGCTTTGCGTTCTATGAAAATATATTTTCCCGCAAATTCGGTAGGCGTTCCCCGATACGTATCGTTGGCGGGGACGTAAAAATGAATCAGCGCGGTATCCTCCCAAAGATATCCCTTATCACGTTCCAGTGTAAAGTTGAACTTTTCCAAGGTACTGTCAATATTCAACCATTGCGCAACGTAAGCGTTCAGATTCATCGAGTTGACGGGAGCAAAATACTTATAATAATTCTTTCTGTTAACGGTATCGTCGATATGCACGATTTGACCTTCGATAATGCCAAATATGTCACAGTCATGGGAAGTAATCAGTCCGTCACCCTTTTCGGGAGTTTGAAATATACCTGCCCATACAAAAGCGGGATCGGGAGTCTCTTTATTGATCAGTATCTCCGAGGTGTACTGAATCGTAACGTCTTGCTTGGGTTCCAAGGAGCAACCCGCAAATATTGACATAGATAATAACATCAATACAAAAATAGAAATTGATTTTTTCATAAGTAAAACTCCTTTTTCATATTCAGGTAAGGCTTTCCTTCACTTATAAAGACAACTTTTTTTGCAAAATGTTTAGTTTTTGAGAATAATATTACTGATTCAGCAGTTCGGCAAGCAGCCCCTCGCAGCCTGCATTGACGTCGGCATAGGTCACGTCAAAGCGGCGTGTGTACCACGGGTCGGCAACGTCGCCGCCATTGGGGGTATAATCCATGAGCTTTCGGATCTTGCCCTGCGGATCACCGCCTAAGATGCGTTGCATATTGCGGATGTTGGCACTGTCCATGCCGATGAATAAATCATATTTGTCATAATCTGCGCGCGTCAGTTGCACGGCGCGCTTGCCCTCGCAGGAAATGCCATGCTTTGCAAGCTCGGCTTTGGCAGGCGGATAGACGGGATTACCCACGCCGTTCCAAATCTCCTCGGTGCTGGTGGCACAGGATGCGACCGCGAATTGATCGGCAATGCCCTGCTCCGCGATCATTTTTTTGAACACAAATTCCGCCATGGGGCTGCGGCAGATATTGCCGTGGCAGACAAACATAATGCGGGTCATGGGGTATCCTCCTGTGGGGTTTTCTTTATTATAGCATAAATCCCATTGATTTTCAATAGATAATGCTGAGTTTATGTAAGAGGACGTGCACAGAGAGTTTGTAGGGGAGGCTATTAGCCTCCCGCCGATAATGATACTGGTCATCCGTTTGGGTGTCGATACCGGCAATATGGCGCTGGCGGTAGCATACTATGCTCCCCTACAAAAAAACAATAAAAGAACGGCTAACCTGACGTTAACCGTTCTCTCATATTCTTACGTGTGATCCTTGAAATCACCGCGTGCTTCCATTTCCAAATACTGATCAATGGCAGCCTTGATGATGACCTTGGCTTCCTCTGCGCTGTGCAGCTCCTTGACCGCGGTTTGCTTGTTCTCCAGCTGCTTATAGACCGTAAAGAAGTGCATAATTTCCTCAAATACGTGTCTAGGCAGCTCGTCAAGCGACTTAACCTCACGGTAGGTGGGGTCATTGCAAGGCAGCGCAATGATCTTGTCATCCAGCTTGCCGCCGTCGATCATTCGCACCACACCGATGGGATATACGTCCACCAGCGTCATGGGATAGATGGGCTCATCGCAAAGCACCAGCACGTCCAAGGGGTCTCCGTCATCCGCAAAGGTTCTGGGGATAAAGCCGTAGTTTGCGGGATAGTGGGTTGCGGTGTACAAAATGCGGTCAAGACGGCAAAGTCCCGTCTTTTTATCCATTTCATACTTGCATTTGCTGCCCTTGGGAATCTCGATAACGCCCGTAAACTTCTCAGGGGTGATCTCTGCAGGATCAATATCGTGCCAAATATTCATATGCTATCTCCTTACTTGACGTAATCAAACTCAAAATCGTAGATCGCAACCGTGTCACCGTCGCGACAGCCTTTCTTTTCAAGCGCCTCGAACACACCGCTCTTTTGCAGCACCTTCTGGAAATAATTGAGCGACTCGTAGTCACTAAAGTTGATGGTACCCATCAGGTTATACAGCCATTCGCCCTCCACGTAGTAAACGCCGTGGTCATAGGTAATGGTGGTGTCCTTGCCGCCGCCAACGTATGCGTCCTCGTCCGAATATTCTGCTGCGTACACGGTCATGGGAGGCAGCTCCAGCAAACGATCAGCCACGCGGCGGATCATTTCGGGCAAGCCCTGTCCGGTTGCTGCGGAAACGTACATCAGCTCCCAGCCGTTCTGCTTGACGAATGCCTCAAATGCGGGCACGTCCACCTGCTCGGGATCAAGCACGTCGCACTTATTGGCAATGATGATCTGCGGACGGGTTGCAAGCTCGGGAGAATAACGCTCCAGCTCGGTGTTTATGGTAATGATATCCTGTACGGGATCTCTGTATTCAACAGATGCAATGTCAACCACGTGCAAAAGCAGTCTGCAGCGGTCAACGTGACGAAGGAATGCGTGACCAAGGCCTGCGCCGTCTGCCGCACCCTCGATCAGACCGGGAATATCGGCAGCCACAAAGCCGCTCTCGCCACCAGTGCTGACCACACCGAGATTGGGAGAAAGCGTGGTAAAGTGGTAGTCCGCAATCTTGGGCTTTGCAGAGCTGATGCGCGCCAGAATAGACGATTTACCCACGCTGGGATAGCCGATCAGACCCACGTCTGCAAGCATCTTGAGCTCCAGCAGCACTTCTCTTTCCTGTCCGCGCGTGCCGCTCTTGGCAAACTGCGGCACCTGTCTTGTGGGTGTGGCAAAATGCTTGTTGCCCCAGCCGCCCTTACCGCCGCGGCAGCAGATAAAGTCCGCGCCGTCGTTCTCGGTCATATCGTGAATGATCTTGCCCGTTTCCACGTCCTTGATCAGCGTTCCGGGGGGCACCAGCACAACTGCATCCGCACCGGTTGCACCGTGGCACTTTGCGCCCTTGCCGTCACCGCCGCGCTCGGCAATAAACTTGCGCTGATAGCGGAATGCAAGCAAGGTGTTTGCACCGGGATCAATGCGGAACACAACGTTGCCGCCCTTGCCGCCGTCGCCGCCGTCGGGACCGCCTGCGGCTACGTATTTTTCACGGCGGAAGGACACGGCACCGTTGCCGCCGTCGCCCGCCTTGAGATATACCTTTACGTTATCTATAAACATAGTTAATTCCTTTCAAAATCAGACCTTATCGTCGCCCTTTTGACGGATGATCAGCTTAATGGGCGTACCACGGAAGCCAAAGGTATCGCGCATGCAGTTTTCCAGATATCTTTGATAAGAATAATGGAACAGCTCGATGTTGTTGCAGAAAATGACGAACGTGGGGGGTGCTACGCTGATCTGCGTCATATAGTAGATCTTGAGGCGTCTGCCCTTGTCCGTAGGAGGCTGGGTACGCATGGTCGCCTCGGCAAGCACGTCGTTGAGCATGCCGGTCGAGATACGCGTGTTAGCCTGATTGTGCACGTAATTGATGTGCTCGTAGATGTTGGGGATTCTCTGCCCCGTCTTTGCGGATACGAACAGAATGGGCGCGTAAGGCATATAAGCCAGCGCGGTACGGATCTTATCGGTATACTGCTTGACCGTGTTGTTATCCTTTTCGATTGCATCCCACTTGTTGACAATGATAATGGTCGCCTTGCCTGCCTCGTGTGCAATGCCTGCGATCTTTTCATCCTGCTCGGTAATGCCGGTGCTTGCATCGATCATCAGAAGGCACACGTCAGCGCGTTCCACCGCCATGTGTGCACGCAGCACGCTGTACTTTTCGATCTTATCGTCGATCTTTGCCTGACGGCGAATACCTGCGGTATCGATAAAGGTAAACTTGCCGTATTCGTTTTCCACGCGGGTGTCAACAGCGTCACGCGTAGTACCTGCAATATCGGATACGATCATGCGCTCCTGACCGATAAAGCGGTTGATGATCGAGGATTTGCCCGCATTGGGCTTACCAATGACGGCAACCTTGATGGAGTCATCCTCTTCCTCGGTTTCATCCCACTCGTCCAGAGCGTCCATGCAGGCGTCCAGCAAATCGCCGGAGCCCGTACCGTGGATCGAGGAAACCGCAATGGGATCGCACGCAAAGCCAAGCTCGTAAAACTCGTAAAATTCATAAGGCAGGTCACCGATGCGGTCGCACTTGTTGATACAAGGTACGATAGGCTTGCCCGAGCGCTTGAGCATGACCGCAATGTCGCGGTCGCTTGCGGTAAGTCCCGTGCGCACGTCGCACATGAACACGATAACGTCTGCGTCATCGATTGCGACCTGTGCCTGCGTCTTCATCTGCGACAGAATGATATCGTTGGTCTTGGGTTCAATACCGCCCGTATCAATGATAGCAAACTTTTTGCCTCTCCATTCGGTCTCACCGTAAATACGGTCACGCGTTACACCGGGAACGTCCTCAACGATCGAGCGACGCTCACCGATCAGCTTATTAAACAGGGTCGATTTGCCCACGTTGGGGCGACCCACAATTGCAATAATAGGTTTTGCCATAACTTCTATTCTCCTTTACTCACACAGTTTCACACCAAGCACCGACTCGATAAAGCCGACGCCGTCATTTGCCGAGGGGCAGACGGGTACGCCCAAAATATCCGAAAGCTGCGACACGGTCATATCGTCAAGCAGGGTATCCTCCCCTGCACGCAGCGTGTTTTCGGGGATCAGCAGGCAATCGCCCAGAGCCTTGCCCGCAAGCTGCTCCGAAATATCCTTACCCGTAAGCAGTCCCGCAACCGTCACAGATTCACCGAAAAAGTGATTGATCACACGGTACACGTTGATATGCAAGCCCTCAAAGGTGTGCTCAAGCTGCTCTGACAGCGCACAAATGGTGCTGTATGCAGCCGCGCCCGTGACAATGCTGACGCTGCGAGGGGCTTTGAACTTTTCTCTGTATTCATCCGCGTAGTCAAGTTCGGTCTTGACCTCGGTTGTCAGCGAGGTGATCATGCCAACGCCGTTCTCTATTTGATCGTAGTCACCGTAGTATTCCTCACCGGGCAGCGGCAGCCCTGCCGAGAGGTAAAGCTCATCCGCGCAGCAGAAAATGCGCTTGCCGTACTTTTGCTCGCACGCATCTCCCACGCGATCGACCTGCGCAATGATCTGCGCACATTCCTCGGGGGTATAGGGCGTAAGCGGATACAGCTTTTCGCGGTGTCGCGTCAGTCCTGCAGGCACGATAGATACCGAGGACATGGCGGGATACAACTGCTGCAGATCGGACAGGGTGCGGTCAAGCTCTGCACCGTCGTTGATGCCGCGGCAAAGCACGATCTGTCCGCAAAGCGTAATGCCTGCGTCGGCTAAGCGACGCATATAGGAAAGCACCTCACCCGCGCGTTTATTATGCAGCATAAAGCAGCGCAGCTCGGGATTGGTGGTATGCACCGAAACGTTGACGGGGCTGATATGCATTTCGATAATGCGATCGATATCGCGATCATGCATATTGGTCAGGGTCACGTAATTGCCGTGCAGGAAAGAAAGACGGGAGTCGTCATCCTTAAAATACAAGGTTTCACGCATGCCGCTTGGCAGCTGATCGATAAAGCAGAAGATGCACTTATTCTCGCAGCGCTGCTTTTTATCCATGAGCGGTGTTTCAAAATCAAGACCGATATCGTCATACTCGCGCTTATGCAGCGTGACTGTAACAAGCTCAGGACCGCGATGCAGCAGCAGCGTGACCGTAGTATTGGCTAAGTGAAAACGGTAGTCCAGCACGTCACGGATCTCACGATCATTGATCGAGATCAACACGTCACCTACCTGTATGCCATGCCGTTCTGCACGGCTACCCTTTTCCACGCCCGTGATGGTTACCATTCTCATCCCTCCTTTGGGCATAGTTATACATTTTAATCGTAATATTATAACACAGGATTTCCCTTTTGTCAAATGTTTTTTGCAAATTTAGTAAATCTCCTCTCAAAAAGTTTTCGCCCGCCTTTTTCAAAAGGCGGCGCAGGTCGAGGGCGCGCAGCCCTCGTCGCCACCGCAGTGGCGAAATTCTTTTCACGCCGTTTTTTTGGTTCTTTTTTTGCGGCTACTTGCTCAAAAAAAGAACGGAGTGAATTTTCTCAATGTAACGCATCCTAATCCATTACCCACTTTTTTCTTTGACACCGCTGGCGCAAAGAAAAAAGTTCACAAAAAAGAAACGCCGAGAATATTTCGCCTCTGCGGAGGCGACCAGGGGCGCTGCCCTTGGACCGGCCCGCCTTTTGAAAAAGGCGGGCGAAAACTTTTCATCGTTTTTGGGCGCAAAAAAGGACAGAGAAGCTTGTTCTCTGTCCTTTTTTATTTTAGACGGTATGGGTGCCGTTCTTTGCGTCGGCGTTTGCGTCCACGCCGTACTTCTGGTTCTTTCTGTACTCGAAGAACTTGAGTGCGATCTGCTCGAACAGTGCGTAGGACAGTACGTCCTCGTCCTGCTCAACAAGTCCTGCGGGAATGCGTGCGCGAATTGCATCAAGCTCGGGTGCAAGATCGTCTGCAGGGCGGTAGGAAATGCGGTTTGCATCACCCACAATGCTCTTTGCAAACGCCTCGTCGATCTCCATGGGAGTCTTGCCGTACTTGCCAAGCACGATATCCTTAAATTCCTTGGTAACCGTCTTGTATCTCTCGCCCATAATCACATTGTACACAGCCTGCGTACCAACGATCTGCGACGAGGGAGTAACCAGAGGAGGATAACCAACGTCAGCACGTACGCGCGGTACTTCCTCAAGCACCTCGGTCAGCTGATGCGATCTGCCTGCGTCGGACAGCTGCTTCATCAAGTTGGAAAGCATGCCGCCGGGCACCTGGTACAGAAGCGCGTTAACGTCAACTGCCAGCGCCTTGGGGTTAAGCTGACCCGATGCCAGATACTTCTCACGCAGAGGTGCAAAGTGCTTGGACACCTTGTTCAGCTGTGCCAGATCAAGGCCTGTATCGTAAGGAGTTCCCTGCACAGCTGCCACAAAGGTCTCTGTGGGAGGCTGCGAGGTACCCATTGCCATAGGCGAAATTGCGGTATCCACCACGTCAACGCCTGCCTCAGCTGCCTTTAAGAGCGTCATGGAAGCAAGACCTGCGGTGTAGTGGGTGTGCAGCTGCACGGGCAGCTTGGTGCTGGACTTGAGCGTCTTGACCAGCTCATAAGCATCATAGGGCTTGAGCAGACCCGCCATATCCTTGATACAGATCGAATCCGCACCCATTTCCTCCAGCTGCTTTGCGTACTTTGCGTAGTACTCCATGGTATAGATGGGGCCGGTGGTATAGCTGAACGCTGCCTGTACGTGGCCGCCCTCGCGCTTGGTTGCGTCAATTGCGGTCTTCAAGTTACGGGGATCGTTGAGCGCATCGAAAATACGAATGATATCAATACCGTTTGCAATGCACTTCTGCACGAAGTACGCTACCACGTCATCCGAATAATGACGGTAGCCCAGAATGTTCTGTCCGCGGAACAGCATCTGCAGCTTGGTGTTCTTGACGTGTGCGCGGATGGTGCGCAGTCTTTCCCAAGGATCTTCGTTCAAAAAACGCATGCAGGCGTCAAATGTCGCGCCGCCCCAAGCCTCAAGGGAGTGGTAGCCAACCTTATCCATTTCCTCCAGGATAGGAAGCATTTCCTCGGTAGTCATTCTTGTCGCGATGAGTGACTGGTGAGAGTCACGCAATACGGTTTCTGTAATTTTGAGTTGTGCCATATGTCAATTACCTTTCTTAAGCAAACATGGACAGGAATACGCCTGCCGCGACTGCGGAGCCGATAACGCCCGCTACGTTGGGGCCCATGGCGTGCATCAGGAGGAAGTTGGAGGGATCAGCCTTCTGACCCTCGATCTGCGAAACGCGCGCTGCCATAGGTACGGCGGAAACGCCCGCAGAGCCGATGAGCGGATTGATTTTGCCGCCCGTAATCCAGTTCATAATCTTTGCAGTGATCAAACCGCCGCAGGTGGAGATGCAGAATGCAACCAGGCCGCAGCCGATGATCAGCAGCGTTTCAAGGCGCAAGAAGTTTGCTGCACTTGCCGTAGCACCTACGCTGATGCCAAGGAATACCGTAACGATATTCATCAACTCGTTTTGCACAGTCTTGGAAAGACGCTCGGTCACGCCGCATACGTTGAGCAAGTTACCGAACATCAAGCAACCAATCAGGGTCAGCGCATCGGGGATGATTAGACCCACCACTACCGTTACTACGATGGGGAATAAAAGTTTCTCCAGCTTGGATACGCTGCGCAGGTTGGTCATCTTGATCTGGCGCTCCTTTTTGGTGGTCAAAAGACGCATAAAGGGCGGTTGGATCAGGGGAATGAGTGCCATATAACTATACGCTGCAATTGCGATAGCACCAAGCAGCGTGGGAGCAAGCGTTTTGGTGACCATAATGGCGGGAGGACCGTCCGCGCCGCCGATGATACCAATAGAAGCAGCAGCTTCAAGACCGAACATAGCGGAAAGCAATGCAGCCGAGAAAGCAACGAACACGCCAAGCTGCGCGCCCGCGCCAATCAGCAAGCTCTTGGGATTTGCGATCAGGGGAGTAAAATCGGTCATCGCACCGATGCCGATAAATATCAGACAGGGGTAAACGCCAAGCTTAACGCCAAGGTACAAAAGGTCAAGCAGACCGCCTTCATGCAATACTTTAACATAGTCCACAGTGTTGATCGTTTTTACAAGAAGATCATATTCTGCCTGCGCAAATCCACTTGATTCAAACGCCAGCAAGGCTTCTTCCGTAAGCCACTCGCCCTTCAAAATTTCGAATGCAGTAAACGTTTCATGACCCACCTCAATGGGTACATACAGGTTTCCGTTCTCAAAAATGGATTCCAGTGCCTCAACAACATGCTCGGGAGGAATAAACAAATCCAAATGGAACATTCCGGCGCCGGGAAGATTGGTCAGCAGCATACCGATGGCGATGGGCAGAAGCAGCAACGGCTCAAACTTTTTGCCGATCGCAAGATAGATCAGCACAAAGGAGATCAGCAGCATGACTACGGTCTGCCAGCTATCGGGATTGAACATCCACGACTCGCCCGCGAACGCAAAGCCTTCGCCTTGGTTGAAAAACAGCTTCCAAATACCCGTGCCTGTCAGAAATTCTAACAAACTTTCAAGCATAATATTGTTCCTTTCGGGCTTAGTTCATGGTAAAGAGCACCTGATCTGCGGTTACGGCAGTTCCCTGCGCAACCTCTACCGACACAACAGTGCCGTCTGCGGGTGCAAAAATCTCATTCTCCATCTTCATAGCTTCCAGTACGGCTACTACGGTGCCCTTGGCAACCTTATCGCCTGCCTTGACGTTAACCTTGAGAATATTACCGGGCATGGGAGCCTTAATCTGTACGCTGCCCTGTGCGCCTGCTGCCTTCTTGGGAGCGGGAGCTGCCTTGGGGGCTACGGGAGCCTTGGGTGCTACGGGTGCTGCGGGAGCTGCGCCCTCGCTGACCTCTTCTACTACGACGTCATATGCCGTTCCGTTTACGGTGACTGTAAATCTCTTCATTGTTATGTACCAAACCCTTTCTCAGTTTTGTTTGTTCCAAGCGCCGCCCTTACGGGTGAAGGACACAACGCGGAATCCGCTTTCAAATTGACCTGCATATTCCTCGGTCTGCAGCATAGCCGTAACAGCAGCGGTAATGGCTGCTACGATCTCGCCATCATCCTCTTCGGGAACGGCTTCGACCACCGGCTCTGCCTCGGGAGCTGCAACCTCTTTCACAGCCTTGGCAAGTGCTGCCTTTTTGGCAGCCTTTTTCTCGGGAATATCGTGTAAAATTACCTTAAATACGGCAACTACGCCCCAAAGAAGCGACAGCACCGCAAAAATCATCAGCATACCCTGCAGTGTGACTGTGACGGCATATTCGATTCTCGTTGCCGAAAAGAATCCGCCAAGATCCTCGCTTTCGGTCTCAACCGCCTCGGTTTCGACTTGTGCGCTCTCTGCTTCGGTAGCCTGCTCTGTTGCCGCCACGCCCAGCGTGCACAGCCCCAACGCCAGCACCAGCACGGACAAAAGCAACAAAAGCTTTGTCAAAATCGATCTTTTCATATCTTCCTCCTAATCAGAGAGGCAGATTTGCGTGTCTGCGCGAGGGCGTTCCCTCTGCCTTGCTGCCAAGCATGTAAAGTGCTGCGCAAATGCGTGCGCGCAGCTCCTCGGCAGGTACGATATCATCAATATCGCCCTTCTCTGCTGCTGCCTGTGCGCTTGCCTTGCTTGCTCTGTACTCTGCCTCGACCTCGGCTCTGGACTTATCCGCCGTGATCTGATCGTTATACATAAACGCAACTGCTGCCTCGGGAGCAAGCACGCTGATGCAAGTCTCGGGCAGAGCCAGCGTCAGGTCAGCGCCCTGTGCGCGGCTGCCAAGCAGCGTAAATGCTGCGCCGTAAGCGTTGCCGGTCACAACAGTGACCTTTGCGCAATTCGCGGTTGCGTAAGCACCCGAAAGTGCGCCGTACGCCTTTACACCGCAAGCGGCACATGCAGGATCGATACCCTCGGAGTCAACCAGCGTGACAACGGGAATATTGAGGCTGTCGCAAAGCGTGATCAGCTTTGCTGCACGGCGCGCGCCCTTTGCAGTCAGCTTGCCGCCGTTTTGTGCGCGATCGGTTGCAACAATACCCACAGTCACGCCGCCAATGCCTGCAAGCACAGTCAGCATGCCGTCCTTTTGCTGCTTTCCAAGCACCACGGTGCTGCCTGCATCGCAAACATCCTCGATGAGTGCGCAGGTATCGTTCACGTCTGCCACAACTGCACGCTCGGGTGCATCTGCGCAGGTAACGCAAGCAAAATCCTTATTATTCGAGGGCAGCGCAACTACCAGCTTTCTTGCAGC
The DNA here is from genome assembly GCA_045652835.1 of Eubacteriales bacterium. Taxonomy (GTDB): domain Bacteria; phylum Bacillota; class Clostridia; order Oscillospirales; family CAG-272; genus SVQP01. The sequence continues at coordinate 4,060 of JAZOLE010000024.1, read as the reverse complement.
GGCAAATGCCTCGTCCTCGCTCTTGCAAACAAGATCCGCCACGTCATCAGCCCCTGTGCTCTTTGCATCGGCTGTCAGATAGACGCATGCAGCATCTGTTGCGATCTTAATATCAAACATTCCCGCAGCTACAGCACCAAGTCCCGTGCAATTGCCCGAGATCACGCTGATCTGGGGTACTACGCCGGATGCTGCGCTGATACAGCTAAGCAGCTGACCGTAAGCCGAGAGCACGCTGCTTCCCTCGGGAACAAGTGCTCCTGCGCTGTCAAACACACCAATGACGGGTGCTCCTGCGCTGATCGCCATTTTGTAAAGCGCGGTGATCTTTTTCGCGCCTGTTGCATCAAATGCGCCCTTCATGCGGTCGCCATCCTGTACGAAAGCGAAAGCCAGCTTGCCCTCAACAGAGCCATAGCCGCAGATTACGCCCTCATACTCCTCGGCACTCCCCGCACGCTTGATGTACGCGCCCGTTTCCACAAACGTGCCCGCATCAAACAAAAGTGCGATTTTCTGATTGCCTTTGGTTTGCGTTCTGTCCATTCGGAAGTCCTCCAAGTTGCCAAAATTGAGGCGAAAAATACCCAATTCTTAAAAGAAACCTATTCTCCGCCAGTTTAATCCTATAATAACATATTTGATAATATTTGTCAAGGAAAAATCGGGAATAATTGCAAAAAAAGCGTTGCGCCCTTGGCGCCACGCTTGCTTTAACCGAATATTTGCTTGATCACGGTATCCACTGCCGCGGTGCTCATATTGCACCTAAGCACGTATGCGGGCACGTGCTCGACCGTGTGGTGCAGCAGCTCCACGAATTTATCCGCCGTGTCGCGATTGGCAGGCGGCAATATCTGCTCGCTGATGCGATGGGTAAACTCCTGCTTATCGATGGGCGTGATCTCGTTTACCTTTGCCTGCTCCAGGAATACGACAGCGTCAAGTGCTGCGCAGGTGTTGGTCTGCCAGCCTTCCTTGCCGCACCAGGGCGTGCCATGGGCGATCAGCTTTCCCTCTCGCAGCGCAAGCAAGGGCTTGTCACCGTTGATCACGGTCACCTCTTTGCCGAATTTATCCTTCCAAAGCCCGATATGCGTGCTCTTTCCCGTACCTCTCTTGCCCGAAAATGCAATGCACTTCCCTTTGTACGAAATGACCGCAGAGTGGAACAGATATGCGTCAAACTCTGCCATTTTGCGGCACAGCTGACGGTTGATCAGGTAGCTTTCCGCCATTGGGGCGGTCAGATTCCACGTAGCACCCGAGAGCATGCGATGCACCTCGTCACTTGAAATCTGCACGCGGAAGGCAGGCTGCTCCTCGGTCTTGATGATATAGTCACGGCAAACGTCCTCAACAAAGCCATAGCGGTTGTCGATCTCTACGCAAACGTCTGCCACCTTGATACGAAACATAGTAATCTCCTTTCACTTAAAGGATAAAAAAGCAAAGAGCGGGAGTTCCCCGCTCTTTTGTGATCATTCCATGTAAAGGCTGTCAACGTGTGCCTGTACGTATTTGAGCATTTGCTTTTGCATGTAGGCACGGTTGTCCATAAAGAAGCGGCTGATCTTATCAATGTTGTCGGCGTGATGCTCACGCAGGAACACAAGCGTTGCACCAAGCTGTGCGTCACCGTTTTCGGTGAGTGCATCACAAATCGAGGAGATGACGGCTACGTCTGCCTTGGCAAACAGGCGCCAGTAATCGGGGCTGTTGTGCTCGGTCAGGTCATAGATCATCTTATACGCCATCAAGGGGCGATACACATCGTTTTTACCAAAACGCTCATCCTCGCTGCCAACGATATTTGCGCTCCAAGCCTGACGCTCGGAGGATGCCATGCGGGTCATGAAATAGGTCATACGCTTATTGACCATATCAAAGGTCAGCTCAGAGGGTCTCAAATTCTTTCCGCTGTTTTTATCATACAGGAAAAAGTGCTTGGTGACGGTGGCGCTGATCACGGCAAGGTACATCACAAGTCCGCCAAGTGCCAAGAACAACGCTGCGGCAATCATAAGCATGACGTTGATCAAACCTACGTTATTACTCCAACCGGTAATGGTGGCAACCGCAATAACGACAGCGATCAACAAACAAACAACACCTGCAACAAGCAGAATAGTCGACAAATTTTTCTTCAAAGAATCCATGTATTTATTCCTCTTTTCCGGAGTGATCTGTATTTCAAAACGCAAAAAAACTGCGCACACAAGCGTACATCATGATTATATCACAAAATCTGCACTTTTGCAAGAGATTTTTCAAAATTTTATCAAAACAAAAGCAAGGACAGGCAACTTGCCCGCCCTTGCTTGAGCGTAATATGTCAGTGACGTTTTTTGAAAATGCAAGAAGCTGCAACCGCAAGGCATGGAATGAGTGCTGCGGTCAATACCGAACCGCATCCTCCCTTACTTTGCTCTGCCTGCGTTTCTGCATTTGCAGGCGTTTCTGTCACTTGCTCCGTCGTGATCTCTTCGGTCACCTCTTCGGTCACCTCTTCGGTCGCAGGCTCCTCGGAGGTAGCGCCTGACTCATCCTCAAAGAAAATGTCAAACTCATACTTCCCCGCCTTGGGAGCGGTAAAGGTTACCTCACCCTCGTAAAGCTCACCGTTGATCTCAAAGCCGAGCAACTTGCGACCGGTAATGGGCCAATACATACACTCATCGCTGAACGCATAGCTCTCACCCTCTTCAAGCTCCACATCCAAGGTCATCTTCTGAATGGCGTTGAGTGCGCCGGGCGTGGGCTGATCACATGCCGAGAGCACGTAACCGCGGCGAGCGTCAAAAGTATACTCCTCGAAAGCATAATCCGTTACAGCCTCGTCTATCAGCGTGTAGCCGCCAAAGTCCCAAGTGAAATTGATGGTTTGATTATCCATCGGCTCGCCGAACAAGATCACGTTTTCGTAGTCAAGCGTTGCCCAGAAAACCATATTGGGATTATCGAGATAACTGCCCGTCAATACGCCGTCCGGTGCGTTTGCAGTATCGTTCATGGCATCATTCTGCAGCGCAATACCGTACGTACCAATGCCGGAATTGATCACGTTGAAATTCTTGGGGTTACCTCCATTGGTCGCATTGCCGTTACCGTCAACCGCAATCACCTTAACGCTCTCGGGAATGCCCCAATGTGCGCGGAAATCATCTATCGACATACCCTTACCATCGTTGAATGCGGCACGGTATGCATCGTAATACATCATCCACAGCACAACCACCTCACCGGGTGCGACCATGCAGGTATCGGGGTTGGTGGGCATGTTGGACAGATCACCGATAATCCCCGTATTGGGAACAAGGGTGGCGTCGTCCAGATAATCACCCGGCTTGAAGGGCGTGTATCTTTGCACGGTATTTTCAAATTCGGGGGTTTCACGCCTTGCATTACTATAAGTAATGGCATAATTATACAGGTCTAATTCTCTGCCGGAGTTGTTGTATATTTCGATAAACTCAAAGCAGTCCTCATCAACGTCTTCGGTGTAACCGTTGGTATTTCCCTCTTTTCCCATTTGGTTTGCGCCAAATTCGGTGATGATCCAATCCGAGGTCGCGGTCTGTTCCTGCGCAAAAACACGGGGCATGGCAAATAAGCTTACGGCAAACACAAGAGCAACCAAGAATACGAGATACTTTTTCATAATTTGTTTTTTCATAATTTGTTTCTCCCTAATTGAATATTGGTATGCCTGTCCGAAGTTGATATATGCATTGTACCATATATGGTAAGAGCTGTCAATACCCCGGGCACAGTTTCACTTGCCAATCGTCGAATTGCTTTGTGATTATTTTCACGAGAATTTGCAAGTTCCTATTGACCTTTCTTGCATTTTGTGATATAATCATGATAATTCATTTACCACGGAGGACCCCTTATGAATGCAGTGACTCTGTACGATTCCGGCGTGTTTTTGTGCAACGGTGCACCCTGCCCCGGAAACTGTGACCGCGATGCAAATTCTGCCCGCAAAAAGACGATAGCGGCAAGCATTCTCGCCGCACATAACACCGATACAAGTAACGACCAAGACGTTCTGAAA
>JAZOLE010000023.1:0-4041 GCA_045652835.1 Eubacteriales bacterium | reverse complement strand
CGCTCTCCGCCTGGAGAATGTCTTGCTGCGCAAGCCGCTCTCCGATCTACGAGCGGCGAATGCGAACCCAATCGTGCGCTTTGCGCACGAAATGGGTTCGCGTCGGGTCAGCAAAAAAGAACAGGCACCTCTAATGAGGTGCCTGTTCTTTTTTGGTGACCCGTACGGGAATCGAACCCATGTTTCCAGCGTGAGAGGCTAGCGTCTTGACCGCTTGACCAACGGGCCTTGTCGTTTGCGACTTGCTTATTATAGCACATCATTTTGAAAAATGCAACCCCTTTTTGAAAAAAAGTTGAAAAAATTTTTATTTTTTTACACCTGCCCAAGAATCGACGCAGTTTGCTTGACAGAGTTGGATAAATGTGCTATAATTTATGTGTGAAATGATCGGCTTTTGCCGATCGGGAGGTCTGATATGATGAAAAAACGACTATTGATGATATTGCTACTGACGCTTTGTGTGAGCATGCTTGCATCCTGCGCTGATTTGGTGCGTCCGATGAATGAGAAAAATGCGATCCAAAAGCTGGACGCGCTGCAGGAAAAATACGAATCGGAAAAATACACGGTCATTCGCGCGGACCAAGCCGAGGTGGCTGCGTTTGCCGAGTCGCTTGTTTCGGGCGAGGGCTTGGTGCTCAAGGGTACTGTGGCCGGTCTGCTGGAGTACGCCTGCACAGATTCCGACACGGGCAAGATGGCTATGGGCATGGTGATCGCGGTAACCGACAAAGCCGATGCCAAGGTGATCGCCAAGCTATACGAGGAGCAGGGCGAGGACGCCGGTGACGTGACGGTCACGGTGACGGTCGAAGGGCGTCTTGTAATCGTGCATCGCTCTTAAACAATTTTGATTTCAATACAATGGAGGAACCAATAATGAAAAGAATTTTAATGATCGCTTTGACGCTGATGATTTGCGTATGTTGCTTTGCATCCTGTGCGCAGATCGAGCATGAGATCGGTAAGGCTGTTTCTGTTGCTGCCGTGGAAGCGGTTGCTGACGAGCTTGCCAAAGAGGGCGTGGAGTACGTGCTTGCCGACGAGCAGGCTTTGGCGGATTTGACTGCTGAATGGAGCGAGTATTTTGAAGAAGGTATGGCAGGCGAGTTCACCTCGGGTCTTGAGGGACGCTATGAGAATCCCGAAACGGGCGATTGGGTAGAATACCTGGTATTGGGCTTTTCCGCAACCGAGGATGCGGATGCGCTGGAGCAGGTGCTTCTTGAAAAATACGATGCTGAGATCAAAGAGGGACGAGCTCTCGTGGTCAACGGCGGCTACATTGTCAACTTAACCGTTTCTTCTGTTGTAATCGAGCAGGAATAATTGTGTAAAGGGCGCAGTCCGTGCAGGGCTGCGCTCTTTTCAGCTATTAGGTTGACAAAATTATCAAAATAGTGTAAAATATAGGTAATACCAATCCTGCCGAAAGGAGATAGCATATGAACGTCGGAAAGATCGTTTCGATCGTAATAACCGTTTTATTGGTGATTTTGGGGCTGTACTTTGCGCAAAAAGGAGCACGCAGAGGAATTGTCAAGGCTGCCATGTCCACGGGCAATATTTTGCTCAGTGCCTTCCTGGCTTGCTTTTTGTCCAGAGACTTTACTACCATCGCGCGAGATTATATCTATCCGCTGTTTTTGATGATTATGCGTCTGTTCGGCTTGGGAGATATAGAGCGTGATCTTGCCGAGATGGAAGAAATTGTGTCTCTTTTGCCCCTGCTTTTGGGCGTTATCATCACCCCGTTTTTGTTCCTTTTGTTCTTCTCGGTCTTTCGTGCCATCATCGGCTTTGCCTTGATGTTTGTGTACCGATCCAAGCGCACTGTGGTGGACGAGGAGGGAAACAAGGTCAAGGTCAAGCGTCACGTTCCTTTGTGGTCGCGAATCAGCGGAGCGGCGCTTGGCGTGCTCAACGGTGTTTTGCTGCTTGCAATACTGCTTTTGCCTGTTACGGGCTACGCCAATCTGATGCTGAACGTCAGCAACGAGTACTATTCCGAGATCGATACCTCGGGATATTCCCGCGAAGGCTCGTCTGCAGGCGAGATACTGTATTATGCACTGGGCGATTACGTTGTCCCCGTCACCGAGCATTGGCTTTTGAAGATGTCGTACGGTACGCTGGGCAGACCCATGTTCAATCATATGACAACAACAGCGTACGGCAAGGGCGAATTTGGACTGGAAAGCGAGGCTATTCTGGGCATTCGCCTGCTGCGCAGCGGTGCAAAATTCGTATCCACCGATCTTGGCAACATGAACGAGCAGGGCGTGGAGAACCTGCACGAGATTGTGGACACCTTGGATGAATCAACGCTGATGCCCGAACTGGCTGCAACGTTTATTTCCTCCATGTGCGATAATTGGGCATACGGCAGCGACCTGTACGGCATGGAGCGTCCCGATTTCGGTGAATTTCTCAACCCCACGTTTGACGTGCTGCTGGGTATTCTTGCAACGGTGGATGGCGAGACGCTCATAGATGATTTGAATACGCTGCTGGATGCGTTGGACCTGATGGTGAAATACGGACTGTTCGGAAATCACCACGAGTCCGAGCAGCTCATGGATGCGTTGAGTAAGAACCCCAATATGCTGCGTGAGCTGACCGATTTGTTTGAGTCAAACGAGCACTTGGCGCCTATGGCTGCCGAGCTCAGACAGCTTTGCATCCGCGTTGTAACGCAGTCTTTGGATATGGGCAACGCAGAGCTGACCGATGAGCTGACAGGTACCATCAATGCCTATAAGGATAGCCCCGATCGGCTTAGCGAAGAGCTGACCGATCTTGTGCAGGACTACATGGACGATCAGGGCATTTCCGCTACTGTAGGCGGTGACGTGATCAATGAGGTGGCAAACGCCATCAGCCAGGAGTTTGCGGATAAGGACTACGTGACCGAGCAGGAGGTCATTGATTTTGTGCTTTCCTATGCCTCGGGCAACTTCACGGACGACCAGATAGGCAGCGTCATTCCGGGATACGGACAAGGCGACCATAACGGAAACTGAACTCAATAATATTTCAAGGCGGCGGCACGCAACGTGCCCCCGCTTTTCATATTCTCGCCCCTTTGCGAATACATCTTAACAAAGGGGGGATTTTATGCAATTCAAGCAACAAACAGGGCAGATCAGCGTTATGCAGAGCGGTGCTTGCGTGCTGCGCGCAAGGGCAAGCTACGTACAAGCAGAGGGAGAAGGGCAGGAGCGGTTCAACGAGTGCTACAAGAATGCTGCGCAAGGGTATTTGACTTGGGCAGAGCACAAGCAGGGCAAGCTGATGCGCGAGGAATATGCTGCCAAAAAATCGGACAGGATATTTGGCTTCCGCCCTATGGTCTGCCACATGGACGTGCGCGTGGTGTGGCAGCGTGAGCGGTTTGTGTCGGTGGTCATTGACAGCGTCAAGGATAGCGGCGTCAAGGGGGAGTATCCCATCTGCCACCGCAACGCCGACGTGTGGGATATGGTGCGCGGCGTGATCATACCGCCCCGCGTGTTTTTGACAAGCGTGCCCGAGCTGCGGGGATTGCGCGTAGGCGGCAAAAGACCTGAGGGCTTGTGGATTGCCGAGGACGGCGTGGTGCTGTACCACAACGCAGGTGCTGACGGCTATGCCGAATTTCACACGGGGATCATGGTCGATTTCGTGCCGCGCAAGGGCAGTACGGCGCAGGAATTCGTGCCCGTGGCAAGTGTCATAAAAGGGTAGGTGGACGGTATCATGTCGATGAAAAATGCAAAACGGTCTTATGATACGTGCTATCGTCAAGCGTAAGCTTGTTGACCAAAATAACAAAATCCTCAAGCAAGGTGAAAGGTCCCACTTTGCTTGAGGATTGTTATAATATTTACAATTTAAGCTCTTTGTCTATAAGCTTATCATTCATAAATTCAACAGCTTCATTATTATACGTAAAATAGATGATATTTTTTTCTTTCAGCACTTCTTCAAAGCTTTTGCATTCTATTTTACTATCGGAAACAAGAAGATATGCATATCCGTTGGGACGGGTCAAAACTT
>JAZOLE010000022.1:0-24191 GCA_045652835.1 Eubacteriales bacterium | reverse complement strand
TCCTTCGAGATTCTCGCAGGTTACGTTGACGGCGGCGTTATCGACGCAGCAGGTGTAAACGCACTCGCAGAGATTCCCTCCAAGGAAATCCTCATCGCAAAGTTCCTGGGCTCTATCAAGTCCCCTCTGTACAACTTCGCTTACGGTCTGCAGGCTATTATCGACAAGCAGAACGGCGGCAGCGAAGAAGCTGCAGAAGCTCCCGCAGAAGCTTAATTTTCTGCATCACACATCAATTATTAAAAACACTCACAATTCAGGAGGTAATTTATCATGGCATCCGAAAAGATTACAGCTATTGTTGAAGAAATCAAGACTCTCACTATCCTCGAGCTCGCTGACCTGGTTAAGGCAGTTGAAGAGGAATTTGGCGTATCCGCAGCAGCTCCCGTAGCAGTTGGCGGTGCAGCAGCTCCCGCTGCAGCAGCAGTTGAGGAGAAGACCGAGTTCGACGTTGAACTGACCAGCTTCGGCGCTAAGAAGCTCGACGTTATCAAGGTTGTTCGCGAGATCACCGGTCTGGGCCTGAAGGACGCTAAGGACCTGGTTGAGGGCGCTCCCAAGATGCTCAAGGAAGGCGTTTCCAAGGAAGACGCAGAGAAGATCAAGGAGCAGCTCACCGCTGCAGGTGCTACCGTCACCATCAAGTAATTTCCCTTCCGGAAATACACACAACCTATTTGCTACTGTTTTGTCTATGGATAGCAAAAAGCACCGTATCGCTTGTCGATACGGTGCTTTTGCGTTTAATGATTTACACCAAGTCCTCAAGCATCACTGCTGAGGCTTGGTGTATTTATTCAATTCTCAATTGCTTTTGGCATTTACCACACTGTGGGAACGCCATTTACATAATGCCAATACTGATACCATGTAGTATCTTCCGGTTTGGAATATTTATAATAATAGCGAGTAGCGCGTGTAAGAGAACTATTGTCGGAACCAATATCGATATACTCCCAATCATCCCCTTTCCATATATCTGCTGTACCCCCATAATAGACAAGAGACAGACTACCACATCCATAAAACGCAGAAGTTCCGATAGTCCTTACTCTGCTAGGAATAATAATACTCTCCAAACTATTACAATTATTAAACGCATACGCCCCAATTTTTGTTACATTGTTAGGAATGATAATACTCGTCAAACTACTGCAATTATTAAACACATATGCTCCAATATCGGTTACATCATCAGGGATGATGATACTCGTCAAACTACTACAATTATCAAACGCATATGCCCCAATGTTTGTTACATTATCAGGAATGATAATACTTGTCAAACTACAACAATTATCAAACGCATGTGCCCCAATATTGGTTACACCATCAGGGATAATGATACTCGTCAAACTACTGCAATTATGGAAAGCATATGATTGGATGTTGGTTATTTCAGACGAAATCGCGATTTCCTCCAGCTCATTGCCGTTTTCATCCAAAATATGAAGCATACCATTATTAATGTGAGGCATTGCGGACACGCTTCCAAAGGTAATACCCAGCCACGCATCCACATCCGATATATACACATCATTCAGACGCGTAGAACCACCAAACGCTTCCTGTCCTATACTGATCAAGCTGTTGGGAATTGTAATACTATTCAACATTTTGCAATTATAGAATGCATAATCACCTATACTTGTCACTCCATCCGGGATGATAATATCAGTTGCCAATACACCGTCTATATACAACTGATTCGCATAATACAACGGGTTAGATGAATAATTATCAAAAGAAAGAGCGCACCAAGCTGAAAGATTGGTGATATACACACCAGTTAAATTGTTACAAGAATCAAACGCTGAATCCCCAATGCTCGCTACGCAGTCCGACATAGCAATACTTATCAAACTACTGCAATTAGCAAACGCAAACTCACCGATGCTCGCTACATTGTTGGGAATTGTAACGTTGATCAAACTGCTACAACCATATAAAGCAAACTCTCCAATATTCGTTACGCTATCGGGAATAATGACAGTGGTCAAACTACCGCAACCAGCGAACGCAGACTTACCGATACTCAGCAAGCCATTCGAGATGGCGACACTAGTCAAAGCATTACAATAAGAGAACGTCCTATCCGCAATTTCTGTCACACTGCCAGGAATTGCAATACTAGTCAGGCTGCTGCATTCACAGAACGCATATTTTCCAACACTTGTTACACTATCAGGAATTGTAATACTCGAAAGACTGCTGCAATTATAAAAAGCATATTCGCCAATATCTGTTACGCCCTCTAGCAAAGTAATATTCGTAAGACTGCTGCAATTATAAAATGCATATTCGCCAATACCTGTTACGCCCTCTAGCAAAGTAATATTCGTAAGTCTACTGCAATTGTAGAACGCATCAGGTAAAATATGCCCTCCTGTAATTATCACGAATTTTAGACTTTTAGGAATATAGAAACTGGTATAAACCTCGGCACCTGGGATATATTCTTGTGAGACACGATAACCACCCTCATACGCGTCTTTTCCAAAGATTTGTCCAAATAAATGTTGGTCTTTATCTCTTTCAGTTTGAACATAATTCCCAACAAATGGTAGAGTAATACTTTCCAATGCGCTGCAACCGCTAAATGCACCACTAGCAATACTCGTAACCGTGTCAGGAATGGAGATACTGGTTATGGACGTACAGTTCTTAAAAGCATTTTCACCGATGACAGTACCACCAGTGATCACAACGTTTTTAAGTGATGCAGGAATGTGATTACTTTGGGATGAATACCCTGATGATCCGAAAAGGTATCCAAAATATGGATATGATGTGCCATCCTTGGTTGCTCCAATAAACGGAATTGTAATACTTTCCAAAGAACTACAATCACGGAATGCATAGGAATCAATTTTAGTTACGCTATCTGGGATAATGATGCTGATCAAAGAACTGCAATTCCTGAATGCTTCGTAGCCAATATGTGTTATACCGCTTGGCAAAACAATATTTATTATAGAACTGCAGTTTAAAAATGCTCCTTCATCAACACGGCTACCTCCGGTCACAATAACATTTTCAAGCGAGGCAGGGACATAAGCATCGTTATACGAAGGCGACGAAGCGCCAAAAATACTACCAAAATTGCTTCCAAAATAATATGTAGCATTTACGGTTCTGCCCACAAAAGGAACAGTAATACTGTTCAGGTTGCTGCAACCATTAAAAGCACCATCTCCGATGCTTGTAACAGTATTGGGAATTTCAACTGTTTTCAGGTTGCTGCAATTTGCAAAAGCTTTCGCACTGATTGCCACCACTTTATACCAGATATGGTCACTTTGAAATATAGCCGGAATGACCAGATTCTCATCACTTTCCCCAGTATATCCTACAACGCTTCTATTTTCAGCAGTAATTGTGAAATTAACGGTAAAAATTTCTTCTACATATAAATGATCACAAATCTTACAAGTGTATTGGGCATAGCCATTTTGTGTGAGGCTAGGCTCGATTAGTACCATACTGTAACTATGACCGAGCGCTTCAACAACAGTCTGCGCAACGAGAACTTCGTTGCACACCGCACAGTGCTCGCCCACTGTCAAGCCCGTCTCTGTACATGTGGGTGCGACCGCCTCGTCTACGACTTCAGTATGGCCAAGCGCAGCCACGGTTTTCTGTTCTACAAAAATCTCACCGCACCCCGAGCACTTGGTCCCCTCGGTTAAGCCAGTTGCAGTACAAGAAGGAGCTACTGCAGCCAAAACCTCAATCTCCCATCTGTCATGGCTGTGTGCCAATTCAGCAACAGGCGCGGTTTCAAACACATCACACCTGTCGCAATCGCGCCGACTCTGTCCCTTTTCTGCCTCGGTGGGCGCTTTAATTTCATACCACTCACCGAAGCTGTGACTGCTTGCAGGAATTTCTTGCTGTGCCACAAGCACTTCACCGCATACGGAGCAATGCTTACCTTCGGTCAAGCCGGTTTCAGTACAGGTGGGTGCAACCGCTGCGTCAATTACTTCTGTATGACCCAGTGCAACAACAGTCTCCTGTGCAATGAGAACTTCGTTGCATACCGAGCAATGCTTGCCCTCGGTCAAGCCGGTATTGGTGCAATCGGGCGCGATTGCCGCGTCTATAGCCTCTGTGTGACCGAGTGCCGGCACAACTCCTTGTGCTACAAGTACTTCACCGCATACGGAGCAATGCTTACCTTCGGTCAGTCCATCGTTGACACAATCAGGAGTAACTACCTCGTCAATGACCTCGTTGTGGCCCGTGGGAGCAATCACATCGGTCTGCTTTTCACCGCACGCACAATAGCGACCCTTTTCACCGTGCATCGTACAGTCTGGCGGAGTAAGCACCTCCCACTCGCCAAAGGCGTGGGTATGCTGTTCAGGCTCTGTTGTGCCCTGTTCTGTCTCATCGGTATCAGCCTGCGTCGATTCTTGGATAGAATCACTTGGCTGTTGCGTATTTTCCCCATCACACGCTACAAAAAGCAACGCCAACAAAAGTAACACGCCTATGAACCAAAATGCTGTTTTTTTCATATTTTCTCTCCCATTGCACGGATTTACATAGACAACTATACATAATAATTGTATCACATCTTTGCGTTTCCTGTCAAGTTATTTCACAAAATCCGCCAATTACAAGACAAAACCGACAGAGGTTATTGCACCTCTGCCGGTTTTTTACCGGTCGATTCGTGAATCGACCCTACTTATGCAATTAAATCAGCGTAATCATACCCGAGATCCAATCCCACAGGGGCACGAGCGCGATGGGGAAAAAGACAGCGGGGAGATAGTTCATGATTTTGAGCTTGGTCACGCCCATGACGTTCAAGCCAAGACCCACGATCAGCACAGAGCCTACGCTGCTCATGGTGGCAATCACAGCATCCGACAGTCCCTGCCCTGCGAGATTGGCAACCAGCGCAATACTGCCCTGAAATACCAGCACAAAAGCCGAGGAAAGCAGCACGCCGATGCCCATGGTCGAGGACAAAATGATCGAGGACACGAAATCCAGCAGCGATTTGGTGTAAAGCAGGCTATGATCGCCCATCAATCCACTCTGAATAGAGCCGACAATGGTCATAGAACCCACGCAGAACAACAGCGACGCCGACACAAAGCCTTGCGCCACGGGCACATGCACCGCGTTTTGCTCGGGGTTGCGGTTAAACAGATTCTCTACCTTTTTGCCAAGCAAATTGACCCAGCGGTCAATGTCGATCAGACCGCCCACCAACACACCAAGCACAATAGAGAGAATGGTGATGATGGTATTATCGCTGTGCAAGCCCTCGGCAAGAATGCCGGGCTGCACCACCGCATCGGTCACAGCATCGTAAATAACACCCTTGAGCGCACCGCCGATGCCCACCATGACCACCGCAAGACCAAGCCCGCGCATGATCGAATTGGACACCTCGGTGAATTTTTGGCTCTTAAGCTTGCCTTTTTTTGAAACAAAGTGGATCAAAAGACCAAACAGCGAGCCTAAAATTACGGTTCCCGTGTTGACCAGCGTTCCCCAAAGAGGAAAACCTTCCATTAGAACGTAACCACCTTATCGATGTAGCTCTTGAGCTCGGAAATGGGCAGACGTACCTGCTCCATGGTATCTCTGTCACGAACGGTCACGCAGCCGTCGTTCTCGGAGTCGAAGTCATAGGTGACACAAAGAGGCGTACCGATCTCGTCCTGACGTCTGTAACGCTTACCGATCGAGCCGGTCTCGTCAAATTCGCAGTTGTAGTACTTAGCAAGCTCGTCAAATACCTCGCCTGCCTTTTCGGAAAGCTTCTTGGACAGAGGCAGAACAGCAACCTTAACGGGTGCAAGTGCGGGATGCAGGTGCAGAACCACACGCACGTCGTTCTTAGCAGGATCAACCACCTCTTCATCATAAGCGTCGCACAGGAATGCCAGCGCTACGCGGTCAGCACCCAAAGAGGGCTCGATAACGTAAGGAATATACTTTTCGTTGGTCTCGGGATCGAAATACTCCATGCTCTCGCCCGAAACGTTCTGGTGCTGGGTCAGGTCATAGTCGGTTCTGTCGGCAATGCCCCACAGCTCGCCCCAACCAAACGGGAACAGGAACTCGATATCAGTTGTGCCCTTGGAGTAGAAGCAAAGCTCCTCTGCGCTGTGGTCACGCAGACGCATATTCTCTCTTCTCATGCCAAGGCTGATCAGCCAGTTTTCGCAATAGGATCTCCAGTACTGGAACCACTCAAGGTCGGTACCGGGCTTGCAGAAGAACTCCAGCTCCATCTGCACAAACTCTCTGGTTCTGAATACGAAGTTACCGGGGGTAATCTCGTTACGGAAGGACTTACCGATCTGGCCTACGCCGAAAGGCATCTTCTTACGGCAGGAGCGTGCCACGTTCTTGAACTGCACAAAGATACCCTGTGCGGTCTCGGGACGCAGATATACTGTGTTGGAGGACTCCTCGGTAACACCGATGAAGGTCTTGAACATCAGGTTGAACTTACGGATATTGGTAAAGTCACCGGAGCCGCAATCGGGGCAGCAGATGTGCTTTTCCTTGATGTAAGCCATCATTTCGTCATCGGTCCAGCCTGCAGGATTGTCCTCAAGGCCGTTCTGGAATGCGTAATCCTCAATCAGCTTGTCCGCTCTGTGACGTGCGCGGCAGACCTTGCAGTCCATAAGAGGATCGGAGAAGCCGCCCAAGTGACCGGATGCTACCCAAGTCTGGGGATTCATGATGATCGCGCTGTCAAGACCCACGTTATAGCGGGATTCCTGCACGAACTTCTTCCACCAAGCCTTCTTGACGTTGTTCTTAAATTCTACGCCCAAAGGACCGTAGTCCCAAGAGTTTGCAAGACCGCCGTAGATCTCGGAGCCGGGATAGATAAAGCCTCTGTTCTTACACAGGGCAACGATTTTGTCCATTGTTTTTTCAGTGTTGTTCATATTAAACCTCCACGGGATTTGTATTATTCCCATACTTATCCATGATAATACTTTATTCTACCATAAATATACACGCTTGTCAAGCAATAATGCAAAGCATACGCATGATTTTTCTCGATTTTTCATTTTCTTATGTAATTTTTGTTTACTTTTCTACCTTTTGTTAATGTTTGAGTCGATAGCAAAGCCGTCACCACCGGGTGACGGCTTTGCTCGTTTCTCATCAAAATATATTTTGTGCAACGCTCTCGCGCTGATTGTCTGCTATGGGAATTTATATAAACTCTATGAAAATCCCGCTATGGGCAATCTTTATGCAATATTTTTTGAATGCGATATTTTTGCTTTTACTTTGCGTAATCTACAACGCGGCTTTCGCGGATGATGTTGATCTTGATCTGACCGGGATACTGTACCTCAGTCTGGATCTTCTCTGCCATCTGTCTTGCAACCACCTTCATGCTGTCATCATTGACAGTATCGGGGTTGACCATGACACGGATCTCACGACCTGCCTGAATTGCGTACGCCTTATCAACGCCACCGAAGGACTTAGCAATCTCTTCGATTTTTTCAAGGCGCTTGATGTAGTTTTCCATGTCCTCTCTACGGGCACCGGGTCTTGCTGCCGAAATAGCGTCAGCTGCCTGTACCAAGAAAGCGATCACGGTCTTGGGCTCAACGTCATTGTGGTGTGCCTCAACAGCATGTACAACCTCGCGGTTTTCCTTGTACTTCTTGAGTGCGTTTACACCGATCTGTACGTGCGTACCCTCCACGTCCTGCGGGAATGCCTTACCGATATCGTGAAGCAGACCTGCGCGGCGTGCAAGCGTTGCATCCACGCCCAACTCCTCTGCCATCACGCCTGCAAGGAATGCAACCTCGATGGAGTGCTTAAGTACGTTCTGTCCGTAACTGGTTCTGTAGCGAAGTCTACCGAGAAGTCTTACAAGCTCGGGATTGAGATTACGAACGCCAACCTCGTAGATGGCTCTCTCACCCGCCTGCTTGACTGCGGTATCAACCTCTCTCTTCGCCTTCTCCACCATTTCCTCAATACGAGTGGGGTGGATTCTACCGTCAGAGATCAATTTTTCAAGTGCTAATCTTGCCACCTCGCGGCGAACGGGATCAAAGCCCGAAAGAATGATGGTTTCGGGGGTATCGTCCACAATCAGCTCAACACCGGTCAGCTTTTCAAGCTGCTGGATATTTCTGCCCTCACGTCCGATAATGCGTCCCTTCATGTCGTCATTGGGGAGCGCGACGGTCGAGATGGTCACCTCTGCAACCTGATCGGATGCATAGCGCTGAATGGCAAGTGTGATGATGTCGCGAGCCTTTTCCTCGGCATCCTCTTTGTACTGTGCTTCAAGCTCTTCAAGGCGTCTGTCAATTTCTTCCTTCGCCTCGTTTTCCACGCGTGCAACCAATTCTTCCTTGGCTTGCTCGGCGGAATAGCCTGCAATGGTTTCCAATTTGTTCATTTGCATTTTGAGCTGCTCGGCGATCAATTCACGGAACTGTTCGTTTTCCTTGATCTTCTTATCAAGCTGCTCGCTCTTGTGCTCAACCTGCTCGGTCTTCTTTTCAAGAGTTTCTTCCTTCTTGGCAAGTCGCGACTCGGTTCTGGAAACTTCGTTTCTGCGCTCCTTCATCTCGCGCTCAAAGTCATTACGCTGACGCATAATTTCTTCCTTAGCCGAGAGCATAGCCTCTTTCTGTGCCGAGGCGGCCTGCTTTTCGCCTTCTTCGACGATGACCTTAGCCTTCTGCTCAGCCGAGCCGATCAATCTCTCTGCAACCTTTTTGCGGTACAGAATACCGATCAGAGCGCCGATACCGATGCCTGCAACAGCCACAACTGCAATGCAAACCCAAAATATGGGGTTACTCCATGGCATTTTCTTGTGCACCTCCTTTTCTATTTTGTTTCTATGTCAGTATAGCAAAAAACACTTCATGCAGTTTACAATACTTATCATTATTATATACAAAAATGCAGTTTTTGTCAAGAGGAATTGCAATTTTTCTTGTATAAAGCATAAAAATACGCCCCGAATGCATCGCAATCGAGGCGTAATTTCATTTAGTTGTGCATTACTTACCTGCAACGCTCATGTCGCGTACCAGTACTGCGGGTGCGCCGAACACGGTAAAGCCGCCGGGAATGCCCCAATCGACTGTATCGGACAGGCTATCTATATCCTTCAGCAGCTGGAAGAAGTTGCCCGCGATGGTAAAGGAGCGCACGTATCCTGCCTTCTTACCGTTCTCGATCATAAAGCCTGCGCTCTCAATCGAGAAGTCACCGGTGGTTGCGTCTGCACCTGCGTGCAAGCCCTTAAGCTCGGTGATATAAATACCGTTCTCTGCCTTTGCAAGCAGCTCGTCCTCGGTCAGCGTGCCGGGGCACAGACCAAAGTTGAAGGGAGCGATTTCCACTGTGGATGCATACGAGCCTCTCTTGCCGTTACCGGTAGAAGTGACACCTGCCTTTGCAGCGGTGGTCAGATCGTAAAGCAGCGTGGTCAGCACGCCGTCCTTGACAACGTCCTTTTTGTAGGTAGCAACGCCTTCACCGTCAAAGTGAGTCTGCATGGGGGCGCCCTCTCTCATGGGATCGTCCACGATGTTGACGCAATCCGACGCGATCTTCTGCCCTTCCTTACCTGCAAGCAAGGAAAGACCCAGCTGCGCGTTCTTTGCGGAGAATGCGCTGGAGAATACAGCCAGCAGCGAGCGCATCTGGTCGCCTGCAAGCACGATGTTGTACTTGCCCGAGCATACACTGCCTGCTCCGATCTTGGCAACAGCCTCAGAGGTTGCGTTCTTGGCAAGCTTTGCAAGCTTTTCCTTATCGGAATACAGCGCAAAGTCAAATGCGTCTGCGCTCTCCTCACCGATCTTAACAATGGGCATTGCGTAAACGCCCGAAAGTCCTACGCGATTGGAAAGCTCCAAGCCATGCGAGTTGCACAGGTAGATCTCGGTGGAGGAAGAGATGCAAGCAGACTGCGTACCGTCGGTCACGCCCTCGTGTGCAGCGTATACCTGCGCCTGCATATCCAGCGTCACTGCCTTTGCTTCTGCAGCACTCAGAGGCGTGAATTCGGGCAGATTGAGCGTCGCATAGCTTTCCGAGCCTGCGAAAATAGGCGCGGTGCCTTCCTTTTCAATATAGCGCGCATTGTCGCAAGCGCGGCGTACAAGATCGGCAAGCTCAGCCTCTTCAAACAGCTCGGTGGAAGCGTAACCCATCTTGCCGTCTACCAGGCAGCGCAGACTGATGCCGCCGCCCTCACCGCAGCTAAAGCCGCTCAAGGTGTCCTTGAGAGCCTCTGCGGAAAGGCTTGTGCCGTTCATATAGTAGATCTCATATTCTTCAAGACCTGCTGCCTTGGCAGCATCAAAAATGATCTGTTTTGCTCTTGTCAGTTCCATATTCCCCTCCTATTATCTACCGCCGACCGTGATTTCGGAAACACGGATGAGCGGCTGACCTACGTCGGTGGGTACGCTACCGCTCGAAGAGCCGCACATACCCTGACCTGTTGCAAGGTTCTGACCAACCATATCGATATCCTTGAGGATCTGCGAGCCTGTGCCGATCAGCGAAGCGCCACGTACCGCTTCACAGATCTTGCCGTTACGCACGATGTAGCCCTCGCGTACCGCGAAGTTGAACGCACCGGTCAAGGGGTTGACCGAGCCGCCGCCCATTTCCTTACAGTACAGACCGTACTCGATAGACGCAATGATGTCCTCATTCTTATCAGGACCGTTGTCAATAAAGGTGTTGGTCATACGGCTGGTGGGCTCGTACTCATATCCCTGTCTGCGGCTGTTACCCGTCATGGGCAGACCCATACGGCGAGAGCCGAGACGGTCGATCATGTAGCTCTTGAGCACACCGTTCTCAATCAGCACGTTGCGCTGCGTGGGATTACCCTCGTCATCGATGTTGACAGAGCCCCATGCGTTCGGGATAGTACCGTCGTCGATGGCGGTGACCTTGGGGTTCGCGATCATCTGACCCAGCTTGCCTGCCATCTGCGAAGCACCAATAGCTACAGAGGTAGCCTCCAGGGAGTGTCCGCAAGCCTCGTGGAAAATAACACCGCCAAAGCCGTTTTCAATGGCAACCGTCATCTTGCCTGCAGGACAGTAATCTGCGTTCAGGTTAACAACAGCCTGTCTTGCTGCCTCGCGGCCGATATCCTCGGGGCGGAACAAGTCAAACACTTCAAGACCCATGCCGCGGCCGGGTGCGCAAGAACCGGACTGGTTCTCTTTGCCGTTGGAAGCAACTGCGTTGACAGCCATACGGGTACGGATGTGTCTGTCAGTAGTGTAAAGACCCTCGGAGTTTGCGACAAGAATCGAGTGATCTACGGTCAAGAGCGTGCCTGCGACCTGCACGATGCTCTCGTGGTAATCCTTTGCGGTGGTGCAAGCGGATTTGAGCAGATCGATCTTATACTTCATGTCAGCCGTTGCGGGCACGGTGGTAACAGGGTGAATATTGGGGAAAATACGCTCGCAAAGACGCAGAGAAACCGCGCCCTTGATCTCGCCAACCGCTTGTGCCACGCTCTTTGCGCAACGGATCAATCCTTCTCTGGAAATGTCGGAGGTAGTAGCATACACCGTCTGCGTGCCGATAAAGGTACGGATACCCACACCGGACAGTACGTTGTCACCGATGGCTTCGATCTTGCCATCAAGCAAACGGACGTTGCCATTTTGCGTCAGCTCCTGGTAGATCTCGGCGAAATCACCGCCACCCGAGAGCGCAATACCAAGTATTTCTTCGGCAACTCTTTTTTCAATCATGATCTTATCTTCCTTTCATGTTTTGTATGATGGTAATAATATCTGTCAGAGTTTCGGGGCAAGCATCCGAAATTTGCAAAATTTCCTCGGTTGGTGCGATCATATCCGGCACCATAACCGTATACATGCCCGCTGCCTTGACCGCACGCACGCCATTAAAGGAATCCTCCACGCCCATGCAATCCGCAGGAGAAACACCCAATCGCTCTGCCGCAATCAGGAAAATATCGGGCGCGGGCTTGCCGTTGGGTACGGTATCCCCCGTGACCACAGCATCAAAATACTTTTTCATATCCGACATCACAAGATGTCGCTCCACTCTGGGCGCATTGGTCGAGGTGGCAAGTGCGATCTTGTAGCCGTTGTCCTTTAAGTAGTCCAGCAGCTCGTACGCCCCTGCCTTGATGGGCAAGCCGTCCTTAGCAATCATTTGATCGTAGATTGCGTTGCGCAGCTCCCAAAACGGACGAAATGCAAACGCATCGCCATAGTATTCCTGCCACAGCTCGGCAGTTCTTGTAAAGTTCGTCCCCGTACAAATGGCAACAAACTCCATGATATTGGGCACGCCCATCTGCTCTGCAGCTGCGCGCCATGCGCGATGATACACCTGCTCTGTATCGTGCAGCGTGCCGTCCTTGTCAAAAATGACCGCTTTGATCATCAGTCGGGATTCCTTTCGCCAAGAGCTACGTGGTATCTCTGATAGAACTCCTCAAATCTGCCCTCGTCCAGCGCCTCGCGGATGCGACGGGTCAGCTGATTGTAGAAATACAGGTTATGCTGTACTGCAAGACGCATACCAAGAGATTCCTTTGCCTTGATCAGGTGGCGGATATAGGAGCGGCTGTAATTCTGGCAGGTGGGGCAATCGCAAGTCACGCCAATGGGTCTGGGGTCACGCGCGTACTTTTCGTTGAGCACGCTCATCTTGCCTTCCCAAGTAAACAGCGTGCCGTGGCGCGCGTTACGCGAGGGCATGACGCAGTCAAAGAAGTCAACGCCCATGTGCACAGCCTCAAGAATGTTGCAGGGCGTACCGACGCCCATGAGGTATCTGGGCTTGTTTTTGGGCATGTGAGGCTCAACGGCATCGATAATGCGGTACATATCCTCGGTGCTCTCGCCCACAGCAAGGCCGCCGATAGCGTAGCCGTCCAGATCCAGCTCTGCAATGCGCTGCATGTTGTCAATACGCAGATCCTCATACGTGCCGCCCTGGTTGATACCAAACAGCATTTGCTGCTTGTTGATGGTCTCGGGCAGGCTGTTGAGTCTTTGCATCTCTGCTTTGCAGCGTGCCAGCCAGCGAATGGTGCGCTCGGAGGATTGCTTAACGTACTCGTAGGTAGCGGGGTTTTCCACGCACTCGTCAAACGCCATGGCAATGGTGGAGGCGAGGTTAGACTGGATCTGCATGCTCTCCTCGGGACCCATGAAGATGCGCTTGCCGTCGATGTGAGAAGCAAAGTATACGCCCTCTTCCTTGATCTTACGCAAGGAGGACAGGGAGAATACCTGGAATCCGCCCGAGTCGGTCAGAATGGGTCTGTCCCAGTTCATGAACTTGTGAAGTCCACCCATATCGTGAATCAGCTTGTCACCGGGACGGATATGCAGATGGTAGGTGTTGGAAAGCTCGACCTGGCAATCAATGGTCTTGAGTTCCACGGTAGATACGCCGCCCTTGATGGCTGCGCAAGTACCAACGTTCATAAATACCGGCGTTTGAATATCGCCGTGCGGGGTGTGCAGCACGCCTCTGCGCGCTCTTCCCTCTTGCTTTTTAAGTTCGAACATAACTTAATCCTTTCTTTGGCAAGCATCAATACAGGATGCCGCCCATCTTAAAATTTATGATCTTTCAAATTGTCTGTCAAGATTTTTCTTGCTCATTTCCATAGCTACGGGTCTGCCGTGCGGACAGTAGGTAATGTCGGGCAGCGCCATGAGCTGATCCACAACCCAAGAAAGATGCTCGGGTGCGTAAACGCGTCCTGCCTTGATTGCAGCCTTGCATGAGCCTTGATACAGTGCCTTTTCAAACACGATATCGCGCGTCAGCGTCGCGTTCCCCGTGCCGCTTTGCAATCTCTCGGCAACAACGGGCAGCATTTGCGATGCCTGCTCTGCCTCAAGTCCTACGGGAATGGCATCCACGGTCACGGTAAATTTGCCCGTGGAAAAGCTGAAGCCAACAGCCTCAAGCTCTGCACGGAACTCTCCCAGCGTTTGCACCTCTCCCGAGGTCATCATGATCTCAAGGGGCAGCATTAAGAGCTGCGAGGCAGCCTCTTGCGCTTTCATATTGGCTTTGAGCTGCTCAAACAGAATACGCTCGTGCGCGGCATGCTGATCGATCAGCAGCATTCTCTCACCGATCTCCACGATCAGATATGCGTTGAACACCTGTCCGACAAGGCGGTAAGTGCCCTTTTGAGCGGTGGGATGAACGGCTGCGGACGATTCGTGAATCGCCCCTACGGACACATCCGTTTTATGTGGCTCTGTGGGCAGAGGCGTGGTGGATACGGGCGTGGGCGGCGTATCCGGGATCGGCGGAATTTCGGGTACGGGTGGGATCTCCGGAACAGGAGGAATCTCGGGCACACGGGGTGCGGAGGTGGCGGGCGATTCGTGAATCGCCCCTACAGGGGGAGTCGGTTGAATTTTCGGGACGGGCGATTCGTGAATCGCCCCTACGGAGGGAGTCGATTGGATTTTCGGGGTGGGCGATTCGTGAATTGCCTCTACCTGCTGTGCTTTTGCAGGCTTTTTGCCCTGAATGTACTGCTCTACGTATTGCTGCGCAGTGATGTGCTCCCATTTGTTTTCCTGCTTGGGCTGCGTTGCGGTGGCAATGTCAATGCCAATCTGACGCTTTTGCAGCGACTCGCCGCGCTCCACCGAGGTAAAGGCGTCCGAAACAGACGGCTTTTTTGTGGGAATCTGCAGCTCGGGACGTGCGGTATTGGCCTCAAGCGCCTGTCTGACCGCGTAGTAAACGCTTTCAAACACCGGCTTTTCGTTGGTAAACTTGACCTCAAGCTTGGCGGGATGCACGTTCACGTCCACGCGCGTGGGGTTCAGCCCGATAAACAGCACGCAGCAGGGGAATTTTTCGGGGGCTACAAACGAAGTAAACGCTTGCTCAAGAGCGGCAGACGCGGTCTTGCTCTTGATATAGCGCGAGTTGATAAAGAAATTCTGATAGTTACGGTTGGGGCGCACGTTGTCGGGTCTGCCGATATATCCCTTGACCGTAATGCCCTCAAATTCGCCCTCCACCTCGATCAGGCGAGAGGCAAAGTCCTTGCCGAACACAGACCACATAGCGCTCTTTAAGCTGCCGTCGCCTGCGGTTTCCAGCTTGACGTTGCCGTCAATAATCAATCTGAACGCGATCTCGGGGTGCGAGAGCGCGATCTTTTCCACGTTTGCGGACACCGCCATCGCCTCGGTTACGTCGCGCTTCAAGAATTTGCGACGCGCAGGCACGTTGGCAAACAAGTCCTCGGCAATCACGGTCGTGCCCACGGCACAGCCGCGCTCCACAATGTCCACGATCTCACCGCAATGCACGTCCATCTGCGCGCCAAGTGCGGCATCGGGGGTCTTGGAAAGAATACGCAAACGCGAAACCGCCGCAATAGCGGCAAGTGCTTCACCGCGAAATCCCAGCGTGGCAATGCCGTCCAGATCCTCCGCCTCGCTGATCTTGCTGGTGGCGTGTCTGCGAATAGCCATAGGCAGATCCTCGGGCGGCATGCCGTGCCCGTTATCGGACACGCGCATAAAGGTCACGCCACCGTTCTGAATTTCCACGGTGATGCGTGACGCGCCTGCGTCTATTGCGTTTTCCATCATTTCCTTGATTGCACTTGCAGGTCTGTCCACCACCTCACCGGCAGCGATCAGATTGGCAACCTCAAAGGAAAGCACGTTGATCTTACCCATAGTATCTCCAAATTACAAAAATTACATCAATCTCTTCTTGAGATCAAACAAAAACGACATGCACTCATAAGGCGAGAGCGTATTGATATCCACGTTTTTAAGCTGCTCGATCACCTGCTCGTTGATTTGATCCTCGATGGTGATCACGTCACTCTGCACCTTTTCTGCAGGCTCGGCACTCGAGAGTGCCTTGGCAGTCTGCTCTACCGAGAGCAGTACCTGCTTTGCGCGCTTGATCACGTCATTGGGAAGCCCTGCCAGCTTTGCTACCTCAATACCGTAGCTGTCATCGGTCGAGCCGCGCACGATCTTGCGCAAAAAGGTTATGCTGTCGCCGCGCTTTTTGGCGGCAATATTATAGTTGACAATGCCCTCAAACTCCTGCTCCATGCCCGTCAACTCGTGATAGTGTGTGGCAAACAGGGTCTTGGCACCGATGCGGCGGCTGTGCGTGTATTCCACAATGGCACGCGCAATGCTCATGCCGTCAAAGGTAGAGGTGCCTCTGCCGACCTCATCGTATATAATCAGGCTCTTTTGCGTAGCGTTTTGCAGAATGTACGCTACCTCGGTCATCTCCAGCATAAAGGTAGATTGACCGGATGCCAGGTCATCCGATGCGCCGACACGTGTAAAGATCTTGTCCACAATGCCGATGCGTGCCTCGTTTGCAGGTACAAAGCTGCCGATCTGTGCCATCAGCGTGATCAATGCAACCTGTCGCATATAGGTGGATTTACCTGCCATGTTGGGACCTGTGATCAGCATCAGACGGTTGCTGCCTGTGTCAAGATTTGCGTCATTGGGCACAAAATACGTGTCCTTGACAAACTGCTCAACCACGGGGTGTCTGCCGTCCTTGATGCAAACAACGTCACTTGTATCCACCTCGGGGCGCACGTACTTGTTACGCGCTGCCACGGTGGCAAGAGAAAGATACACGTCAAGCTTTGCAAGCAGCGAAGCCGTACGCTGTACTCTTTCACTGTTCTGCGCCACAAAGGCACGGATCTGCTGGAATAGCTCGTATTCAAGGGCGCAAACGCGATCGCCCGCGCCAAGAATCTTGGCTTCCATTTGCTTGAGCTCCTCGGTAATATAGCGTTCACCGTTTACCAAGGTCTGCTTGCGGATATAGTGCTCGGGCACTTGGTCGGCAAACGAACGGCTGACCTCAATATAGTAGCCAAACACCTTGTTATAGCCCATTTTGAGCGTTTTGATGCCTGTGCGCTCACGCTCGGTCGTTGCCATCTGCTCTACCCAGGATTTACCGTCATGCATAATGGCGCGCAGCTCGTCAACCTCTTGGCTAAAGCCGGGGGCGATCATGCCGCCGTCACGTACAGAGAAGGGCGGCTCCTCGCAAATACCGGTGTCAATGCGCGCATAAATGTCTTCAAGCAGATCCATCTCGGTGTAAATACCTGCAAGCTCCTCGCTGCGGCAAGCGCCCAACAGCTTCTTGACCTCGGGCAGCACGGCTGCGGTATTGGCAACGGCACGCAAATCCTTGGCGTTTGCCGTGCCATACACGATACGGGTCATCAGTCGCTCCAAATCCAGCACGCCCGAAAGCAGCTCGCCAAGCTCCTCGCGCAGCATAAAGCTGTTAAACAGCTCCTCAATCGCGCTTTGTCTGCGGTGAATGGTACCTACCGAAAGCAGCGGATGCTCCACCCAGCTGCGCAAAAGTCTTGCGCCGGGCGAGGTCTTGGTCTTATCCAAAACCCAGAGCAAGGATCCCTTTTTCTCTTTTGCGCGCATGGTTTCGCAAAGCTCGAGATTGCGGCGCGTGTTGGCGTCCATTTCAAGATACTGCCCGTCCGAATAGACCTGCAGATCCTTTAAGTAAGGCGACTCTGTCTTTTGCGTTTCGTAAATATAGTCGATCAGCGCGCCAACCGCGCAGATCATGGGCTTGTCCGAGGTATCCTGCGGCTTGACGCTCTCGCCAAAGCGAT
The DNA here is from genome assembly GCA_045652835.1 of Eubacteriales bacterium. Taxonomy (GTDB): domain Bacteria; phylum Bacillota; class Clostridia; order Oscillospirales; family CAG-272; genus SVQP01. The sequence continues at coordinate 6,496 of JAZOLE010000022.1, read as the reverse complement.
CCTTGACGCGTTCAAGCGCATCTGCATATTCAAATCTGCCCGGCTGATTGTCGCCAAGCATAGCGCCAAGTCTGTCGGTCACAAAGGTGGCAATCTCGGGAATTGCCTTGCGCGAAAGGTTGACGATCACCTCGCGCGGCGCATAGGTGGCAAGCTCGTTGCAGACTCTGGTGTGTGCCGCATCCCCGTCAAAGGAGGTCGCGCAGATCTGTGCCGTGGAAACGTCGGCAAAGCAAATGCCTACCGAGTATTCACCCACGTAAATGGCACAGAGATAGTTGTTCTTTTGCTCCGAGAGCAGAGCACTTTCAATCACCGTACCCGGCGTGACAACGCGCACCACGTCGCGCTTGACAAGCCCCTTTGCTTGCGCAGGGTCTTCCACCTGCTCGCAAATGGCAACCTTGTAGCCCTTGGAGATCAATCTGCCTATGTAGCCTTCCGCGGAATGGAACGGCACGCCGCACATGGGTGCGCGCTCCGCTTCGCCGCAATCTCTGCCTGTCAGCGTCAGCTCCAGCTCACGCGAGGCTGTGATCGCGTCGTCAAAAAACATCTCGTAAAAGTCACCAAGGCGATAAAACAGCAGATGATCCTTATATTTATTTTTGACCTCGAAATATTGCTCCATCATGGGAGTCATGGTCAGTTCCTCGCTTTTTTAGAGTTTTGAAAAATCAGTGAGAGCAGCCGCCACCGCAAGTAGAGCAGTCGTGGGTGCAGGAAGAGGGCATCTCGCCCGTGATCTCAAAGGTAATGGTGTTGTTGACCGCGTTCATGAGTGCGTTGACCTCGTTCTGTGCAGCCTCAAGCTCCACGTAAACGGGGTGTGCCACGATCTGATCGTAAAGCAGGTTGATGCGATCCTGGATCATCTCCAAAAATCTTGCCTCAACGTCCTTCTGTCCTGCGGTCTTTTCCAGCGCGATCTGCTGTACCTGATATTCGCGCATCAGCGTGCGCAGCTCGCTATCGGTTTCGTACGCTTCCTTAGCCTTCGCCATGCGTACCAGTCTTTCATCCTTTTTAAGCTCCTGTCCGAGCTGTGCTGCAAGTGCAAAAATTTCCATTGTTTTTATCCTCTTTTCTTTATTTTTAAATGATTTCTCCCCAAAGGGCAAAGGCGTCCGCACGGTCAATCTTGACGTTCACAAACTTGCCTGCAGCCTCGGGGTCCGCGTGGAAGAATACGATCTTGTTGCCTTCCTCGCGTCCGCTGTAAATTTCGGGGTTATTCTTACTCGGTCCGTCACAAAGCACACGTACCGTTTTGCCTACCATGGGCTGATTTTTCTCAAGCGCGATATCGTGCTGCAGTGCCAGCAGGCGGTCAAAGCGCTCACCCTTGATCTTGGGATCAATCTGCTCCTTTTCCGCCGCGGGTGTGCCCTTTCTGGGCGAGTAGATAAACGAGAACAGCATATCAAAGCGCACCTCTTTGAGAATGTCCATGGTGTCCTCAAAGTCCGCGTCACTCTCTCCGGGGAATCCCACGATGATATCAGAAGAGATTGCCGCGTCGGGCATCTTTTCGCGAATGTAGCGCACGATATCCAGATATCTTGCCTTGTCATAATGGCGGTTCATCGCCTTGAGTATGGTATCGCTACCCGATTGCAGCGGCAGATGGAACTGATGCGCGATGTGCCTCGAGTTTGCCATCACGTCAATCAGCTTATAGCTTGCGTCCTTGGGATGGCTGGTCATAAAGCGCAGCACGTATTCACCCTCAATCGCATCCAGCTCGGCAAGCAGATCGGCAAAGTCATAGCCCCATCCGCTTCCCTTTGCATAGGAGTTGACGTTTTGCCCCAGCAGCGTGATGTCCTTGTAGCCACGGGCGACAAGCTCCTTGACCTCGGCAACCACCTCGTGCTTCTCTCGGCTTCTCTCTCTGCCGCGCACGTAAGGCACGATGCAATAAGAGCAGAAATTGTTACAGCCGTACATGACCGACACCCATGCGCGATAGTCGCTTGTGCGCGTGATGGGCAAGCCCTCGGCTACTACGTACTCGGTCTCCTCAGGGCAGAAAATGCGGCGTGAGCGCGCGATCTTTTGCCAAAGCAGCTCGGGAAAACGGTGCAAGGATGCCGTACCGAACGTGATATCCACGTAAGGGTACTTGTGCTTGATGTCCTCGCGGCGGTGCTCCTGCGCCACCATGCAGCCACAGACCGCGATCAGTAGCGAGGGCTTTTTGGCTTTGAGGTGCTTATACTGTCCCACGATCGAGAGTGCCTTTTGCTCGGCATGCTCGCGAATGGCACAGGTGTTGACCGCGATCAGATCGGCGTCTGCAGGATCGTCACAAAGCTCGTATCCCATATCCTGCGCCATGCCCGCAAGCTTTTCGCTGTCCGCCTCGTTTTGCTGGCAGCCAAAGGTCAGCACAAAGCACTTGGGAGCAGCTCCCAGCGCCGCTGCAAGCTCGGCTGTGTATCCGCGCAACTTCTCTATATAAACTTGTGCGTCTTGATAATTTTTTTGGTTCATTCTGATTTATATCCTTAAATATTATAGTATCTCAATTTATTATTATACTACATAAATACGCGTATTGTCAAGGATTTTGTAAAATTGCATTGCAAAATGTGGCGGTAAAACGCTCCTTTGCGTCGAAATCCATGGCAGCCGTATAAAGACTTTCCAGCTCAAAATGATACTCCCCTGCACGCGCAAAGCTCTCGCATGCCGCATCAATGGCACTGTCTGCAAGCTTTTGCACAAGCCGCGCCTCGCCACGCACGCCGCGCAGCGCATCGGGATTGCAAATACGGCGCAGATCCACGCGCTGTATCTCCTTGCCTGCCGTGCTTGCCGCGTCGCTTGCCGTGATGCACAGGCGGTTATCGGGAAAATACAGCGTGGCAGTTTTCCCCTCGAACAGCACGTGCGGTGCGCGACGCACGGCACATCCGCGCTCGCGTGCCAAAGCATACAGCTTTTCCATCAGTACAAGTTCCACACCGTAAAAAGGCTGCAGCACCACAAGTCGGTCGGCGGCACGCTCATAGGTGTCAAAGTGCACCCTGCCACGCATGCTGATGCAATCACAAAGCCCGATCCTCTCCTCGAACACGCGCCCCTTGGGATACAGGCGAGAGATCTTGGCGGCAAGATGGTCTATGCGGCCCGAGTCCACGCAAGGCTCGATCAGGCTATCGTGTGCCAAATGCAGCTTGCCTGCAGCCTGCAGATACGCATAACTGCGCTCAAAGCAAGCCTGCTTGTAGCTTGACAGCGCGCGAATACGGGCAGCACTCTTGGCAAGCTTTTCCCGATCCCAAAAGTCACCGAGGTTGACGATCACGTCGCGCACACCCGGCAAGGTCGGCTCCATGACGTGCGGCGGCGTGGCATCGGCAAGCGCAATGCAGCCCGCGCGCGGATGCGTCAGAATCACGCCATCCAAGGAACACGGATCGGATGAGCAGGCGTAAAGCTCGGCATGAAAGCCACGCTTTGCAGCCTCGCACGCCACGTCCCCGATAAAGCGGCTCTTTCCCGTGCCGGGCCCGCCCTTGATCATATACAGGCGCGAGATGCGCCCGTGCGCAAAGCAGCGCTCAAAATAACTGACAAATCCGCGCGAGGTGTTGGCGGATGCAAAGTAGATCTGTTTGCTGTTTTCTTGCATACAAATTCCCCTCTGTTGTGTAATTTTACTGCCATTGTATGCAAAAATGCGGGGGAATGACAAAGTTGTCACAGCAAAAAATGCCCAAAGTTGAGCGTGGATTTCCCGTAGCGGATAATCGAAAAACGCGGTTGCGCGCTGCAAAGGCGTCCCCTTGGGGGAAGAGGACCCGCAACGAACGGAACGCAGTGGAGTGAGAGTCCGCGGGAAAAGGGGCCGCCTGAACAATATGGACTCGGTGTACGGGAAAATAGCGACAAAACAAAAAGGGTGTGAGGTGTATTCAATAATGATTTGTATTTTCAAGTATCAGCAAAGAATTATACTTTCCCTATCTCTTCCGCCCTGCCCCTTTCCCCGCGGGCGTTCTCGCTTCACTGCGTTCTCGCTTCACTGCGGGCCCCCTTCCCCCAAGGGGACGGCTTTTTTACGCACGCCCAACTCGCTTCCCTACCTCAAAGGGGAAGTCTTTTTCGCGCGGAGATTTTCAACCGTGATTAGAAAAATTCTCCCCAAATGAGTTATTGCTTTTCCATATCAATATGCTATAATGGTATCAGGATAAGCGCTGATCCAATTTGATTTGGAGTAACTACTATGATAAAACTTGGAGAAAAAATTAAATCTTTAAGAAAACAGAAAAACATATCGCAAGAGGTATTCGCCAATTACCTTGGCGTATCGTTTCAAGCCGTTTCAAAATGGGAAAACGGAAATACAATGCCGGACGTGACCATGATTCCCGCTATCGCATCCTTTTTCGGCGTTTCGACTGATGAACTCTTTGATTTTAATCTGTTAGAGATGGAAAAGCAGGTTGAGGCAATTTGCCATGAATCATGGAAATACCGCGATGACGATCCCGCAAAAGCCGAACGCATTTTGCGCGACGGCTTGCAGAGATTCCCCGGGAATGACATCATATTGAACAATCTACTTTATACGTTGGATTATCAAGAAAGAGCGGACGAGGTGATCACTCTTTGCAAGACCTTGATCGAGTCAACAAAAGATGATTCAGTGAAATACGATGCCTGCAGAATTCTTGCATCGTGCTATAAGGAAAACGGCCATGATGATTTGGTCAAGCCCACGCTTGAGCGCATTCCCGAAATCTATTTTACAAAGCTGGAGCTGATGGCATCTCTTTTGGATGGACAAGACAGCTACGAGGCGGCACAGAAACAGAAGAACATTTCCGCAGAAGACTTGATTGATATGCTGATTGTTGCAGGCAAGCGTTTGAAAGAACAAGGCGAAACCGAGAAAGCCATTTCGCAGTTTAAGATTGCGCAAAAGATCATGGACGCTTTCCAAGAGGACTTTGTGGAAGATAAATGGTTCAACGCCACCGTTTATGAGTACACAAGCGAACAAAGAAAAGAAGTGGAAACGTTGCTCAATGAATAATCTTTCAGGGCTGCTTCAAGTATTTGAGGCAGCCTTTTTGATGTGCTTGCATAACCGATAATGTAAAAAGAGCGTCCGTGTGATGCATCTCACCCACCGCAAACGCTTCTCTCTTTGAGGCTCGTTTCTCGCCCCAACTCGCTCCGCTGCGGTCCCCCCTCCCCAGCGGGGAGGGCTCATAAAGGCAGTCCGTAGCGGATAAGTGAACAAGGCGGTTGCGCATACAGGCTAGCGTTATGTCTGCCTGTCTTTTTGCTCATTCACACATTTTTCGAAAAAATATGTTATAATTATAAAAAAGGTTTCACCAAAGTGTAGTGTGGACTGCAGTTTTTCTGTTATTTAGGGTGAAGGACTTCAAAAACACGCGAAAGGAGTGCGAGACATGGAAGATAAGCAGATAGTAGATCTATACTTTGAACGCTCGGAGTCTGCCATATCTGAAACCGACAAGAAATACGGACGCTATTGCCATTATATTGCAAACAGCATTCTCGCAAATGACGAGGATGCAAAAGAAATTGTCAACGATACCTATCTCAAAACGTGGAATACCATCCCGCCCAAACGCCCGGATTCACTCAAAACGTACGTTGGTAGGATCAGCCGACACCTGTCGCTGAATCGCTATGAAGCACAAAGCGCGCAGAAGCGCGGCGGGCAGTTTTCGCTTATCCTTGACGAGCTTACGGAATGCATTCCCGATCATGACAGCGGAGAGGACATTGGCGAGAGCATTGCGCTCAAGGAGTCTTTGAACAAGTTTGTTCGATCACTCTCCGATAAACCGCAGAGCATTTTTATACGGCGGTATTGGTATGGAAGCTCTATATCCGAAATTGCACACGATTACGGAATGAAGGAAAGCAACGTGACAGTTCTTTTGCTCAGAACAAGAGCGAAACTCAAAGAATTTTTACATAAGGAGGGATTTGAAGTATGACGAATATGAACATTTATGCGAGTCTTTTGGAGCTTGATTCCGAGCTAATCGAAAAGGCAATGAAAATCCCCTACGACTTAAAAGCATATCGCACACGAAAAATTTTGGTCAGAGTGATTCCCTGCACAATTTTGGTTGCTGCCTTTGCAACGGTATTGATTTTATGGGGAGACGTGATATTTGATATGGAATACAAATCATTCAAGGATTTATGTTACGTTGTGGTAATGCTGATTCCGTTTATCGTCACAGGTGTGCCCCACAAATTGATCGACAGTACCTATTACGGCACGGTCAAACAAATTGATATTGAGACAACGTTAGATAACTCCACTCCCTTGACGCCTGTCAAGTGTCACCTGTACTGGAGAAACACCATTTATCTGCACATTGAAAAGCCCAACGGCAAGATCGTACGCAAAAAAGCATACAGCGGTATGGCACGGCTTCAGCAACATATTCAAACGTATCACGAAGGGGATTCGGTATTTCATTTGTATGGC
>JAZOLE010000021.1:0-21084 GCA_045652835.1 Eubacteriales bacterium | reverse complement strand
TATGATTATGCAGCGTGCAATTTTTCTATTAACGTGTTTAACTATATCTCTGGGCAAGTCCTTATTCATCGCCATTTACCCCCTATAACAATTAAATGCTTTATTTGTGTATATCGCAAATGTTTTGCACTAATTGAGATGTTTTATATTCATTGAGTGTGACAGGAATTACGCAAGTATCTTCAATTTCAAGGTGAGCCACTTTAGCGAGTCCTGCACTGGTCTTAATCGTTTCCTCTGTTAGAGTTATTTTTTCAGTACATTTTACACTACAGGAAACCATTTCTACAGATCTCTTAATTAAATCGATGATATAGATATTAAAAAGAGTATCCTCTGATGAAAAGAAAATATTAGTAATATAATAATTCGGAGAAATAAATTTTCCGTCCTTTCTTTTCTTTATTACAGTCCCTTTTAATTCATAACATTGAATACCATTTTCTGAACACTCGATTTTATTATCCTGCATTATTCTTTTTAGTGTTTGATCGATTTCGGCATCTTTGATTTTGAAAGAGCGATATATGCAAAAGACGATAATGCAAATCAGAAAAGCAGGAAGACCTATAGGGCCTCCGCCTTGTACGAACGTGGCTACGATCAGAGAAATAACAGCTATGATTATTAAAACTATTTCTAATATCGAAAAATCTTTTTGATTAAAATACTGCTCTACGCTATTTTTGTTTTTCATTTCACCAGTCCTTCCTTTCAAAAACATACCATTGCGGAGTTATACCGCCGTAAAAATAATCTCCCGATTTGTGTTGTACGAAGAGATATTCCTTGTCGTTTATTAGTTTGATTTGATATTCTTCAGCTGTCATTTCTTTATCGTTGAGCACAAAACCTTTTGTATATCGAATCATATAGTTTAAGCTTCCTGACATAGAACGAATCGTTCTTGTACATATACCGCGAGGTAAAAATTTTATATCTACAGCATAGATATCACCTTTATCACTGTATTGAGAACCAGGGACAAAATCCGATATTATAGGAACATAATCTAATACCACCCATTCGCCGTGAACCGATTCATCATCAACAAACGGCAGATCAGTTTTATCAATATTGGGACGTATTTGATGCTCAGTATATGCAATATTGTCTACCTGACGATACAAAAGAAACATAGTATCTTCTCCGTTATCAATACATTCGTCGCTCATAAACTGAACGATCATATATCGATTGCCGTTTCGCTCTAATATTTGATACGAATTGGGAATTGCAAACATATACTTCGGAGAAATTCTATATAGTGTGCCTTTTGTCCAAAAATACTTCCAAGCAAATGCTCCACCGGGCATAAATATGATTTCTTTGTCTATGGCATCTGAGCCTATGTCTGATAAAGACGTCAAGTCATTCTCATCAATGAGCTTGCCGCACAGTTCCCATTTTCCAACTACCCGCATATCATTTTCAAAAGGCAAGAGCAGAGTTTCCGACACGACTGGATTTTGAGAATTTCCTTCACATAAACCATCAATGGTTTTTACCTGCTGCTTAGTTTTTTCAATTGTTTCGGACAAAGCTGCCTTTTTGCTTTGAAGAATTTCTCTCACTTCATCATTTGTTGCTATTTGTATTTTTTTAATTTCGTCCAATGAAAAGCCGAGATTTTTATAAAATAGAATCTGTTTGTACCTTTCCACCGCATCAACCGAATAAAATCTATATCCGCTTGATGAGTCTATCATATCCGGCTTTAGTACGCCTTCGGCATCATAATACCTCAGAGTTTTCGCACTGACATTGCAAATTTTCGCTAAATCACCTATTTTTATCATGTCATTACCCCCTTCGGCATCATTATAACATTACAGTTAACTGGAAGGTCAAGAGCTTTTTTATAATTATATCACAAAAATATGAATTAGTCTATAACAAAGCTGGGTTCGCATTCCCACCCAAAGAACCGAAACATACTCATCTCGACACCCATGTATTTTTGATATTTTTTACCAAAAACCACTTGCATTTTTCGCCTTTCTCCGTTATAATGGATATAAAATATAAAATTCCCCAACCACCACCCGCGCTTGCGGAGAACAGGAGAAGCTTATGATTTACGAAAAAAACACAAAGCAACTAAGGCTTGACAAATCTCTTTTCCAAAACCCCACGGCAGAATACCGCGGCACGCCCTTCTGGGCCTGGAACTGCGAATTGGAAAAGGACGAGCTTTTGCGCCAGATCGACATTTTCAAAGAGATGGGCCTTGGCGGATTCCATATGCATTGCCGTGCCGGTATGTCCACCACCTACCTTTCTGACGATTTTATGGAACTGGTCAAGGCGTGCACCGATCATGCAGAGAAAAACGAGATGCTGGCATGGCTTTACGACGAGGACAAGTGGCCCTCGGGCTTTGCGGGCGGCTACGTGACCAAGGAGGACACCTTCCGTCAGCGATACATCACCTTTACCTGTAACCCAAGTTATAGCGTGCGCGACAATGCCGTGCTGATTGCCAAGTTCGATGTGGTGCTGGGTGCGGATAAATGCCTGAAGTCCTACCGCAAGGTAGAGGACGGAGACGCCATCGAGGGTACGCTATGGACTATATGGCGCGAGATCTCGGGCAATTCCCCTTGGTTCAACAACCAAGCCTACGTTGACACGCTCAACAAGGCTGCGATTGATAAATTCATTGAGGTCACGCACGAGCGTTACAAGGAGGCTGTGGGTGATCGCTTTGGCACGGTTGTGCCCGCAATCTTTACAGACGAGCCGCAGTTTATGCGCAAGGGCACGCTTGCCTTTGCAAACAGCAAGCAGAACGTGCATCTGCCTTGGACGGATGATCTGGAGGAAACCTTCAAGGCTGCTTACGGTGACTCGCTGATCGACCATTTGCCCGAGCTTTTGTGGGATCTGCCGGACGGCGAGGTATCGCTGACCCGCTACCACTACCATGACCACGTTTCCGACCGCTTTGCCAAGGCATTTGCCGACACCTGCGGTGACTGGTGCGACGCCAACGGCATTGCGCTGACCGGTCACATGATGGAAGAGCCCACCCTGCACTCGCAGACCGCTGCAATCGGTGACTGCATGCGCTCCTATCGCGGCTTTGGCATTCCCGGCATTGATATGCTTTGCGCTTCCTTTGAGTTCACCACCGCCAAGCAGTGCCAATCTGCTGTGCATCAGTACGGCAAGCCCGGCATGATGAGTGAGCTTTACGGCGTAACCGGTTGGGACTTTGATTTCCGCGGTCACAAGCTGCACGGTGACTGGCAGGCAGCGCTGGGCGTGACCGTGCGCGTGCATCACCTTTCCTGGGTTTCCATGAAGGGCACTGCAAAGCGCGACTACCCCGCTTCCATGTCCTATCAATCCCCTTGGTACAAGCAGTACGCTTACGTAGAGGATCACTTTGGCAGAGTTAACACCGCTCTGACTCGCGGCACGCCGCTTATCAAGGTGGGCGTGGTGCATCCCGTAGAAAGCTACTGGCTGCATTGGGGTCCCAACGAGCAAACACAGCTGGTGCGCGACAAGCTGGACGGCAACTTTATGAACGTGACCGATTGGCTGCTGCGCGGCAATATTGACTTTAACTACATCTGCGAATCTACCCTGCCCGATCTCTGCCCCGAGGGCGGCGCTCCCCTGCAGGTGGGCAAGATGGCGTATGACGTGGTCATCGTGCCCGAATGCGAGACGTTGCGCTCGACCACGCTTGCACGCCTTGAGGCGTTCAGAGCTGCCGGCGGTAAGCTGGTATTTATGGGTGACGCACCCAAGTACGAGGATGCAAAGCCCAGCGCACGCGGCAAGGCACTCTTTGAGGCATCCAAGCAAATCGCATTCTCGCGCGGTGCGCTACTTGAAGAGCTGTATGGCGACCGCACGGTAGAGATCCGCGATTTCAGCGGTGCGTATACCACCAACCTCATCCACCAAGTCAGACGCGACACAGACGGACTTTGGCTGTTTATCTCGCACGCAAACGAGCCATACAACAAGCACCTCTCTCGTGCGCAGGGCGTTCACATCTACGTCAACGGCAAATACAAGGCACAGCTTTGGGACACCGTGACGGGTGAGATTAAGCCTGTACGCTACAGCAACCGCACGGGCGGCAAGACGCACATCATCATGACGCTGCATGACTACGATTCCGCCCTGCTTTACCTTGAGGACACCGACGAGGACGATGGCTATGAGCCTGCAGCAGCTGCTGCGCCCACGCCGATTGGCATTCAGCGCATGACCGTAGGATATGACGCATGGGCTGAGCAAAACAGTGCGGCAAGCCCTGTTGCCAATATTCCCTTTACCGTACCCTACACGCTCTCCGAGCCCAACGTGCTGCTGCTTGACATGGCAAGATACGCGCTGGATGACGAGCCGCTCTCTCCCACCGAGGAGATTTTGCGCATTGACGCAGCTGTTCGCCGCCGCCTCGGCTTCCCTGCAGGCAAGGCACAGCCTTGGGTCATCGAAGAAAAGCCCGCAGAGCATACTGTGACGCTGGAATACACCATCTACAGCGAGATCGACTACGCAAATCCCTACCTTGCGCTTGAGGACGCGGATATTGCCACCATCATTTGGAACGGCGAGAATGTGACCGCAAAGCCCGACGGCTATTACGTTGACCTTTCGATTGCCAAGGTGGCGCTGCCTCCCATGCACAAGGGTGAAAACGTGCTGCGCGTAACCATTCCGTTTGCAGAGCGCTCTAACTGCGAGGCAATGTATTTGCTGGGCGACTTTGGCGTGCGCGTCAGCGGTAAGCTTTTGAGCGTGACCGCGCTGCCCGAAACCATCGGCTTCTCGGATCTGACCTACCAAGGGTTGCCCTTCTACGGCGGTGAGGTTTGCTACAAGATCCCCGTTTGCTGTGACGCGGATTGGAATGCCGTGATCAAGGTGCCGCACTTTGATGCGGTGGTCACCGCGGTTGACGTAGACGGTGAGCAACGTGCCGTCATCGCATACCCGCCCTATACTGCCGAGCTTGGTATGCTGTCAGCAGGCTCGCACACGATCGGTGTGAGTGCATACATCTCGCGCCGTAACTGCTTTGGCGACGTGCACAACGCAGACGAAAAGCACCGCTGGCAGGGTCCTCCCGCTTGGGTGACCTCGGGCGACGCATGGACCTACGAATACCGCCTGCGCCGCACGGGTATTCTGACTACACCCGAAATATTCAAGAAATAAGCCCATTGGCGGCAAATCTTAATTTTTATTAAGATTTGCCTCCTTCTCTTGACCTATGCGGCAAGCACCCTGTATAATAAGCGTAACAATTTCAGAGGAGACTACGTATGGATCGTTTGACTTATACCCTGCAAAATTTCTTTACACACAAGGACTTTTTGGTACGCGATAACTTAGTGGGTATGCTGTTTTCCCCTTTGCACCTATGTCTTTCGGCTGTGCTTTTGGCAGCGATCATACTGATTGCGATCAAACTTCGCAGGCTGGAACACAAAAAAGTCAGGAATATTATGGCTGTGCTGTGGGCAACCATGACTCTCTGGGAGATCGTTAAGATCACCTGGGAAACGGTGGGCGGCAACGAGATTGCGTTTGAGTGGGGCGGCATTCTTCCCTTGTACCCCTGCAGTATTTTTATGTACGCCATGCCGTTTGCGCTGTGGGGCAACGAGTATATGAAAAAAGCAGGCTGCGGATATCTTTGCACTCTGGGGCTTTTGGGTGCTGCCATCAATTTCTTTTACCCTGCTAACGTGCTCTCCAATTATTCCTGCCTATCCTTTGCGGGTGCGCACACCATGTTGTTCCATGGTGTCATGATGTTCTGCTTTGTGCTCATGCAGACTACGGGCTACCACCGCTACACGCACCTGACAAAACCTTGGGAGCTGATCCTGCCCGCCATCCCGACGCTGCTCGTGTCCATCCCTGCCAACATCGTCAACTACTCCCCCATCGGCTCGGATTACATGTTCTTCAAGTGCAACTCCTTCTTCCTGCCCGCCCTGTTCGGTTGGCTGGAGGACTGGCAATCCACCGTGATTTTGTACGTGCTCTACCTGCTGCTGCCGGTGGTATTTTACCTCCCTGGGATGCTGGTTGCCCCCAAAAAGCAAAAAGCACTGTAACAAATTACATACGCAGATCACATTTCATTTTGACTCCGGAGGTGTTTATATGGCTAATGAAACAAGCAGCATGAAATTATATAACGTTTTGTTCCCCTTTTGGATGATACTGTTATTCCCCCTGGTATGGTTGATCGTTTTACCGGGAAATTTTATCATCGACAGCCTGGTTCTTCTTGTCAGTATGCTGATTCTGAAAATCACGGACAAAAAGCAATTCTATAAAAAGCATATATTCAAGATCTATGCCTTCGGTATGGCTTCTGATATTATAGGAGCAGCATATATGCTCTTTATGATGATAGTCTTTGAAGTAGGCAACATGGGCGATGAGCCTTATCTGACCGTTCCGGCACTCATTATGTCTGCCGCCTTGATTTTTGTGTTCAATTATTTTATCACATTCAGAAAAATTGAAAAGAAGCAACGGCTGCAACTATCACTCATATTTACGATTGTCACCGCACCGTATACGTTCTTGATTCCGTCAAATTGGTTATATTGAATGAAGCAAGTCCCCCGACAGATTTTTCGGTCTGTCGGGGGTGTTAATTCTTATGAGAGAAGCCCTATAAACCTGCAAAATGAACGGTATACGAACAAAAAGTACACCGGGGAGGTCTGTCCTATACACAGACTTTTGCTTATTAGGAAAATTGCAAGACGTGAAGGAGCGTCCGAATGATGCATCTCATCCACCGCAACCGCGTCGCCTTCTTAGGTCGGCTCCGCTGCGGTCCCCCTTCTCCAGCGGAGAAGGCTTATTGCATAATTCATGAAAACAGCATCGTATTTTCATATAGAACGCTGAAAAAAAAGCAGCTCTCTTGACGCGCACTATTATCATATGGTAAAATAAAGAGCTTAGAAATTTTCACGTGAGGTACACAACATGAAAAGAATGCACATATCCGCTCTTTCGATCATGCTGCTCTGCGCTATGTTGCTTGGCACGTTTGCTGCCTGCAAGGATAAGCCGCAGCCGGATGATCCTACATCTACTGAGGATGTGACCACAGCTCCCGAAGAGGAAAAGGCGCCCGTGCGCGAATCCATCCTGACCGGTGACTATGCCGACCTGATCGAGAACGCCAAGTGGCTGGAAAACGGCGTAAACGCCTATTTCACCACGCCTTCGCGTGACGCTTACGCGGTCACCAACCAAAACATGAAGCTCAATTACAGCTTTGACCCCGAAAAGCCCCAGCAGGTCACCTCGCTGACCACGCCCGGCGGCAAGCCTTACCTGACCGACACCATGGACGTTTACGTCAAGATGGAGGACGGCAATACTTACTATGCCTCCGGCAGCTCGACGGCAGGCACTGCAAACATTTACCGCCTCGGCTATTACTACTATGACGTGCACCTTGCAGATCAGGACTTTATCAACCACGTGCAAGTGAGCAACGAAAATGAGCTCAACCTGCAAGCCTTGAAAAAGTCCCACGATATGACCGAGCCCACCGTCAAGGACGGCGTGCTGACTGCCACCGTCACCAGCTCTAACGACGCCTATATCTACGGTAACGTTAAATTCCGCACTGCTGATGCCAACAATCTGCAACTGACCATGCGCTCCACGCACGTCTCCGAGATCCAGCTCTACCTCAAGATCGACAAGGATGATTTCAACGATACGCGTTGGGTCAGAATCCCCGTCAACAACGACGGTGAATGGCACACCTACAATTTCCCGCTCAACGAGAGTACCGTGACCAATTACACAGGCACAGTCAACGCAATCCGCTTTGATTTCGTCAGTGCATCGGGAGACACGATTGAGATCAAGGATCTCAAGATCAACAAAACCAAAACCGACGGCGCACCTCCCCTGTACCTTGACAGAACCCTGCACGTATTCTCCGATAAGATGAACCACGTCGTGCGCATCTGCGCATCGACTGACACCACCGGCATTGCCGAGATCGGTCAGATCACCGAGATCGCTGCAGACACGGTTGACGCACTGATCGTCAAGGACGCAAGCGGCGAACACACCTCGCTTGACGGTGTGGACTGGGCAACTGCCGAATACGTAGCGTTTGACATCAAGAACGTTGGCGTGCTTGGCTACATCCTGCTCAAGGATGCCTCCAGCGGCAGTATGCAGGTCACTTTGGCGGACGGCAAGTACACCATTGTGCAGGCTCGCACCCCCGAGAACGGCACCATTCTTGCTCCCGTTGACAGCACCGAAAACGATTTCTACATGGGTCAGCGCATCTACACCGACCTCAACCATGATTTTGAAGCATTCCGCAAGGCTGCATACGAGGAGCGCAATCCCCTCTCCGCAGAAAACATCAAGGTTGACACCGAAAAATCCCCCATGGCTTCTTTTGTAGGCTACAACGCCATTCGCGGTACTTACCAGTTTGACATGGAGCCGCAGAGCAGCTTTAACGTACCCTATTACGAATCCTGGAACAAGCACTACAACCTTGTATTTGACGTTACCGGCGATGACGTTGACCGTAACCTGTACGTCATGACCTACGCACACGGCACTTGTATTGAAAGCGGCGTGCTGCTGGGCAAGGGAGATATGCTGCTACCCGTTTCCTTGGAGGTTTGTAAGAACTTCAGCCATGAGCACGAAGAACCGCTTTATGACTGCGGTGACGATCCTTTCAGCGAAACCTACTTCCCCATGACGCTCAAGGCAGGCAAGACCGAGCACTTCACGGTACTCAACCTGTATCAGAACTGGGGTAACTTCCCGCTCAAACAGATCTCCTCGATCCAGTTCTTCTCCCCCTACTACCACCTTTCCACGGGCGTCAGCGAATCCAACTGTATTGCCCCCTATTACGTATATAACAAGGACCTGTTCACCCTGCCCGACCACCGCGCTATGTCCGCACCCTTGTGGAGTGAGATGGAAAATCCCTCTAACGGCAATCAGCCGCAGCATACCAACGGCGGTCAGCACCACTTCCTGCAATACGTAAACGACGAGGGCAAAACGATCGCCTCGGACAACCTGCAAAACATCATCAATTCCTACGGTCCGACCTACGCGGACATTGACATGACCTACGTTTCGGACGACGGCAAGATCAAGGTGACCTACAACCACATGGAAATGCCCCAGACCGATGAAAACCGCACCTACTATCAGATGACCTACGAGGTGCTGGAGGACATCAGCTTTGAAAACTTCAAGCGTGACTTCTCGTTCTATTCCGTTCGCGGCATGGGCGACTACGAGTTGCTTGGCTATCTGGACGCAAACAACAATCCCGTTATGACCAAAAACGTGCCCGACGGCAACACCAAGTATTACACGCTTGGCGATCAGTTCCCCTACTTTGATATGTGCAAGCTGATCTCTGCGCTCGTAGACGATTACGTCAACGTTTCCTTCTTGATTGCAAACGCAGAATTTACCATGAACGGTCAAAAGGTTGAAGCTCCCTTCGTAATCAGAAATCAGTTCTACGCTACGTATCTGACTCTGGATCTTGCCGAGGTCACCTTGAAGAAGGGCGACACCTTCCGCATTGATGCGATCATCATGCCTTGGGGCTCGCAGGAGACCGATTACCGTGCAGAGCATCCCGACCAGAACGTGCTGGACGTTCGCCAGAACACGCTGATCGACCCCTTGAAGGTTGACGTTGCGGTTGGCGAAAACGTAAGCTCGATCTTCCTGCCGCAGATCAAGGCGCAGAACGATGCCGCAGAATTTACGCTCAGCGGCGGTGAGAACAACATCACCCTGCGCGTTTCCGGCTTCTCCGCACTCTCCGTTCCCAAGATCTATGAAAAGGTAGACGGCAAGTGGGTAGAATATAAGGTCAACTCGCTTGACAATCCCGACACCAAGGGCTTCCACCACTACTATGACGGTTACATGGTGCAATACGATGGCGACGGCACCTTCTCCTACTCCTTTGTGGTTGCCATGTCCGACAAGGCTCGCACCTTCAAGGTAGAGCTTGATAAGGACTTTGCCGGCTGGCCCGAGGATCCCAATCCCTCGGCTACCCTGCCCCCCGAGCCAGAAACGCCCCTGAACCTTTACTTCACCCCTGCCCAGCTGGAGGCACAAAAGGTCACCGCTGCCGGCTTTGGTAAGATGGAGCTTGCAAGCGACGGCTCTTACCTGCGCCTGTACGGCGATGGCTCTGCCGCAGAATCTTACTTCACGGTATTTACCGATAACAAGAAGGAGAGTGGCAAGTACGCAGTCATCCGTTACCGCACGGTAGCGTCTGACGTGCAGCAGTTCGGCAACATTGAGTTCTTCTCGGGCACGACCACAACAGGTCCCACCGGTAACAAGGACTACGCCCACACCCCCGGCATTATTGAGGACGGTGCGTGGCACGTTATGGTCTTTGACCTGGAGGCTTTCGGGCTTGCGTCCTTTACGCCCGCAGCCGACGGCACGTTTACCGCAAAATTCCTGCGTCTGGACGCCTTTGGACTTGTGACCGCCGAGACCACCTATATGGACATTGCCTACATTGCAATGGATGCGTCTTTGGACGAGATCAAGGCATTCAATGCAGATCTTGACAGCATTCAGCTGGCTACCGGCTTTGGCGTTGTTGAAAACGTTCCCACAAAATAAAAAACCTCGAGAGAGCCTTTTTATAAGGCTCTCTCTTTGTATGCACTTGACTCTCCCCTGCTTTTATGATACAATACTAGCAAGGAATTTTTGTTTGAAAGGCGGTAGCGCAAATGTCACATCAATTTCAAGGAAAATGGATCTCGGATCACGTGCTGGCAGGTTTGCAGCCGCGCAACGTGTTCCACCGTCAATCAGAGCCGCTCCCCTTGGATTGCACCGAACACCGAAACGCGCACGTGCTGTTCCGCAAGCGTTTTGTTTTGGAAAACGCGCCCAAGAGCGCGCGCATCCTGATTACGGCGGACGATTACTACGTGCTTTACGTCAACGGCGCGTTCGTGGCGCAAGGCCCTGCCCCTTCGTATCATTTTCAGTACAATTACAACGAGATCGACCTGACGCCTTATCTTGTCAAGGGCGAAAACGTGATCGCGGTGCACACGCTGTATCAGGGACTGATCAATCGCGTGTGGCAGAGCGGTGACCACCGCCACGGGCTGCTTTGCGACATAGAGGCAGACGGGTGCTGCGTTGCTGCCAGCGGAAAGGATTTTTTGGTCAAGCGACACACGGGCTACACCGAAAGCGGCATGTGCGGCTACCAGACGCAATTTCTTGAAACCTATGACGCGCGTGCGCGCGAGGTAGGCTTTGAGCGTCCCGACTATGATGACGGCGATTGGCAGCATGCGTGCATCTGCCGCTATGACGATCACACGGTAGTAGCGCAAAAGAGTGCCTCTTTAACGTTTGAGCACATCGAGCCTGCGCAAATCAAGGCAGAGGGCAACCGCATCACCTTGGATTTCGGTGCGAATTACGTAGGATATCTGAATGCTACCGTGATCGGACAAGAGGGTGACGAGGTAACCGTGCGCTGTGCGCAGGAGCTTGGCGAGGACGGCTCGATCCGCTACGCGCTGCGCGCCAACTGCGTTTACGAGGAAACATGGATACTCGGCAAGGGTGAGAGTCGCCTTGAATGGTTTGATTACAAGGCATTCCGCTATGCCGAGCTGATCTTGCCCCAAGGGGCGCGTTTGATCAGTGCGACACTGCGCGCACGGCACTATCCTTTCACGCTCAAGGCAAATCTCAAGCCCACATACGCGCAGGATGCGACTCTACGCCGCATTTGGGAGCTTTGCGTTAACACGCAGAAGTACGGTGTGCAGGAGGTCATTCAGGACTGCATGGAGCGCGAAAAGGGCTTTTATCTGGGTGACGGCTGCTATACCGCGCTGACGCACATGGTACTGACGCAGGACGATTCCATGGTCAGAAAGCTGATTGACGATGCGTTTTGCACAAGCTTTATCACGCCCACGCTGGTCACCTGCATGGATTGCTCGTTCATGCAAGAGATTGCCGAATACCCCTTGATGTTGGTATATTTGGTGCTGTGGCACTACCGCATTACAGGTGACAAGGCATATTTGGCGCAGAATTTTGCCAAAATAGTGCCGCTTCTGGACGCTTACCGCGCAGAATACGAGCACGATCACCTGATCAAAGAGCTGAACAAATGGTGCGTGGTGGAGTGGCCCGCCAATTTCCGACACGGCTATGACGTGGACATTCGCGAGGGGCAGATTTGCCACGAGGCGCACGTTTCGATCAACGCCTACTACATAGCCGCAATTCGCACCGCCAACAAAATTGCAGCCGAGCTGGGTCTGCCTGCTTATCGCGACACCTCTGCCCTGCTGGATGCCTTCTACCGCGCGTTTTACGACCCGGAGCGCGGACTGTTCAAGGACGGTGAGCACACCGAGCACGTAAGCCTTGTGGGCAACGTATTTGCATACGGGCTGGATCTCTGCCCCGACAAGAGATCCAAGCAGAACATTCTTGCCCTGCTGGACACGCACAGCATGTCCTCGCTTTCCATGTTCTGCACCTTCCCTATGATGTGGGGATTGGTACGCGACGGTGAGGAGGGGCGCATCCTGGATGCCCTGCTTCATGACGGCACGTGGCAGCGCATTCTGCGCGAGGGCGGCACCACCACCTTTGAGGGCTGGGGCAAGGACACCAAGTGGAACACCTCTCTGTTCCATATGACCATGAGCTACGGTGCCTTGTTTATGGTGGATGTGGATCTCAAGGGGATATTGGATTAAAAAAAGAGTTGCCTGTAAAGGCAACTCTTTTTTTATACTCGGGATTTTATGTGAGGAAATTCTCTCCGTTCTTTTTGAGCAAGGAGCTGCAAAAAGAACCAAAAACAGCGTTTTTGGAGTTTCGCCCGTTGCGACGGGCGACGAGGGCTACGCGCCCTCGACCTGCGCCGCCTTTTGAAAAAGGCGGGCGAAAACTTTTTGAGAGTTTGGGTCGTTAAAATTGATTAGTATCTCGCTTTGATTTGCACGCGGTACATGCCTTCGATCGCTTCGTCTACAAGCTCGTCAAAAGGCAGCTTTTGCTCCTCGCGCTCAACCTTGGCAAGCTCGGGGCGCGTTCTCGGATGCTTGGGGGTGAACACCGTGCAGCAATCCTCAAACGGCAAAATCGAGGTTTCAAACGTGCCGATCTTATGCGCTACCTGCACGATCTCTTCCTTATCCATACCAATGCAAGGGCGGAATACAGGCAGATCGGTCATGGTATTGGTCACGTTGATGGCTTCCATGGTCTGCGATGCCACCTGACCAAGGCTCTCGCCCGTAATCAGCGCGCCACAGCCAAACTTATGCGCCACCTTATTGGCAATTGCCATCATATATCTGCGCAAAAGCAGCGTGAAATAGTCCTCGTCACAATGCTTGACCAGCTCCTCCTGCACGTGCGTCAGCGATACCACGTGCACGTTGATGTCACCCGCATAAGAGGACACCAAACCTGCCAGCTCCAGCACCTTTTCCCTTGCGCGCTCGCTGGTATACGGGAACGACTCAAAATGGATCGCCTCGATCTTAACGCCGCGCTTTGCCATCATATAACCTGCAACAGGAGAATCAATACCGCCCGAAAGCAGCAGCATGCCCTTGCCGTTGGAGCCTACGGGCATACCACCCGCGCCCTTGAACTGTCCCGCATGCACGTAAGCAGCATACTCGCGCACCTCAACCTTGACCACGATCTCGGGATTGTGCACGTCCACGCGAATGGGCTGGCAGCAGGAAAGCAGCACGCCACCGATCTCCATAGCAATCTCCATGGAGTTCTTGCAAAATGCCTTATCCGATCTCTTGCCCTCTACCTTAAAGGTACGCTTGCCCGCCAAAAACTGCGGAATATACTCGCGCGCGGTCGCGGTAATGCTTTCCATGTTCTTCTCGCACACAGCCGCTCTGCCAATAGCTACGATACCAAAGGTCTTGCGAGCCGACTCAAACATGCCGTCCATGTCACAAAACTCGTCCTTGGGCTCGATATAAATGGTGCTTTGCGCACGATAAATGTTAAAATCACCATAGTTAGCAGCGCGATGGCGCAGCTCACGGCACAGCATATCCTCAAAGTAACGCTTATTTGCGCCCTTGAGCACGATCTCGCCGTATTTACAAAGCAATACTTCCTTCATGTCTTATTCTCCTTCGCCGTCCTCGACAAATTCAACCTCTTCGCCAAGCACCGTTGCAATGGCATCGGTAGCCTCCTCCAGCTTGCTTGTGGGCACGTAAACGTCCGAGCCGAACGAGGAAACGCCCATCACGATCTTGACAGCGCTGCCGCTGCCGCGCTCGCGAATCAGATACGGAATATTCTCTGCGTCCAAAAGGCTGCGCACGACCGACAGCTGCACGTTATCATATACCGTGATCAGCAGCTCAGTGCCCTCATCGGCACGCTTGGGCTTATCCAATCCAAACAATTTATCAAACATGTTTCTATACCTTCCTTACGCTCATTCGCCTTGGTAATAGTGGGGGAACAGCGCGTCCCAAACCTTCTGGCACGCAATGGTATCTGCAATCGAGGTATGAGGGATGCCATCCCAAGCAATGCCCATGGTCTCCATCGCATCAACAAGCGATGCATGTACCACGTCGGGGCGATGCTCGTGAATGTATCTGACAAACTCGTTTGCACAGCAACGGGTCTTATCGTGCAGCGCTTCACGCTCTGCAACCGTCTCGTAAATGTACTTGATGTGGCTGTAGTCGGTCGAAACGCCGTATGCGATCAGGTTATCGCACTCGGCAAAAATCTCCTTGATACGGGGCGTCAGCTCTGCAAGCGTGGGAGAATCCTGCACCATCTCGGGGGTAATGCCGTGGATCTTTTCGGTTCTCTTCCACTTCTTGTTGCGTACGGGCTTGACTAAAGTGTCCATGATCACCTCACCCAAGGCATTGGTGATCGAGATCGAAATGATCTCATCGTGATCGTACACGCCTGTCAGCTCAAGGTCAAAGAACAGAACTCGCTCGCGGCTGTAGCCGTAGGAAGCGTTTCTGTGCTCGTCACCCTCTGCGCGACGCACGTCCATCTCGGCTTCGTAGCAAGCCTGGCAAAGCTTTCTCTTATAGCGCACGTCTTTACCGCACTTGACGCAGCTCAGCGGCATGCGCACAGCCGTCTTTTTGTCGTAGAAATACATATACGACTTGTCGTTACGAATGGTGTACGCAACCGGCTCCTCAATGACCTCGTAGTGCATCTGATAGAGGCGCTCCTTGGTGTAGTAGCCGTAGGTTGCGGCGCGCTTGATGCTCATGCGCTCGATCACCGTACCGCTCTCCAGCGTGATGGGATCGGTCTTTGCGGTGGGGTAATACCAAAGCTCGGGGGGAGCCTCAACCACACGCGCAGGGTCGAAATAGTAGATGATGCTGCCGTCCTCGTTCTGCTCGTATGCACAGGGATCGCCCGAGGGCATCAGGTGCATCTGCGTCAGCACGTTACGGGTCAAATAATTCTTTGCGTCGGCTTCCTTGCGCGTCACCTCACGGATGACCGCACCCGAGCGCAGCTTCATGGTGTTTCTCAAAACCATTCCTCCATATATTCAAGTCCACGGGGACGTCCCGGGACGAAAGTTACACAATCATATCATTATAACATAAATTTTCAAGATAATCAAGAGAAATTTGCCAAAATGTTGACCAAAAGAAACATGATTGCGCAAAAATTGATTGATTACTATTCCAAGTCAAGCATCGCGTTGCCCACGCCATGATCACTTTCAGTACAGTTTTGAGATGTCCTTCGTAAGCGCAGCAAAGAATTTCAAAAAACAACTTGCAATAAATGCCGCACTCTGCAATGCGGGTACGCGCTACAGAGGCGTCCCCCGAGGGGAAGCTGGCGCCGCAGGCGACTGAAGGGGAGTTGCGGACTAAACGGCACGGTTACTCGCTCGGGTATAACCGTTCAAGCCCAAGCTTTCGCATTCCCCTTCAGTCGCCTGCGGCGACAGCTTCCCCCCGGGGGACGCCTTTTTAACGCGCATCCACATCCTTTTGCTACCCAAGACGCATTAGTCAATCCTTAAGTTGTCGGAAATAAGTTCAAGAGAGGGGATGCGGAGCGATATCCGCGCAAAAAACTGCCCGACCTCTCTTTCAAGGTCAGGCAGTTTTATTTTATCTGTTCTCCATAGGGATATATTCCTTGCTCTTGGAGATGCAGCGGTATGCGGGGCGGATGATCTTGTTTGCGGTGATGTACTCTTCCATTCTATGTGCGCACCAGCCCGAGGCGCGTGCGATGGCGAACAGAGGCGTATACATTTCCACGGGGATATCCAGCATGCGGTATACAAGACCGGAATACAGATCAAGGTTTGCACACATGGGACGCTCCACGCCCTTATACTCGCAGAAGATCTTGGGCGTCAGGCGCTCAATGCTTTCCAGCAGCTCAAAATCCTTGCCAAAGCCCTTATCGTACGCCAGCTCTCTTGCGCAGTTTTTGAGAATGACGGCTCTGGGGTCGGACAGCGTATACACCGCGTGACCCATACCGTAAATCAGACCCGACTTGTCATACACCTCTTTGCGCAATGCCTTGACCAGAAAATCGGTCAGCTGACCGTCATCCCACGGGTTTGCCACGGTCTCCTTGATGCAATCAAACATTTCCTGCACCTTGATGTTCGCGCCGCCGTGTCTGGGACCCTTGAGCGCACCGATACCACCCGCGATCGCGGAATACGTATCCGTACCCGAGGAAGACAGCACGCGCGTTGCAAAGGTGGAGCAGTTACCGCCGCCGTGCTCTGCGTGCACAACAAGCGCAACGTCCAAAAGGCGCGCTTCTCTTTCGGTATAAGAGGAGTCGGGACGCAGCACGCGCAGGAAATTCTCTGCGGTGGAAAGTCCGTCCACGGGATTATGAATATTCAGGCTTTCGTCATGGAACGCGCTACGGTAGACCGCATAGGACTGCGCTGCGATCACGGGCAATCTTGCCGTGATCTCCATGCTTTGACGCATCATATTGTCAAGCGTAGTGTCATCGGGATTGGGGTCATAGGCATACAGCGACAGCACCGCGGTTGCCATCTTGTTCATGATCGAGGGGCTGGGCGCTTTGAGCAAAATATCCTCGGTAAAACGAGGCGGCAGGCGGCGATATGCAGAGATGACATCGTTAAACTCGGCAAGCTCGCCCTCGGTGGGCAGGTGTCCGAAAAACAAGAGGAAGATACATTCCTCAAAGCCAAAACGGCCTTCACCCGTAAAATACGTGATCAGGTCATTGACGTCATAGCCGCGGTAGCGCAGCACGCCCTCTGCGGCTTCCTTTTCGCCCTCGTTGACCACGTAACCGTGCGCGTTACCGATCTTGGTCACGCCTGCGGTCACGCCTGTGCCGTCCACTTCGCGCAAGCCTCGCTTGACGCGGTGGTTGTCAAAGGCTTCTTTGGGAATCTTATATGCGGTGCGAGCGCCATCCAGCAGCTCGTTCATTTCGCCTTGAATTCGGGCTTCGTTGTCGGGATTGATATAGGGCATACGTACACCCCTTTCGTTCAAATCAAAGAATAAAGCAGGGATAGTATATCATACTTCCCTGCTTTTTGCAATAGGTTTTGCAATATTTTATTTGTAAACTTTCATAATTTAGCAGATTTTCAAGCGTTTTGTGTCGATTTCTGCAAGAATATTTTTGAATTATGCAAACTCACTGTCTATCCACGGTCAGCACTGCAAAATACACCGCATCGGTGTGCGCGCGCAGAGCATTTGCCACAGCCGTTTTGATCTCGCCGTCGGTCAGCTTACACTCAAAGGGGGCTTCCACGTCAAAAATGAGATTGGTGTGCGAAGGTCCTGCCACCACGCGGAAATCGTGCATGGAAAGTCGCTCGTCAATGCCCTTGAGGATCTCTACCGTCATTTCGCGCAGGGCGTTGACCGTTTCATCGTTGGTCACAACGGGGTCCATGTGAATGGTGGCAATGATGCCAAGCTCATCGTGCAGACGCTTTTCGATATTATCGATAACGTCGTGCATATGGTACACGTTGGCTTCGCCATCCACCTCTACGTGCAAGGACGCGATATGGTGACCGGGGCCGTAGCTATGCACCATCATATCATGAATGCCAAGTGTCTCGGGGTGCTGGTTGACCAATGCTTTAATGTCCGCAACCACCTGCTCGTCGGGTGCTTCGCCAAGAATGGAATTTTTGGTCTCACCCAGCACGCGAATACCTGCAAGCACGATCAGCACCGACACGGCAATACCCACCGCGCTATCCAGCCAAGGCAGACCGAGATAGAACGCAATGATTTGTGCCACAAGCACGCCAAGCGTTGCGCCTGCGTCAGACAGGCAATCGGTAGCCGTTGCATGCATGACCGAGGAATCGATCTTTTTGCCGATCTTGCGGTTAAAGAAGAACATCCAGAGCTTGACCGCGATCGAAACGCCAAGCACTGCGCAGGTCAGCCATTCCACGCTTGCCGCCTCGCCCGATGCTTCACCGGTCAAAAGCGGAATCAGCGTGCCAAACGAGTCGGTAAACAGCGTCCAACCCACAATAATGATAATGACAGCCACCAGAAGCGACGCTACGTATTCAATACGCGCGTGTCCGAAGGGGTGTTCGCGATCGGCAGGCTTAGCCGCCATGCGGAAGCTGACCAAGGAGACCAGCGAAGAGCCAGCGTCCGAGAGGTTGTTCATACCATCGGCAGTAATGGAGATTGCGCCAAACAGTGTGCCAACGATGATCTTACCTGTAGCAACCAGCAAATTGAGCACGATGCACACCACGCTGACCATAGTGCCATATGCAGAGCGCACGCGCACGTCGCTTACGCTGTCGGGATTTTTGATAAAGAGTTTTGTCAGTAAGTTAGTCAAAGGATGCCTCCGAAAGAAATGTAATGGTTTTGCCCACACCATACGGGCAACTTAATCGATGAAAGTTTTTGCGTCGCTTTTTTCAAAAAGCGACCGGGTCAAGGGCAGAGCCCTTGTCGCCTCCGCAGAGGCGAAACCTCTCCTACGGCGTTTTTTGGTTCTTTTTTGCGCCTACTTGCACAAAAAAGAACGGAGAGAATTTATTCAATGTAACAAACGATCTGCTGTTGAGATATTATGTGAGAAAACCGTTTCCGTTCTTTTTGGCACCGCGGGCGCAAAAAGAACCAAAAACGCCGAGATTATTTCGCCTCTGCGGAGGCGACCAAGGGCGCTGCCCTTGGAGCCCGCCGCCTTTTGAAAAAGGCGGGCGAAAACTTTTCAAGAGAAGTCATTTGTGTGGTGGCGGGCGAAAACTTTTCATGAGTTTTTATGAGTTATTATGAGTTATTACGCGCCCCAATATTTTTTATCGAGGCTTCTTAGCTGGATCGCTTCCGCTACGTGCATATCCTTGATCACGTCGCTGCCATCCAAATCCGCAATCGTGCGCGCTACGCGCATGACGCGGTCGTATCCGCGTGCCGAAAGTCCCATGGTCTCATACGCCATGCGCAACAGCTGCGAGGCGCTCTCGTCAATTTTGCAATACTTGCGAATGCCTGCCGCATCCAACTGCGCGTTACAAAGAATATGATCCCCTGCCATGCGCTCCTTGGCAAAATCGCGCGCCTTGATCACGCGGCTGCGCACGGTTGCAGAGGTTTCTGCAGGCGTTGTATCTGTGGCAAGCTCGTCAAACGAAAGCGAGGGCAGCTCGATCTGAATATCCATTCTGTCAAGCATCGGACCGCTGATACGCGAAATGTAGCGTTGCACCTCGCCTGCCTTGCAGGTACAAGGTCTTGTCGGGTGTCCGAAATAGCCGCAGCGGCAAGGGTTCATCGCGCCCACAAGCATAAAGGAGCACGGGAAAGTCACGCGTCCGCTGGCACGCGAAATGGTGACGCGTCTGTCCTCAAGTGGCTGACGCAGCGCATCAGTCACCTGCTTGGGGAATTCGGGAAATTCGTCCAAGAAAAGCACACCGTGGTTGGCAAGCGACACTTCACCCGGGCGCGGATTGGCTCCGCCACCCACAAGTGCAACTGCCGACATGGTATGGTGTGGTGCGCGGAAGGGTCTTGTGGATAAGAGCGACGTACCGTCGGGCAGCGTGCCCGTAACAGAGTGCACCTTGGTGGTTTCAATCGCCTCCTCAAAGGTCAGGGGCGGCAAAATGGTCGCAAGTCGCTTGGCAAGCATGCTCTTGCCCGTACCGGGAGGTCCGATCAAGAGAATATTATGCCCACCTGCAGCCGCAATTTCCATGGCACGCTTGGCAAGGGCTTGGCCTTTCACGTCCGAAAAATCAATGCCGTAATCGGTCACCGCATCCCCAAAAGCACCCTCGTCGGGCTTGCACGGCTGCAGGAGCTTTGTACCGTTGAGATGATCA
Organism: Eubacteriales bacterium; assembly: GCA_045652835.1. Lineage (GTDB taxonomy): Bacteria > Bacillota > Clostridia > Oscillospirales > CAG-272 > SVQP01. Next base: position 644 of record JAZOLE010000021.1, on the reverse strand, counting down.
ATAAACTCGCGCATGCTATGCACGCCATACACCGTGATGCCGTGCACCGCAGCAGCCTCGCGCGCGTTTTGTAGCGGCACGTAAAACTCGGTAAATCCTGCATCTCTTGCTGCCACGCACATGCTTAGCACGCCACGCACTGCCCTCCATGCACCCGAGAGTGAAAGCTCACCCACAATGCACTTACGGCGCATATCCACCTCGCGGTTGATCACACCGGCACAGCGCAGAATGCCCGTCAGGATGGCAACGTCAAACTGCGAGCCCTCCTTTTTGCGGTCGGCAGGCGCGAGATTGACCATATATGCCATGGACGGAAAGCGATAACCGCTGTTCTCGCAGGCGGTGCGCACGCGCTCCTTTGCCTCCTTGACCGCAAGGTCGGGCAAGCCTACCAATTCAAAATTTGCCATCTTGGGCTGTCCGTCCGCCTCTACCGTTACGATAAAGCCGTCGATGCCGTAAAGCCCTGCGCTGTATATCTCGGATAACATATCATGCGCCTCCATAAACTTCATTATTGTTAGTGTATCATGAATTGATAAAAAAGTCAAGATTCGCTTTACAAATCATTAATTTCGTGGTATAATAAAGGCAATTCACTCACATGGAGGTCAACATGAAAAAAGCAGGCATCCTTCTCC
>JAZOLE010000020.1:0-3115 GCA_045652835.1 Eubacteriales bacterium | reverse complement strand
TACGCAATGCAACGGCTGTGGACTTTGCACGGGCGTTTCCCCCTTCGGCGCAATTGAAAAGGAGGATTGACGGTATGAGCACAAAGAATATTATGATCGTTGGCGTTGGTGGACAGGGAACGCTGCTTGCCAGCCGCATTCTTGGCAACGCGGTCATTCGTCAGGGATATGACGTCAAGGTCTCCGAGGTGCACGGCATGAGCCAGCGCGGCGGAAGCGTCGTAACCTACGTCAAGTACGCCGACGCAGTACATTCTCCCATCATCGACAAGGGAGAGGCAGACATCATTCTCGCCTTTGAGCAGCTGGAGGCGCTTCGCGCGTTGCCCTATCTCAAGATTGGCGGCAAGATGATCGCCAATACCCAATGCATTAACCCCATGCCCGTTATCACGGGTGCTGCAAAGTATCCCGAGGGTATTATGGACACCTTAGCACAAAAGGTTGACCTCTGTGCGCTGGACGCGCTGACTCTTGCAAAAGAGGCAGGCAATACTAAGGCAGTTAACGTTGTGCTTATGGGTGTGATGGCAAAAAATACCGATATTCCCTATGAAACATGGGTAAAGGCAGTACGCGAGTGCGTGCCCGCCAAATTCTTGGACATCAATCTGCGTGCGTTTGACGCAGGATACAACTACACAAAGAAGGAGTAAGATCATGAAAGACAAATCTGCAAATCCGCTTAAACCCATTTTGATCATTGCCTACGTCGTGCTTTCGTTGTGCGGCTTTGCGGCTCTCTTGATCATCCCTGCCTCGCGAGAGGTATTCAAAACGCTCTCAAACAATCACCCCTACCTGATGGGCTTTGCAAAATTCGCCATTCTGGCAACCGCTGGTGAGCTGCTGGCTGTCCGCCTTGCTAAAAAGACTTGGACGCTGCCCTCCTACGTTTGGGCACGATTTTTGATCTGGGGCGTCATTGGCGTGTGGATCACCTACATGATGAAGATTTTTGGTGCAGGTGTTGACGCGCTGATGAGCGCAGGTCTGCTCCCCTCTCACCAAGATGCTCTGTTCAACTCCTTTATCAAGGCATTCTTTATCAGCGCAACCATGAACCTTTCATTCGGCCCGACCTTTATGGCGTTGCACAAGTGCTCGGACACCTTCCTTGACATTCGTGCCACCGGCAAGAGAAAGATTCGTCTGGCTCACGTGATTCACAAGGTTGACTGGGAAAAGTTCGCGTGCTTTACGCTGCTGAAAACCGTTCCCCTGTTCTGGATTCCCGCTCATACCGTCACCTTTATGCTGCCCCCCGAATATCAGGTAGCTATGGCTGCCGCATTGTCGGTTGCGCTCGGCATTATCCTCAACCTTAAAAGAAAGAAATCCTAAGCAAAGAAAAGAGGCCCCCTATGGCTATTAGACATCCTGAAATCGAATGTATGCCCCGCAAGCAGATCGAGGCGCTGCAAAGTGAGCGACTGATTGCACAAGTCAAGCGCTGCTATGAAAACGTGGAGTGCTTCCGCAACAGAATGGACGAACTGGGTCTGACTCCCGATGACGTGCATGGCATCGAGGATCTTTCCAAGCTTCCCTTCTCCTACAAGAGCGATCTGCGCGACTACTACCCGTTTGGCCTGTTTGCCACCCCTATGGCCGAGATCGTGCGTCTGCACGCATCGTCCGGTACAACAGGCAAGAGAATCGTTGTCGGCTACACACGCGACGACCTGGATATGTGGGCTGACTGCGTGGCAAGAATGTTGGAAGCTGTAGGCTTGACCCGAGAGGATATCGTGCAGATCTCCTACGGCTACGGACTATTCACGGGCGGTCTGGGTGCACACGGCGGCACCGAGGCGCTTGGCGCAACCGTCATTCCCATGTCCTCGGGCAACACTTCTCTGCAAATTCAGAACATGGTGGATTTCGGTGCGAGTGCACTTTGTTGCACCCCCTCTTACGCCATGTATCTTGGCGAGGAGATCGAAAAGATGGGACTCAAGGGTGAGCTTAAGCTCAAGGTCGGCATTTTCGGTGCAGAGCCCTGGAGCGAGGATATGAGACGACAGATCGAGGATAAGCTGGGTCTGCGCGCCTACGACATCTACGGTCTTTCCGAAATTCTCGGCCCCGGCGTTGCCTGCGAATGTGAATACCAATGCGGCATGCACGTATGGGAGGACCACTTCATCCCCGAAATCATTGACCCCGACACCTGCGAGGTACTGCCTGCGGGGGCTGTGGGCGAGCTGGTATTTACCACCATTACCAAGCAGGGCTTCCCTGTCATCCGCTACCGCACCCGCGACATCTGCTCGCTCAACTACGAGCCCTGCAAGTGCGGCAGAACCCACGTGCGCATGCGCAAGCCCAGCGGCAGAAGCGACGATATGCTGATCATCCGCGGCGTCAACGTATTCCCCTCTCAAATCGAGGAGGTATTGCTCAAGGTCAGCGGTGGTGACATTACGCCCAACTATCAGATCGTGGTGGATCGCGTCAACAACACCGATACCTTTGACGTCAACGTGGAAATGAGCGACGCACTGTTTGCGGATGACATTCGCTCCATCGAGTCGGTTGAAAAGCGCATTACCTCGGGACTGCGCGAAATGCTCGGCATTTCGGCAAAGGTACATCTTGTCAACCCTAAGACCATTGTGCGCAGTGAGGGTAAGGCCAAGCGTGTCATCGACAACAGAAAATACTAATAAAAGGAGAGAGTAGACATGAAGGTAAAACAGCTTTCCGTATTTATTGAAAACCGCAAGGGAAATCTTGCGCCCATTCTATCGCATCTCTCTCGCGGCGGTGTGGACATCAGCGCACTCTCTTTGGCTGACACCTCGGATTTTGGCGTTCTGCGCCTGATTGTGGACCAGGTGGACGTAGCCCAGCAAATTCTTTCCGAGGACGGTGTGATCGTTAAGGTCACCGAGGTGCTGGCCGTGGTGATGAACGACCATCCGGGCGGTGCCGCCGAGGTTGTCAATATTCTTGCCAGCAATCATATTGAGATCGAATACATGTACGCCTGCGCAGGCAAGACCTTGGGTAAGGCACTCATGATTGTGCGCGTGGACGATCCCGCAAAGGCCGAGGAGGTTCTTTGCACCAACGGATTTGCTGACACCAAGGCAACCGAGATTTATCGAAT
>JAZOLE010000019.1:0-8616 GCA_045652835.1 Eubacteriales bacterium | reverse complement strand
CGGGCGATTCGTGAATCGCCCCTACGGTATTGTGGGTGGACGCGGGTGTGGGTTGACGGGCGGATATGGAATCCGCCCCTACTGTATTGGGGGTGGGCACGGGCGATTCGTGAATCGCCCCTACGGAATTAGAAGCGGACTTGGGGGTATAATGCTCATCGTCCACAAGCTCGCCTGCGGTGCCGACCAGCACCTTGACCTCATCCTCACGCACCGAAAGGTTGCCCTCCACGTACAAAGCGTTATCCAAGCGCACCAGATGACCAATGCTCTCATAGGTCTTGGCAAACATCAGGCATTCGATCTCACCCGTGCGATCCTCTATGGTGAAAAACGCCATGCGTTGATCGTTTTTGGTGGTCTTGACGGTCACCGCGGTGATCACACCCGCAATGCGCACGCGTGCGCGGTCGGGCAGCAAAGCGCCCGTTTCGTCTGCCAGCGTGCCAATATCCTTGGCACGCAGATCGGCAATGCACTTATCATAGCCATCCAATAAGTGACCCGAGAAATACATGCCCGACGCATCCTTTTCCAGCATCAGCTTTTCACGCTTGGTATATTCGGGAATACTCGGGTACGCAAACGAGGTTTTTGCCTTGACCTCGGGCACCATGCTGAACATATCCAGCTGTCCTGCCACGTTGTCGCGATTCTTCTGCGACACGGTATCAATGATCTGCTCATAGACCGAAAGAAGCCTTGAGCGGTACGTGCCAAGCGAATCAAACGCGCCTGCCTTGATCAGCGCCTCGATCATGCGCTTATTCATATCCTTGCCCGACATGCGCTCCACGAAATCCTCAAACGAGGCAAAATCATGCCCCTCTCGCTCACGGCAAAGCGACTCAACAAACTGACCACCCACGTTTTTCAGCGCTAAAAGGCCAAAGCGAATGGTATTGTCCTTGCCCCAGAAATCCGCACGGCTGCGGTTGATATCGGGCGGCAGCACGCTGATGCCGCGCTTGTTGCACTCCCCGATATATTCCGCGATCTTGACCTGATTGCCAAGCACGCTGGTCAGGAGTGCCGAAAAGTATTCGCAGGGATAATGCGCCTTGAGATATGCCGTTCGGTAAGAAAGCACGGCATAGGCTGCAGCATGGGATTTATTAAATGCGTAATTTGCAAAGTTTGCAAGGTCATCAAACAGCTTGGTTGCGGTTGCCGCATCCACGCCGCGTGCATCCGCACCGGCAATAAAGTCGGCACGCTCCGCCTCCAGCACGTCAGCCTTTTTCTTGGACATGGCGCGGCGCACAATGTCCGCGTGTCCAAAGCTGTACCCTGCCACCTCGCGGAAGATGCGCATGACCTGCTCCTGATATACCGCGCAGCCGTAGGTTTCTTTCAAAATCGGCTCAAGCAGCGGCGTGTCGTATTCGATCTTGGAGGGATCGTGACGGCACTCGATATAGCGCGGAATCGACTCCATAGGTCCCGGGCGATACAGCGCGATGACCGCAATGACGTCCTGAAAGCACTCGGGGCGCAGCTGGGTCAGCACCTGCTTGATGCCGCTTGATTCAAGCTGGAACACGCCCGAGGTGTTGCCCTTGGCAATCAGCGCAAAGGTATCCTTGTCATCGTACGGAATGCGCTCAATGTCAAAATCGGGGTTGGTTTCCCGGATCTGCTTTTGCGCGTCATTGATAATGGTCAGGTAGCGCAAGCCAAGGAAATCGAATTTGAGCAATCCGAGATTGGCTATGGTATCCATGTCAAACTGGGTGACCACTGTGCCGTTACTGTGCGCAAGCGGCACGTAATCGCATACCGGCTTATCGGTAATCACAATGCCTGCGGCATGCACCGAAACGTTACGCGGCATGCCCTCCAGCGCCATGGCGGTGTCGATCAGCTCGCGGTTTTTCTCGCTGTCATTGTAAAGTGCTTTAAGCTCGGGCAGCTTGAGCGCATGCTCCAGTGTAATGCCCAGCTCTGCGGGTACGGCTTTGGCAACCACGTCCACGTCGGCATACGGCATGCCCATGGCGCGACCGCAATCGCGAATGGCAGCACGGGCAGCAAGCGTACCAAAGGTAATGATCTGCGAAACGTGCTCTCTGCCATACCGTCTTGCCACGTAATCGATCACCTCGTCGCGGCGGTTATAGCAGAAATCGATATCAATATCGGGCATGCTGACGCGCTCGGGGTTCAAAAATCGCTCAAAGAGCAGATCGTAGCGGATCGAATCCACGTCGGTAATGCCCAGCGCATAAGCAACCAGCGAGCCTGCACCCGATCCTCTGCCGGGGCCGACGGGAATGCCGCGGCTCTTGGCAAAGCCCACGTAGTCCTGCACAATCAAAAAATAATCGGCGTAGCCCATCTGCACGATCACGTCAAGCTCGTACGCAATGCGTTCGCGATAGGTCTGCTCGGAAAATTCGTCAAAGGTGACCTGTCCCTTTGCTACGCGTGCGGCAAAGCCGCGCTCGGCAAGCTCATAAAGGTAGGTTACCGAGTCCTTGCCGTCTGGACACGGGAATTTGGGCAGATACAGCGTGTTAAAGTCAAAATCGACCGAGCAGCGGTCTGCTATGCGTACCGTATTTTCCAAAGCACCCTCGTACTGGGAAAACAGCATGCGCATCTCGCCCGTATCCTTGTAGTAAAACTCGTCAGTCTCAAAGCCGATCGGTCTGCCGTCCTCGATCGACGAGTTGGTTTGAATGCACATCAAAATCGCCTGTGTGGCGGCATCGCGGCGGCGCAGATAGTGGCAGTCATTGGTGGCAACCACGCCAAGCCCCAGCTCGCGCGCAAGAGAATACAGCTGCGGCAGAATCTGCTTTTGCTCAACCATGCCGTGATTTTGCAGCTCGATAAAGAAATTATCCTTGCCAAAGATCTGCGCGTATTCCAAGGCAGCCTGCTTGGCAGCGGCATAATCCCCGGCAGAGAGCTTGCGCGGAATTTTGCCTGCAAGACAAGCGGAAAGCGCGATCAAGCCGCCCGAATGCGTGCGCAAAAGCTCTGCATCCACGCGCGGCTTGCCGTAAAAGCCCTCGGTAAAGCCTTTGGATACAAGGCTGATCAGGTTTTGATAGCCCTCGTTGCTCTCGCACAAAAGCACCAGATGGTCTGCCCCTGCCTCCGCGCTCTTGACCTTATCAAAGCGCGAGGAATGGGCTACGTAGACCTCACAGCCGATGATGGGCTTAATGCCCTCTTTTTTGCACGCCTTATAAAACTCAACCGCTCCGTACATCGCGCCGTGGTCGGTAATGGCAACCGCGTGGTGTCCGCACTCGGCAGCACGCGCAGGTATGTCCTTAATACGGCAGGCGCCGTCAAGCAAGCTGTATTCACTGTGCAAATGCAAATGCACAAATTCGTTATGCGCCATACGGCACCTCCTTTCTATCAATCGGGCAACTCACTTGCCAGATCGATCAGCTTTTGTAATCTGTGGTTCAGCCCGGATTTGGTAATGGGCGGCACGTGCAGCTCGGCAAGCTCGCCCAAAGAAACGTTTTGGTGGCGCTGGCGCAGCATGGCTGTCTCGCGCAGCGCATCGGGCAGCTTGGCAAGCTCCCCGAATCGATCCAATTTTTCAATCGCCGCAATCTGCTTACGCGCAGCGGCTACGTATTTGCTGATGTTACCGGTATCACAATTGGTCACGCGGTTCTCGTTGCCGCGGATCTCGCGCTCAATCTTCTTGTTTAACAGCTCAAAGATCATGGTGCTGCTGCCAAGCAGCGTCAGCACGTCCTCAACGCCTTGGCTGTTTTTGATATATACACCAACCGATTTGCCGCGCACAACAAGACCCATGGCAACGCCCTGCTCTGCAAGCATTGCTTGCAGCCCAAGCGCACGCGTCTGGGTGGGGCACTTGATCTCAAGATGCGAGCCTGTTGAAGGATCGGATACCGTACCCGCCGCGCAAAAAGCACCGCGCAGAAAATCCGAAACGCACCCATCGCACTTGCCAAGCGCGGAAAAATCCGCACACTCGGCAGCATCCCAAGCGTTGATCACGGCAGCACACTTGACCGAGGCAAAGCTCAGCTCAGTACCGCTTGCGCGCCCTTGGGAGTAAGGTCTTGCATCTGCCTGTCTGCCGAAATGCCGCTTGATCTCGGATGCGGCTTGCTCCGAGAAGGCGGAGGGCACTCGAAAGCTTACCTGCTCGCCATCTGTCTGCGCGCCTATCATCAGCCCCCAAAGATACGCCTTGCGGCAGCACATGGGCTTGATCTGCAAAGTCTGCAGCTCCTCTTTGACCTGTTCGGAAAAAGACATATTTACTCCTCTATATACTCAAATTCACATTCCAAACGGACGCCAAACTGCGCATAAACGCGCTGCTTGATCTGCTCGACCAAGGCAAGCACGTCGGCAGCCGTTGCACCGCCGTCATTGACCACAAAGCCCGCGTGCTTTTCGGAAACCACCGCGCCACCCACGCGCAAGCCCTTAAGCCCCGCGTCCTCGATCAGTTTCCCTGCAAAGTGCCCCTCGGGACGCTTGAAGGTGCTGCCTGCGCTTGGATAGTTCAAGGGCTGCTTTTCGCGTCTGGCTGCTGCCTGCTCCCTGACCCTTTGCATGATCTCGTCCGCGTTACCGCAACGCAGCGCAAAGCGGCTGGAGAGCACGACGTACTCGGGGTGCTCGGCAAAAATACTGTGTCTGTATGCAAACTCATGTGCGGCTGCATCCAGGGTAAAGGTGCGATTACGTAAGGTATCGTAGCATTCGCTGGATATCAGCACGTCGGAAATTTGTCCGCCGTACGCGCCTGCGTTCATATATATACCGCCCCCTACCGTGCCGGGAATGCCGCAGCCAAAGGCAAAGCCATCAAAGCCCTGACGGCTTGCATCGTTGCAAACGCGCGCAAGGCTTGCGCCGCTTTGGGCATATAAGGAGTCACCGTCAAAGCGATATTGCTTCATTTCGGTGGTAAACACCATCACACCGCGAAATCCTTGGTCCGAGAACAGCACGTTGGAGCCGTTGCCAACTACCTTATACTTCAAACCGCTCTGTGCAAGCATGGCAAGCTGCAGAGAAAACTGTTCAACCGTGGTGGGAAACAGCGCAAGATCAGCCTTTCCGCCAATGTTGAAAGTTGAATATTCACAAAGCGGCAGATCTGATTTCACAGGGATACGCGCACCCCTGCATTGTGCTAAAAAGGCTTTCATAAGCTTCCTTTCTCTGTTAAGCCCAGCAGCTGCGCGAGATCGTTGATCACGTATGTCACGGGGATATCGGCAGGCACGGGCTTACCCTTGGGGTTGTACCAACAGGTATCAAGTCCCGCATTGATGCCGCCCTTGATATCCGAAGTCAGCGAATCGCCCACCACAAGCGTGGTAGCAGGGTCAAAATCGGGAATGTCGCGCATGACCGCGTCAAAATAACGGATGTCGGGCTTTTCGTAGCCGACCTCCTCGGAAATATAGGCTTTTTCAAAATGCTTTGCCAAGGGGCTGGGGTTAAATCTGCCCTGCTGCACGTACTTGTCGCCATTGGTAATGACGTACATGCGGCACTTCTTTGCAAGAGCAGCGCAGACTTCAAGTGCTCCCTCGATCATATAGGATTTGGTGGCAAGGGTTTTCAGATAATCGGCTGCCAGCGCCTTGGGGTCTGCTTCAAGGCCCGTACGCTCGCAAAACACCTCAAATCTCTTCCACATCAGCACCTTTTTCTCAATCTCGCCGCGCTCCAGCATCTTCCAATGCGCGTCATTGACCGCGGAATAAATGGCAATGGTGGCGTCGTCATTGGGCAAGTCGAAATGCGCAAAGGTCTCGGCTATGGCATCGTGCTCGGACTTGGTAAAATCCAGCAGCGTGTTATCGGCATCCATCAAAAGCGTATTGTATCTCAAAGGAAATTCCTCCGTAAAACTATATTCTGTTATATTATACTATAAATTACGGGAGATTGCAATACCCTGCACCCTGTTTGTTTGAAAATTTCGTTTTGCGCCCTCCGTGTCAACCTCTCATGAAAGTTTTCGCCCGCCACCACACGGACGCGCCCTCTCATGAAAGTTTTCGCCCGCCTTTTTCAAAAGGCGGCGCGGTCGAGGGCGCGCAGCCCTCGTCGCCTCCGCAGAGGCGAAACTCCAAAAAACGCCGTTTTTTGGTTCTTTTTTGCGGCTACTTGCTCAAAAAAGAACGGAAACGGTTTTCTCACATAAAATCCAAACGGATACGTGCTATCATCGGGGCGTCGAGGGCGCCGCCCCATACCGGCTGGAGGAATACGATCATAATGCGATTACGGGCGGGCGATCACTGATCGCCCCTACGTGAGTTGTTGATCCCAATCGGGGCGTCGAGGGAACAAAGAACATAGCATTATTGCGCGTTTTGCGGTATAACGTATTTTATACATTTTTTGTCCCGTAATTGACTTTCTTACGGTCGCTGTGATATAATAACAAAAAAGGAGGTGCGGAATATGCATACGGAATACATTCTCACCGAGGGGTTGTTTTTTGTCGGAAACGGAAAGGTCGCCATGGGCGGCTTGGGCGCGGATATCGTACAGCTGTTTGCTCCCTGCTATTCGATGCCGAGCATCATGAGCCTGCGCGCATCCGATCAGACAATAGTTGCGCTGAACCATCGTGTTCGCGGCTCTGCCTGCTACGTCACAACGCTGTGTGCACAGGGCAAGGAGGTCGGCACGCTCACCGACTTTGCGCACCCTACCCTGCCCGTGTTTATCCGCCGATTTTCGCTGGAGCATCCGATTGACTTTTTGCTGGAATCTCCCTTTCAGCCGACCGATATCAGCGCAGTATTTGACGGTGTAACAGCGCGACTTTTTGAAATTCCCGAGGGCACGGTGGTATTCTCTCAGTCCAAAACCGATAAGGATGCCTGTTGCAGCCTATTGCTCTCAGAGGGATGTACGGTAAGCGGACAGCAGATCACATTTCCAGCGGGAGACTCTCATTTGATATTCGTGGGCGGCGATTTCGGCGCATGTGGGACCGACAGCTATGCCTGCTGCATGGATCTCTCAGCGCAAATGCTCGGAGCGGATCTTGACGCGATCAAGCGCGACTTTTTTGCGCATTGGCAGGACATTTTGAGCCAAATCCACGTCGATGACAGCGTTTTTGGGGCAGATTTCAATGTACACGAGCTGATCGAGGCGGTTGCCGTTGCGCTGATCACCCAGACTGCCGCCCAGGGCGGCGTGATCGCAGGCTCGTTTTATCACCTTGCCTACGGCAGAGATATGTACGGTGTGTTCCGCGGCTATATGGCACTCGGACTGCACGAATACGCCAAGCGCATGATCTGCTACATGACAGACGTTTTTCGCCAAAAGGGATACATGCCCAATGCCTCGGGGCTTGGCATGTCCTGCTCGCACCGCCACGAAAACGATGGGGTGGAGCAGACAGGCTACTATCTGCTGGAGCTTTTGGAATACATCCGCGCAACAGGTGACGTGTCCTTTCTTGCAGAGCGCATGGACTACGCGCGCTATCTGCTCTCAGCACAGCAACAGCACCTGACCGACGGTATGATCCCCTTCAACGGAGACGAGACATATATTGCAGGCGGCATCTTTCCGCGAAGCGGCATTGATCACGGTTCGATGGAGGCTACAGCCCTCTATATCACAAGTGCGCTGGCTCTGCTTGAAGTATGCGAGAAGCACGGCCTGATGACGCGTGACGAAATCACCGCGCACCGCGCTCCCGCATGCAAAGCAGCGATGCTGTTTTCCGAGAATTTTATTTCCGAGAATACGGTGTACGTCAATAATCCCAGCCGCACACAGCATGCACAGATCCCCGTCTACAGACACGGCGTATGTCTTGGTTGCTCGCGCATGACCAATCTTTTGCGCAATGCCCAAGGTGCATTTCTCTGCTCCGGCTGCTTTGGCAAGATCACGGTGCCGCCCTGCACCGAGAGATATAGCCTTGATTGCGCTGTCTGGATGTCGGTATTTGCAGGCAGCACGCTCTTACCCGCACAGCTCATTCGTGCCGCGATCGAAGCAAGTGTCACTCGCATAAGACAGAGCGAATACGGAAAACACAATCCCGATAACACTGTGGGATATGAATACGGCGTGATCCTTTACGCACTGGCAAAGTACGTTCCCGCAGAGCAGCTGGGCGCATATGCCGATTTGTTGTGGGAGTTATTGGACGACCGCGTCCGCGGCTCGGTCTGGACCGAATATTACCGCGCAGGACTTCCCGCCGACACCTCCTGTCCCTACAGACCTTGGGAAAGCGCCATCAATCTTTGCGGAATTATGGCGTATCTGCAGGCACTTGACAACTAAACCCCAAAAAGAAGACAGGAGTATTTCCCTGTCTTCTTTTTGTTTGGGATCATGACGCCAAATCACCGCAAAAATATTCAAAAAGCCCTTGCATTATTGCGCGTTTTGCGGTATAATGTAGGTTGGTATTATATATTTTATTGAAAACACGGGGAGGAACGGTATGAAAAAGCATTTACGGGTTGGCATAGTCGGCTTTGGCGCGATGGGCAAGACACACGCCTACAGCATAGCATCCCTGCCCTATTTCTATTCCCCCCTGTCTTTCTGTGCTTCGGTGCACGGCATTTGCACCACAAGCACCGAAAAATCGCAGCGCATTTG
>JAZOLE010000018.1:0-7515 GCA_045652835.1 Eubacteriales bacterium | reverse complement strand
TACGTTTTCCCCTACCCACATATGATACAACAACTATTTGCTTATGTCAAGTGCTTTTTTGCAAAAAATCTCAAAAAATATGCACAAAAATTCGCCCTAAAGTTCGTGCGTTCCTTGACTTGTTATTTTTTTTCACTTATGGTATACTGAAAAAAACACCTTTTATAGGAGGTAACCCATGAATATCAACGATTTTTACGCAATTCCCGATGAAAAGCCTTTGGACAGAATGGTCAGCGACGGCGGCTTTGTCGGCATCTTCCGCTCCATCGCCTGTGTGGGCGACAGCCTTTCCTCGGGCGAACTGGAGTCCATGACCCCCGACGGACAGCGCGGCTATCACGATATCTACGATATTTCCTGGGGGCAGTACATCGCCCGCATGGCAGGCACCAAGGTGTATAATTTCTCTCGCGGTGGCATGACCGCGCGTGAGTATCTGCAATCCTTTGGCGAGGCAAACGGATACTGGAACCCCGAGCTTGCTTGCCAGGCGTATATCATGGCACTGGGCTGCAACGACCTTTGGGGGCTTGGCTTGCCAGTCGGCTCGCTTGCGGACATTGACCCCGAGGATCCTGCCAAGAACGCGCCCACCTTTGCAGGTGAGTTCGCTGCGCTGATCTCTCGCTACAAGCAGATTCAGCCCAAGGCAAAGTTTTTCCTGATCACCATGCCCAAAACACCGCATCACGGCGAAGAAGCAGAGGCAAAGGCTGACGCGCATCAGCAGCTGATGTACGATCTTGCCAAGTATTTTGATAACACCTACGTCATCGACCTGCGCGAGTACGGTCCCGTTTACGACGACAAGTTCTACGAGCATTTCTGGATCGGCGGACACCTCATTGCGCAAGGCTATCTGCTGACGGCTAAGATGGTGGTTTTCTATATGGACTACATCATCCGCCACAATCCCGAGGACTTCCGCCAGGTCGGCTTTATCGGTACGGGACACTATTATCACGGCTTGAAGTGGTAATTTGCATAAATAATAGGAGAGGAATACATATGAAAAAACTATCTTTTCTGTTGGCGCTGCTGATGCCGCTTTCCTGCTTGGCAGCCTGCACGACTACGCCAAGTACGCCCGAGGACACCACCGCCGGTGATGCGCCCCAGACGACTTTGCCTGAGCAAACCACCGAGCCCGAGGAGACCGTGCCGGATACCGGATATCCCGTGGATCTTTTTGAGATCGGCGGCGTTGCGTTTGCTGAATTTTCTCTTTACGTACAGCCCGATGCGCCTGCGGGGATCACGGCAGCGGTGGATACTCTGATTACGTATGCCGAGCAGGCAACGGGACACAAGCTGACCGTGAATGAGGGAGAGGTTGCAGCGCATGAGATCGTGATCGGTATGACCGACCGCGATACCGAGGCTGTGACTTCTGCGCGCGCACAGATCAAGAACGACGGCTACGCCATCGTAGAGGACGGCGGCAAGCTGTATATCACAGGCAACTGCACCGCAGGTACGGTGTACGGTGTGTACTCGTTTATGGAAGAGTATCTTGGCGTGCGCTTTTACGCTACCGATTTTACCGTCGTGCGCGATACCCCCATCGTGCGCATTCCCACGGGTTACCAAGAGGTGTACAGCCCCGCGTTTATTGCGCGTGACTCCTTCTGGTACGATCTGGAGCACAATCCGGTGCTTTCCGTCCAACTCAAGGATAACAGCGGCTACAATGCCGATATTGAGGGAGGCATTTCCTATGCAGGCTCGTTTGTGCACACGCTGGCTTCGCTGACAGGTACGGCACACGAGGTAGGTAAGCAGCCATGCCTGACCGATGAGGCGGTATATCAAAAGGTGCTTGGCAACGTTAAGGCTTGGCTGCGCGCCAACCCCAATGCCAAGATCGTGTCTGTCTCGCAGAACGACTCTGCCGCTGAGCACCTTGGCTGTCAGTGCGCAAACTGCAAGGCGATCGACGAGCGCGAGGGCACGCCCATGGGCTCGCTTCTCACCTTTGTCAACCGTATCGCGGGCGACATCAAGGACGAGTTCCCGGATGTGTACGTGGATACGCTGGCGTACAGATACACGCGCCAAGCGCCCAAGACCATCAAGCCTGCGGATAACGTGATCATTCGTCTGTGCTCGATCGAATGCTGCTTCGGGCACGCATTGGATGACGCGAGCTGCGAGCGCAATGCCGCGTTCAAAAAGGACATTGAGGAATGGAGCGCGATTTGCGACAATCTGTATATCTGGGACTACACCACCAATTTCATGTATTATCTCTCACCGTTCCCCAACCTGGGCGTGCTGCGTGCGAACGTTAAGTTCTATAAGGATCATCACGTCATCGGCATGTTCGAGCAGGGCAACTTCCAGTCCACCTCGGGTGAGTTTGGCGAGCTGCGCTCGTATCTGCTGGCAAAGCTCTTGTGGAATCCCGACATGAGCGAGGAAGAGTATCAGCGCCACATGAATGAATTTTTGCAGGACTACTACGGTGCGGGATGGGAGAACATTCGCGCGTATATCGATGCCACCACCGAGGCGGCTGCGCTCAATCACGTGGGCATTTACGATAACGTCAGGACTATGATGATGGGACATATGGAGGAAAACGCCCAAATGGTCGCGTTTGGCGACGATATGCTTGCGCTTTGGGTCAAGGCGCTGGAACAGGCGCAGACCGAGGTGCATAAGGAGCACGTGGAAAAGTCCATGATTCAGGCGTATTATATGGCACATCTCAAGAGCAAGAACCGCAAGGAATATCTCAATGCCATGTACGACCTGTGCGAAAAGTATGGGCTGACCCATTACCGTGAGGGCGCGCTGATTGATTTTTCGCAGAAAGGTAAGCCGGGCAGCTTGGGATAAGCACGGCGCGGTAAGCACATCATGCAGAAACGGCTTTCCTTCGGGAGAGCCGTTTTTTGCTTGCATCGTGCTGAAAAATTTTTTCAAAAAAAATAAAAATTTTTTTCAAAAAATCGAACTTTTTGACTAAAAAATGCGTCTATATAAGTAGAGCGATCCGATATTTCGCAAAGGAGGAAAAAATCATGAAAAAAAGAACGCTTTTGATCTGTGTTTTACTTGCGTGCGCTATGCTGCTGGCTTCCTGCCAAGGGCTGAAGGACGCACTTCGCCCCAATCCCAAAACTGCCGACGAGCTGTGGGAGCGCATTGACGAGGTCATGCAGGAATATGACGCATTTGCGATGTCCTTGGAAATGGATATGGTGATGGTGGTCGAGGGATATGCGATGCACTCCAAGGCAACGGGCACCATGATCGAGGACACGGGGGACGATTACTATTATTACAGCGAGACCGACGTGACCGTCAGCTGCGAGGAGCTGGACGTGGAGGAGACTGCCAAGTCGATCAGTGCATTCATGAACGGCAAGGCGTTTGAATTTCGCGGTGAAAACGGCTACGAGCGCAAGCTGTACAGCAAGATGACAGCCGAGGAATATCAAGCCTACAAAGCATCGGACGAGCAGGATGAGGAACCTGATTTTCAGGATTGCACGCAGGAGAGCTTTGTGAAAAACGAGGACAAGACCTGGACGCTGACCTATTCGGGCTACACAAAAAAGACCATCAATATCATCACGGACGCCTTTTCCGGCATTGCGGATGTGTTTGGCGCGGATATCGTGGACATGCAGGTCACGTTTAGGGCAAACGAGGACTTCCGTGTGACCGATATCGGTATTGCGTTTGAGTTTGCAGAGCAGGAGGACGATACTGCCGCGCCTTGCTTGGATATTCGTATGAAGCTGAGTGCATTGGGTGATGAGGTGGTGCGCGTGACCGATACCATTGACGTCAAAAAGTACAGAGAGGTGGACGATCTTGCCATTTGTAAGCAGATTGACAAGCTGATCGACGCGCGTCTGGAGGCAGAGCAGGGCGAGTTTTCTTACGAGCTGATGCATCATGTCGGCGTAAGCGGACGTTATGAAACGACCGAAGAAAGCAGTCAGGTCAAGTATGAAAAGGTCAACGGCAGGCTCAGCTACGAAATCAAGACCAAAAGCCAAGAGTACACGGCAACCATTTCTTATAAAAACGGCACGCAGACCGTGACTGTGGACGGGGAAAGCTATTCGGAGCCGCAGAGCGAGGAGCAGGCAATCAGCTTGATTCAATCCATGATCGATGATCCTTCGCTTGGCTATGATGCGGAATCTGTTTCCAACATCAAAAATATGGGTGGCGGAAAATGGGAGATCGAGCAAGCGGTTACGGATTCGGAGATCTATAAGCAGATCATAGAATCCATGGGGGCAACCTACAAGTCCACGTCGCAGACCATTCGCTTCACCATTGCAAATGATGAGCTGATCAAAATTCACAATTCGATTCTCATGGAAGGCACCGTATCCTCGGGCGGCAGCTCTTACAGAATTACCTACAATATTCAGATCACAACCGAATTTTCGTAAACCAAAAGGGCGACTTGACAGGCAAGGCGCGGTGTGATATACTTTACTTGGATAAATTTGCTTGGGAGGTTCATTATGGGAAGATTTACAGCCAACGGACGCAACACAGTCAAGGCAGAGGGTCTGCGTTTTCAGTACCGCCTGTCCTATTTCTGCTTGTTGACTGCAACGATATTTACCGCGCTCAACAGCATTTTTGCGTTTTTTTCGGGCATATTCTATTCCTCGTTTTCCTGGGTTTTTCCGTACGCCATGATCACAGAGGGCTTGTTTACCACGGGCATGATGTACACCCCCGAGGAGTACGAGTACTATTGGGGCATGACGCAGGATCATATGCAGCACCCGGGATATTTGTACATCCTGATAGGCATTGCGGTCGTTGCCGTCTGCGTGCTTGTGGCTTGCTGTATCATTGCAAGAAAGCACGTGGCAGGATTGATTGCCGCGACCGTGCTGCTTGCAATTGATAAGCTGTTTATGCTTCTCTGGTATGAGATTTCGTTCCAGGCCTTTTTCAATGAATTTTTCATGTCGGGCTTACTGTTGGGGCTTTTGCTGATGGGCATTGTGGCGCATTACCGCCTGAAAATGATCGACTGGTTAAGTGACGATATCATTCCCCCTGCCGTTCCCGCGGCCGGGCAAGAGGAGCAGCAGGATTCGCCCGTGCTGCACGCGATAGATTACTCACTCAAGTGTAAAATTCTGATGATATATGACGTAGAGGGCTATACGGTCTGCTACCGTAAGATCGGCACGATTTACGAGCTGGCGATTGACAAAATGGTTTACGATACCATCGATGCGGGGCGTCACAGACAGCCGCACGAGCTGAACGCGCGCGTGAACGGCCATGATATCGCGGTGGGCACGAGCGAGGATGCCACCATGTACATTCGCTTTGACGGCAACGTGGTCAAGAAGAAGAGAAGATAATATCACTCGCCACTGCACAATTGAATCAAAGGGGCTGTTTCAAGCATTTGGGGCTGCTCCTTTTTGTATTTATAAGACGTGAAAGTTAACCGTGCGGTGCCCCTTCCCCCGCGGACACTCACTCCACTGTGTTCCGTTCGTTGCGGGCCCCCTTCCCCGTAGGGGACGGCTTTTTGAGTTGCCCGCAACGGACAATCGCGCAAGACGGATGCGCGTGACAAAGCCGTCCCCTACGAGGGAATTTGCCTGCAAGCAGGCTGCCCGCAGTGGAGTGAGACCGGAGTGAAGCGGAACGGCCGCGGGGGAAGGGGCACCATACGGACGATCTTTCATGGGAACAGAATCATGTGAAATAGGTTGACTCAAGTCAACGGCAATCCGTTTTTTTGTTTCCCCAGCAGGGCTTGTCCGCAAATTGTAAATTTTTTTCTTGGCGTGTAGAAAATGTTAAAGCGGCTGTTTGGATACTTGAAAAATACTGTCGACTTGTGCTATAATGACTATATATGTTTTTGAAAGGAAGTAAACCACATATGAATAACGAAAGCCAAAACAACACTCCCGCAATGTCCCCCGAAATGCAGGAAGCGCACAGCAAGATCATGGCTGCGATCGACCAGGTTGAAAAGGTCATCGTGGGCAAGAGAAATGAGATCCTGATGCTCATGACCGCCATGCTCGCAGGCTCGCACGTGCTGATCGAGGACGTACCCGGCACGGGTAAGACCACGCTGGCATCCGCGCTTGCAAAAACCACCGGTCTTTCCTTCAAGCGTGCACAGTTCACCCCTGACGTTATGGCTTCCGACATCACCGGTTTTCACATCTATAACAGACAAAAAGAAGAGTTCGAGTTCCGTACCGGTCTTGTAATGTGTAATCTGCTGCTGGCAGACGAGATCAACCGTGCCAGCCCCAAGACCCAGTCCGCGCTGCTTGAGGCAATGGAAGAGAACAAGGTATCGGTTGACGGCGAGACTATGGCTGTACCGGATCCCTTTATGGTAATCGCAACCCAGAACCCCACGGGTTACGTAGGTACATATCCGCTGCCCGAGGCACAGCTGGACCGTTTTGCACTCAAGATCTTTATGGGCTATCCCAGCGCACAGGAGGAGATCAACATCATCAAGGCACGCCGTGATCACAGCCCTCTGGAAGAGGTTGAGGTGGTACTGAACGTAGATGAGATTAAGGCAATCCGCGAGCTGGTTACCAAGGTCGAGATCAATGATGAGCTGTATAAGTATATGGTTGACCTGATCTGCGCAACCCGTAAGCATCCCTCGCTTTCTCTGGGTGCATCCCCCCGTGCAACCGTTGCGCTGATGCATCTCGTTCGCGCGTACGCCTTTTTGCGCGGCAGAGATTACGTGCTGCCCGATGATATCGCTGCCATCTTCCGCTCTGCCATCAGCCACCGTCTGATGCTCAAGCAGGAGGCAAAGCTCAACCATATCACGGCAAATGACGTGCTCAGTGAGATTTTGCGCACCACCGAGGTGCCTTACAAGGGCAAGAGAGATTCCAAGACCCAGGCTTAATTAAAGGAGAGTACGCATGGAACAGACCAAACTCTGTCCCCGATGCGGCAAAAGCATACCTGCGGGTAGAACGTACTGCATGAGCTGCGGTGCGTCGGTGGCATCCAAATGCCCCGAGTGCGGCAAGATCTTGCCGCTTAACCCCAAGGTGTGTGACGGTTGCGGACATTCTTTCGTGCGAAAGACGACCAAATCAAAGAAAAAGGCAAAGCCTGTCGATCTTGCCAAGCTTTACCGCATCTTGCTCTGGGCGCTTTCGGGTGCGCTGCTTGTCTGTCAGCTTGTGTTTGTCTGCTTGGATGCCGTACGTATCACAGTTCCGGAGGTACTGGAGCTGCGCGCGAGCGGCTTGGGATTATTCGCTTATTTCTTTGGGACACCGCCTGCGGGTCTTGACGTATACCTTGACCTGTTCAAGCTGTCCGAGGAAAATATTTTGGGTGCAGCATTTGGCTTGCAAGTCGCGGGCGTGCTGTATTTCGGCGCGCTGATCTGCACCCTGATCTACGCATTGGTCGTAGGCTTTGACTTGCTGCGCTTCGGACCCAAGTGTGTCAAGCACATGTCGCTTTGGGCGGCTATCGTGGCAGGACTGGACGCGCTGGCAAGCT
>JAZOLE010000017.1:0-14977 GCA_045652835.1 Eubacteriales bacterium | reverse complement strand
TCCAGCCCGTGATCATAAGCACGACGGGCTGATCCTTATCCACGTTCTGACCCACCAGCCTTTGCATGGCGTTGAATTGCGAGGTAAAGCCAAGTCCCAGTCCTGCCTGTTCCACGTCGGAGAAAGCCATATCCTTGCTCTTGGTGGGTTGTCCGTTGACAAAGCTGCGCCCCTTGGACATAGAGGGGTGGTGACCCATGGCGATCGAGAGCGACTCGATCCTGCCGCTTGCATTTCTGCCCCAGCCGCCGTTTTCCATTCTTGCAGCGCCTGTGTCTGTGTTGTAGTGGTATTCTTGCAGCCACGACCAGTAATTGTCCTGATCGATCCAAGCCCAGCTGCCGCGCACCGTGAATTTGTCGTCCACCTTTTGCTTGATCTCGCCAGAAAGACCGGAATAGTTACCGAATACCAGCGGCTTGCCCTCCCAAAGGAAGAACAGCTCCTCGTACCTCTCCCAGTTTTCATCCGAGTAGACGGTGGAGAACAGCACGTTCATGTTAGATTGGAAGGTGGCAGGGGTGTCACCGTTGAAAAAGACTATCTGCGGCGTGTCAATGCCTTGGCGGCGCATGGTCAGCCAGGTGTCAAACAGCGCGGTATGACCCGATATGAACACCTCCGCGTTGGAAACGTCCAGGAAAATAAAGTCCACGCCTGCCTGCTCCAGCATGTATGCGTGCTTGCGGTAGACCCATGTGTCGGTATTGCGGTAGTAGCCAAAGTACGGTTCTGCCCAATATGCCTCGCCGCCGTGATCCTCGATGTATTTCTTGGCGTCGCGGTAACCCATTTCAAGGTAGAGCTTGGTATTGTCCTGCACGACCTGCCCCGCACCTACCCAACAAAGGAAGTAGAAAAGCCCTACGTAGCGGTTTTGGTTGGGATCTCCCGCCGCGGTGTTGTCCGCAGTTGTGCGGTCAAGCGCATCGGTTGCCGTCCAGGTCGAGTAATCGATCTTGCGCAGCGTATCTGCCGCGGGGATATGCCACGTTTGCTGCACGTTTGTAAAGCGTACGTTATCCACGTAGCCGTCAATATCGCAAAGCTCGAGTGTAAAATAACCGGTCTGATACAGCTTACAGGTGCCGGTCTCTGCCAACACCTTACCGTCCGCATCCGAGAATGCAAGGTGACCCGAGGTCGAGTAGGAGACCATGGCGATCAGCTGCTCGCCTGCGTACAGGGCAATGGTGTCCAGCGCATCGTGCAGCGTGATGGTGGTTGCCTTGGTCAGATCAACCGTGAGCGGCAGCGTTGCTTCCAGCCCACATTCCGGCTCAAACATACGCAAGCTGCCGGAATTGTCAAATGCAAACCAAATGCCGCGCTCCTTGTGAGAAACGGCAGTTTGCGAGTTGCGCACGCCAAGGTATGTCGTGCCGCCCGTCAGGGCAAGATCAAAGGAGAGGTAGCCTTGCTCCAGACCGTAATCGTCGCCAAGGCAGATTGCCGAGCCAAAGGCAAAGGTCTTGCCGTCCTGTGTGGTCAGCGCACCGTCCACAATCTGCGCGCAAGCGCGGTTACCAAGCGCAAGCGCAGGCTCGTTTGCGTAGGCATTGACGCGCTCGACCGAAAAATCAAAGGTGTAGGTCGAGAGCGTACGCTGGGCAAAATCATAGTCATAGCCGCCCTGATGCTCGGTGATGGGCGCACCGCTGTAGGTGCGCGTTTCTTCGGCTGCAAATGCAGGTACGGCAGCCGAGAGCGTGCCAAGCAGCATAATCAGAGTCAGCGAAAGGCAAATCGGGAGTTGAAAGCGTTTCATGGCGTCCCTCCTTTGAAGACAGATAAAATGAGTCGGATTACAGGCTTAAGAGTACGTTTGCCAAGCGAGAAGCGATGATTTCATGTCCTGCGTCATTGGGGTGCAGACCGTCGGGGCAGTACGCCACGCGATGTGCCTCCAGCTCAGGGCAAATAGAGCCTGCAGCGTAAAGGTCACAAACAGGCAGCGAGTAATATTCTGCAGCCTGACGGATGATTTCCACGTAGTCGCGCAGAATGGTAGTCTGGGTTACGCTGCCGTCACGCGAAGCGCGGGGCTGGGGAATGTACTCATACCAGCGGTGCAGAGGGGTGACCACCACGATGGGGCAGGTGGGGTAACGCGCGATCAGGCGAGAGAACAGGTCATGGCATGCGCCCCAGAAGGTCTCGGGGGTGCGGTCATCGGGCGTGCCAAGCAGAGCCTGACCGTGACCAAAGTCATTGGTGCCGCCAAAGACTACGATAGCGTCAGCCTTTTCGGGCATTTGATCAATGCGCGTGACGAAATGCGCGTTGAATTCGGGAATTTCCAGAGGCGTGTAGCGATCGGCGAGGCAAGTGCCGCCAATGCCGAAGTTATTTGCCTCTGCCAAGCCGTATTTTTGCTTGATCAGCTGATGATATACCTTTTCGGGTGCGCTGGGACCGTAGCCCTGCGTAATGCTGTCGCCTAAAAAGTGAATGATTTTTCCTTGCAGTTCCATTAAATTTCTCCATTCTGCCATGTCGGCTTATAAATTTCTACCTCTATTATATCACTCGTTGGCTGCCGTGTCAACTTTTGTTTTTAGCCAAGTGTGAATTTTGTGCAAAATCATGATAGGGTATTGGTTGTCAGGCGGCGAATGGAATTCTCGTTGGGGGGACCCTTTTTGCGTTGCCCATAGCAGACAAGTGATTAAAACGGACGCGCGCAAAAGCCCCCCTCTTTGAGGTGGGGGGACCGCAGCGAGCTGGCGAGCGTTTGCGGTGGGGGGCCATTTTTGCGTTGCCCATAGCAGACAAGTGATTAAAACGGACGCGCGCAAAAGCCCCCCTCTTTGAGGTGGGGGGGGACCGCAGCGAGCTTGCGAGCGTTTGCGGTGGGGGGGGCCATTTTTGCGTTGCCCATAGCGGACAAGTGATTAAAACGGACGCGCGCAAAAGCCCCCCTCTTTGAGGTGGGGGGGACCGCAGCGAGCTTGCGAGCGTTTGCGGTGGGGGGAGTCGGTTTCCCGCTCGGGTATGGACAAACATAGTCAAACTAACTCCTATACCCCTTGCAAAGTTGTTCAAAGTGTGCTACAATAGAGTATCCCAAACAATCCGGAGGTTGCTATGTCTTTGCCTTATAACGGAAACAATATATCTTTAGCGCGTGAAAATCGCAAAAATCCAACAAGGCAGGAAAATCATTTGTGGTATGATTTTTTATCTAAATATCCCGTCAGATTTCAAAGGCAAAAATGCATCGACAATTATATCGCAGATTTTTATTGTCACAAAGCTAAATTGGTTATTGAAATTGATGGCGTTCAACACGATACGGACGAGAACATCATACATGATGAATACAGAACCGGAGAATTAGAAAAATACGGACTGCGCGTGATCCGAGTTGCGAATAGGGGCATTGATAGGGATTTTCACCGAGTTTGCAATTATATTGATCAGGTGGTAAAAGAAATTTTAGGAGATGCTTAACGGTATCTCCTTTTTGTTAGTTAAGCTATAAATCACTATATCCGAGCGCGTGCCCAACTCCCCCCACCGCAAACGCTCGCAAGCTCGCTGCGGTCCCCCCCACCTCAGAGAGGGGGGCTTTTGCGCGCGTCCGTTTCGCTTAGTTGCCCTTTTTAATTTTACAAAATGAACAATGAAAAAGAGGGACTGAAACAGTCCCTCTTGGGTAGTTGGTCATCCAAACACCAGCATGGAAAAATAGGTCACGGTCTGCGGACCGTTGTTGTAGCGCAGGTCGCACTTGCGCGCAAGAGCACCTACGTCAATGCCGCATGCCTCCATCGAGCGGTGTGCGCGATCGGGAAAACGGCAGGGGGCGTCGGGATAGGTGCACTTTTGGCAAAGCGTACAGCCGCCTGCACCGTAAAGCAGGAAGCGAATGTCCTGTGTGTCCAGCAGGTCTGCAAGCTTATGGTTGAATTGCTTGTGGTCAAGAGCGGCTTGCTCCATGCCCTCAATGTCAAAGTCATCCTCAAGCACGTGCTTTGTGGTAAAGATCAGCGCGTGCGCGTAAGCATAGCACTCGTCGCGCAAGGTTTGCCAATCACCCACAGCGGGCGGACAAGCCCAGCTTTTGCCGTAAAGGCCGCAGCGGTTGGCAGCGCACATGCCGCGTACGCCCTCGCTAAAGGGAATTTCTTGCGGATCGGCCCATGCAAACTCGTGTACTGCGTAAGGAAGTGAAGCGTCGGATAACAGTTGCTCTATCAATTCTTTTTGCATATCAATTCTCCGTAAAAATGTTGAATCATGATGCACTGTAGGGGCGATTCATGAATCGCCCGAATCAAAGCAATCCCTATGGCGTGGGCGATTCGTGAATCGCCCCTACGGAACTATTCCTCCGGGAACATCATGTGCTCCATAAAAGCATCGTTCCAGATCGGGTCTGTACTCAATTCAAGCGTTTGGCTGCGTTGCGCCTCTGCTTGCATGCGATCTATGGCGTGCGTGTCTGTCAGCGCGCGCACACAGCCGCCAAGGGCTGCATTGCCCACGCTTTGCGTGCGATCCTTGAAGCATGCGGGCAAAAGCCCGATGGCCACGGCGGAGTCAACGTCCACGTAATATCCAAGTCCACCTGCAAGATACACGCGCTCGATTTGCTCGGGCGCGATGTTTGCATGTGCGCAAAGTGCCTCAATGCTTGCTCGAATGGCGCTTTTGCAAAGCTGCAGCGCACGAATGTCGGCTTGCGTCAGCGAAAGGGGCGTGCCGTCCTGTGTGGTGGCATACGTGAATTGATCACCGTGCTCCAAAGCACCCGTTTCGTCCATCAATCCTGCCGCGTAAAGCGCTGCAACCAGATCAACAAGGCCGCTGCCGCAAATGCCGCGTGCAGGTGCGTGACCTACCGTGGTGCAAATCGGCGTGCCACCGCGCAGCTTGACCGCGCTGACTGCACCGTCCACGCCGCCCATGCCGCTGGAAATGCCCGCGCCCTCCAGCGCAGGTCCTGCGGCAGCCGATGCGGCATAAAGCTTGCCTTCATGCTCGGTGCCTGTAAACAGCACGCTTTCACCGTTTGTGCCAAGATCCAAAAGCAGCGCGGGCTGCGCTGCATCGGTCAGCGAGACCTGCAGCATGCCTGCCGTAATATCACCGCCCACAAAGGCGGAAATGCTTGGCAAGCAGGTCACGGTATCTATAGGCAAGCCAAGCGACTTGCCGGATAACGTTTTTGTCTCGGTAAACGCGGGGGTGAAGGGGTAAGCCCCCATACCCGCAGGGGAAATGCCGCAAAAGACGTGCAGCATGGTGGGGTTTCCTGCCACCGTCATATGAGAGATCGGCTTGTCGGCAGCCAACTCGTGTATCATCTCGCGCACGCAATCAAGCAGCACGCGCTGCATCTGCACAAGCGATTCGGGGTGCTGCATGATTGCCATGATACGGCTGATCACGTCCGCACCAAACGATACCTGCGGATTGAGCGCAGAGGCGGTTGCTATCACGTTTCCGTCCGCAAGATCAACCAAGGCTGCGGCAAGCGTGGTCGTGCCCACGTCAAGGGCAAGCCCTAATCCCTCTTGCGCGTCATGCGCATTCTGCGCCCCCGCGGCAAATTCGGTCAAGCCGTCGCCTCTTTGCTCGGGCAGCACGATGATCGCACCGCTGCAGCACCATGTACGGCAGGCAAGCACGTATCCGTCTTTGTCGGGCACGGCAATCTGCGTGCAGGCAGCGTTTTGGTACAGGTAACCCGCCGCGAGTTGTACGCGGCATTTGCCGCACGTGCCTCGCCCTCCGCAGTCAGCGTGTAAGAGGTAGCCTGCGCGGGCGAGGTATTCGGCTAAGTTTTGTCCGACAGCGGAAGAGCCGAGTCGGATTCTGGTGGGCTTGCTCATATGCGAATCTCTTTGATCTTTTCTGCGTAGTATTGTACCAGCTCAAACTTGGTGCCGGGCATGAGTCTGTGGTCGGGGCAGGGGATAAAGCCGCCCAGCGCCGAAAGACGTGTCAGTCTTTCCAGCTCACGGTCAACGGCAGCCTTGTCAAGGCGCAGCACGGTCTTATCCATGCCACCCACGCCAAGCATACCCTTGCCGTATTTTTGGCGTGCAGCCTCAAACTGGTCCCCCCAAGTGCCAATCTCAATCGGGAACATGACGTTGACACCGTTTTCGTACCATGTAGGCAGCAATTTGTCGGTCACGCCGTCGCAGTCAAGCGAGATGATGTCAATGCCGTAAGCATGGCACAGATCGTTGCGCTTTTTGTAGTGCTTTGCGCAAAGCTCTTCAAACTTGGCAGGAGAGATCAGAGGACCGGAATTGAAGCAAATGTCCTCCCAGTAGTGCGCGAAATCGAATTTCGCACCGGTTTTGAGTATCTCCTCGGCACACTTGTACTGCATTTCCGCATAAGCGTCCACCAAGTCGGCAAACAGATCCTCGTCCTCGTCATACAAGAGATAGCTCATGCCCACCACGGATACCATGGAGCGGATGTTGCCAAGCACAGATCCAAGGTGCAGACCGATGGGGACGTCCTGATCGCGTGTGTCGTTGAAGGTTTTGAAATAGTCGTAGTTGACTCGCTCGGGGCAGAACTGCATCTTGGGGCGGTAAAGCGTCTCAAAAGCCTCTCTGTCCTTGAGCAGGTAATCGTCCTCGGAAGGGATAGAGGTCACGCCGGGGCGAATGCGCTCGATCAGACCGTCGGGGCTTTGCACGCGTTGCGTGCCGTCGGGCAGCACTTCCAGCACCTTGTGCTCAAAGCAGGGGAGCAGCCCGTTGTATGCGCCCACGGTGCGGTACCAGTTAAAGTCCCAGCCGATCAAGCGGTCAAGCTCGCTGTCCGAGGCGTTGCCGTCTGCCCAGGTGTTTGCGATGTGTTGCGGAATTTTGCCTTGCGCCGCCCATTCCTGCAAAAGCTCGGGCCAGTAGCCAAAGTGCACGGCAGGCATGCGGTCTGCAGGGCGATAGTGCAAAATATTCATGGCGCGTTCGCGATTGGTCATGTATTGCTCCTTTCTCTCGTGTCAAACACAGGACAAGGGGATATGTTGCCGTCCTCGTGCGTTACCTTGGCGGCATATTCGTGTAACAGGGAAACGTAAATCTTGTAATTTTCAATGGATACGTCGGGAGGCGTCTGGTGGTCAACCGAGGCGATCACCTTGCCGCGCTGCATGCTGGGCAAAATGCGCTCAAATTCCGCGCGCATGGCAGCCTCACCGTGCGTCATGCACATCTTGTCAAAGTGGCCAAGGAACGCCATGTCGGGCTGCTTGTCAAGATAGGTCGAAACGTCCACGCCCGCCTGTCTTTCCAGAGGGAACATGCCGTCCGCACCGACAGAGGCATACCAATCCACCGCCATGGTAATGTCACCGTCCGAGTCAATGAACACGGGAATGCCGTGCTTTTGAATGACGGGAATGACCTTGCGATAAAAGGGTGCCAAAAATTCATCAAAGCATTCTTTGGAGATCATGGGACCCGAGTTGTAGCTCATGTCCTCTGCAAAGCTCATAAAGTCAAAGTGGAAGCGGGAGAATACGTAATCAAACAGCTCAACCAGCCAATCGGAATACGCCTCGCACATCTCCTTGTAAAGCTCGGGATAATCGTAAAAGCTGTACAGGTGGTTTTCAATGCCAAACAGCACGCGCGGATACCAGAAAAAGCCCTCCACCGTAAAAAAGTGCAAGGTGTCGCCGCGGTCATGGGTAGCCTTCAGCCAATCAAAGTGCGCCTCGGGGATGACAGTGCGCACATCGGGGAACAGGGTGGGGGCAATGCGCGCCCAATCTGCCTCGTCCTCCATGCAGCCGATGCCCGAGCCGGGAATGACTGTGGGAGAGGCGGGGGTGAAGTAGGAAACACCGGTCTGCAGGCATTTGTCAAGTCCGAAATAGCCCTGCACGGCGTCCACACCCACGCAATCGGTGGGCAAGCCCTCGCCATACCAGCGTCCCAGCGTCAAGTGCCACCAGGGTGCCCATTCAATCGCGGGCATTCTGTCTACGCTCTTACCCGCAAGATAACGGGCGAATCGCTCGGAAGCCGTCATACTCATTTTGTTTCCTCCGCAGCGCCAAAAAAGGCATCAATGTTATCCCACTTTGCCGCAGGCGGAATATCGCAGCCCGAGGAAAGCACAAAGTTCGGATATGCAGCACAAGCGGAGCGCAGCGTAAGCACGGCTGCTGCCATGCTCTCGGGCGTTCCGTTCAAAA
Organism: Eubacteriales bacterium; assembly: GCA_045652835.1. Classification (GTDB taxonomy): domain Bacteria; phylum Bacillota; class Clostridia; order Oscillospirales; family CAG-272; genus SVQP01. The sequence continues at coordinate 6,801 of JAZOLE010000017.1, read as the reverse complement.
ACTCGTTTACGGGTGAGATGTTGCCGCAAACGGGACGGTCTGCAGGCATTTTCTCAAGCATGGTAACAAGGTCGATCGCGTCGCCAAAGTGATAAGCCGCTGCGCCGTTCTTTGCCAGCGAGTCGGTCATGTGCACCACGTTGGCACCGCAGTTGTGGTAGATCACGATAAAGCTGTCATCCTGCACCGCGTCCACAATGGCGCGCACAAAGGGCGCGGAAAATTCCTTTTCCTGCGCGGGGGAGAGCAGACCTGCAAGCGGCTCTGCCAGCACAATGCCGTCAGCACCCGCATCCTTGTAGGCTTGGGCGTAAGAGATCAGGAACGGTGTGACCTTGTCAAGCACGGCAAGCACAAAATCGGGGTCGGCAATGCAGTTGACAAGTGCTTCGGTCACGTCCATAAGACGCCCTGCAAGCGAAAAAGGACCGATCATGCCTGCCAGCACGGGGCGATCGTGGATCTGCGCCTTGGCGTCTGCCGCAGCTTTGATGTAAAGCGAGGTGCGTCCTGCGCCCACTGTGGGAATTTCGAGTGCCTGCGCCTCATCCTCGTCGGAAACCAGGATATCGGTCACGGTAGGCACTTCGTGCTCGGATGCTGTCAGTTTGCATCCAAATGCCTCTGCCTCAACCGAGAGGTCCATCATGCAAACTGCTGCGGCAGCGGGCGTGCGCTGTGCCACTGCCAAAATACCCTCGGTCTGCTTGTTTGCGTTGTGCGTGATCTCAAAAACGCTTGCGCCAATCAGCTGTGCCGAGGGGAAGGATAAGAGGGGAAGCGGGCGGCGGCTTTGCGCAAGCTCAGCCGCCCATGCTTTCATATCGTATTTCATCGGTTTTTATGCACGCATCTCGCGGATGAGGCGTACTGCTTCCTTTGCTGCGCTTGCAGCGTCCAGCGTGTAGCAATCCGCGCCAATCTCATCGGCATATTCGCGGGTTACGGGTGCACCGCCTACCATCACGCGCACCTTGTCGCGCAAGCCTGCCTCGGTCAGCGCGTCAATAACGTCCTTCTGTCCGCTCATGGTGGTAGTCAGCAGCGCGGAAAGGCAAACCAGCTGCACGTCGTTATCACGTACAGTGTTGACAACCGTCTGTGTGTCTACGTCCACGCCAAGGTCGATACAGGCAATGCCCTGACCCTCGATCATCATCTTAACCAGGTTCTTGCCAATGTCATGCATGTCGCCCTTGACCGTGCAAATGACAGCCGTGCCAAGCGGCTCAACGCCTGCGCCTGCAAGAGCGGGCTTGAGGATCTTAAGGCCTGCGTTCATAGCGCGTGCTGCAACCAGAACCTCGGGTACAAACACTTCGTTTTGGCGGAACTTCTCGCCAATGACGTTCATACCGACCACGAGCGCCTCGTTGAGTACGGTTTCGGGAGCAATGCCCTCTGCCAGAGCCTGCTCTACCAGAGCAGCAACGTCCTTTGCGCGACCGCGCTGAAGCTTTTCGGAAATTTCAACTAACAATGCTGCATTCATAAGAGATATCCTCCTTGAAAAAATCAATAATTTATAATGTTTTTTGGTTATTCTTGGTCCTTGGGTTTTCTGAATACGAAAATGAAAACGATCACAGTCATACAGCCCAGAATGCAAAGCGGGGGAATGAGATCGCGAACGCCGGTTTCATCTGCCGGCTCGGTTTCCTCTTCGGTTGCAGCGGGCTTGGTGGTGGTAGAGGGCTTGGGAGCAGAGGGGATCGGTTGGGTCTGTACGGGAAGGGGCTTGGTCGAGAACATGTAAAATGCGTTTGGAATCCACTCGCCCGTGGCAAAGTCGCGGCCGCGGATCAGTACTGCCTTCTCGTAGACGGTAATGTAAAGTCCTTGGTTGCCTGCAACCTCAAAGCCTGCGCCATCCACGTCATCCCACAAATGGGCAACGCCGCCGACGTTGAAAATGCGAGAGCCTGCATTGAGGTAGCCCATGGTGTTATTTGCCTCCAGCTGCCACTGGGTGTGTCCGCTGAACACCACGAGGTTGTCATGTCCCTGGAACACTTGCTTGATATCCTGGGGGTTTTGTACGTTGCCGTACCCTTGTGAGCTAAAGCTGCCCGAGACCGTATTGGGCAGCGGCTCGTGCATGAACACAAAAATCGGCTCGTATTTATCTGCATTGTCAACAATGCCGGACAGCCAAGTCAGCTGCTCCTGCGAATATACTGCGTTTCCGTTCTGGTAAGAGTCAGCACCGATAAAGACCATCAGCACGCCGCCCAGCGTGTAGGAGTAATAGGGCTTGTCGGGCTTGACGCCAAAGGGGTGGTTGAGGTGGGAAAGGAAGGTTTGCAGATTGGCAGCGTGATTGGCAGCGTCATACGTGTAGGAGCCCTTGGTCAGATAGGAGCGGTCGCCAATTCCGCAATACAGCGTGGGCGCACCTGCTACGTTGGCGCAAAGCTGCTCGAGCTGCACGTAGTATTGCTCATCCGCAGCATCCACCGCATCGCCTACCACGATAATGCCTGCGGCATCGGGCGAGATGTTTTTAACGTCCTTGAGCATGGTGATCAAGTGCGTATCTGCGGTTTTGCCGCTGCCGATGTGCAAATCCGAAACCACAACAATCTCAGAGAGCTTCTTGCCTGTTTCGGGCAGTGTGTAGTTGCTAAGATCGATCTTGTAAGGGGATGCGCTTTGTCCGAATTGCTCACTATAGGTGTAAAGCAGCATCGTTTTTGCCTCTGCGGGGAAGGAGAAGGCTTCGACTGTCGAAGCATACACGGTCTGTGCTGTAATATCTCCGGTCAAAAAGGGCTTAAAGTCCTTGAGCGGCACGCCTGCAGCATCACCCCAGTACATAGCGTACGAGGTAGCGTTGCTTTGCTCGGGCATGTTGATGCTCAACGAGCCGGAGGCATATCCCAACGAGGTGTTGATGAACGTGTACGAAGCACTCAGGGGCATCGTGGTCTGCGAGCCGCTTTCTTGCTCGGTCTGCTGTGTGGAAGCGTCTGTTGCGGTGGTATCGGTGGTTACGGATTGCTCTTGGGTAGCCACGATCGGTATACACGTAGCGCCCAGCAAAAGACAGGCGCATAGTGTCAGTAGTAAAACTTTTTTCATGTAAAATTCCTCTTGTATCAGTATCTTTGCCAATGGTAAACGCCCTTCTCGTCCTTCTTATCAATGTCGCGGAAGACGTAATAGATCGGCTTTGGGGTGTCGGGCACGCTGCTTTCGGGTCTGCGGCGCCAAAGTCCGAGGTTTAAGCCAAACTCAAACTTGTTGTCCTGATGTGCGTGCAGAATAAAGGAGTCGATCTCGGGGATCTCCATGCACTTGCGATATGCCTTGCCGTACGCCATTGCCTGCAGCACCTCGCTGGTGGCGGTGTTGTGCGAATTGAAACCCTGCTCCGAGAGAATGATGCGGCGGCGCTGACCGCCAAACAGGCACTCTTCCTTGTAAAGGAACTGTGCCAGCACCTCAAGGTTCTTGAAGGTGATGCGGTGGGTGTTCTCATCGTCGGTCGCGGTTTGGTCATTCCAGAAATCGGGGAAGCAGAGATTTTCGGGGTAGGGGTGATGCGCTACGTTCCAGCCGATCTGTCCCTCGGCGTTGCCCAGACGTACCAGCTCCTCAAGCACGAATTTCGAGCCGTAGAAGCGGTTGGGATTAGCGTCAAAGTTAGCGCCCGTCCAGAAGTGGTCAAGCGAGATGTAGGTACGCGCACCCGACCAAATGGCGGTGGAAACCTGCCAGCAAAGGCGCAGCGAAGCGGTGTAATCGTATACGTATTGCTCCATGGTCACCTCTCCCATGTTGCACCATTCAAAGCCCGAGTTGACCTCGTTGCCCACGATATGACCCACAGCGCGTCCGTAGGGCACACCGGGTAGGGTATAGCGATCGGTCAGGAACGCGATCCATGCCATATAGTAGCGCACGGCGCGCTCGTCTTTCATGTTGAATGCCGAAATTCTGCCGCCCTCGCAAAAGCCGGGGTGCTTGATGATCTCCCAGAGATCATCGGGCGTTTGCACGCCGCCCCAATTCTGCGAGTTGAGCAGGATGTAGGTAATGATCACGCCTGCGTCGGTCAGCTCGCGCACGCGCGCGTCATTTTGCTCTACCACGCGGCGGCGGAAATAGAATTGTTCACCGTCAAAGGTGTAGGGAATGGTGTCACCCTCCACGGGCTCGACCCACAAAAAAGAGCCTAAGTTGACGTTGAGCGCTGCGTGCTTGACGCCAAGGTTAATGGCATCGTGCACCATGGTGACCTGCAAGCCCTTTTTGCTCTTGGTTTCGGGATAGGGGAAATCGCGCAAAGCGCTGCCCAAGTCCTCGACGTATTTCGCACCGTCCACGTCCTTGCCGTCCACGCTGACAAGGTAGTAAAGGAATCTGCCGTCGCAGCCGCCTTGCTCGGTCGCTATGCTAAAGCTGCTCTTTTGTGCAGTTGCGGTGGTTTGGAACACGGGCGAATCGGTGCAAAATGCGCTGCGATATGCGCGTACAAGCACTTCTGCGTCAAAATCGGTATCAAAACGAATTTGGTCGTTATCGGTTACAATGCGTAAAATTTTCATGTGCAGCCTCCCGATGATTTTTGATTATCTCCATTATAGCAAATAACTGTGCACTTGGCAATAGGCATAAGGAAATTTACAATATTTTGTTTCATAAAAAACGCCCACAGCAAAAGCCGTGGGCGTGAAGGGAATCTATGCTTTACTCGGTTTGGGTTTGATCATTGACAAATAATTTTAGAAATATCGTCTACTGCGAGCAGACCGTAATAGGCCGTTCTTCCCCACTGATCCAGCACGCTGTATTTGTCCTTGATCATAACGGTCATAACTTGGTCGTAATACTCTCCAAAATGCCATTCCAGATCACTCGACTGAACGGTTCCGTCCAAATATTTCATGTGTGTATAATAGGGCACGTAATACTTACCGTCGAACTCCATGCAAGGCATGGCAATCTGATTATGATATTGACGGTCTACTGTACAGTATACTGTTTTCAGATCGGAGCTGTTTAAGTAGATAAAGCATTCGTCAAATACAGCAGCGTCCGCGACGTTTGAGCCGTTAACAAATTGAGGCTTATATTGAGCATAGTGTTCCATATCCGTGGAGATACCTCCCGTTAGCCCTATGTCGTGACAAAATGCAGTTCTGTTGACTTGAAATGCACACACGAAAGCCAGACCTTGGTATTGATCGGTGATTTGATCAGCCGTATCAAATTTTACCCAAGTATAATCATTTACGCAACAAAAATCGAATTTCTCATAATCGGGATTTTCGTGTGTCGGATTGTAATATGCGCAAGCGTAATAGTAATTGTTCGGGTCAAATTTTACGTGTAACGGTTGCGCGCCGTCTTTTTTGATCTTGTTTATCTTGATGGCAAACGAATCCTCGGGCATATCATATTCAACGTATAGCTTCTTCAGATAATCCGCTATTTCTATTATCAAATTCTCTTCAAGCCCAATGATTTTAGGGTCATTTGATTGCGATGGATTTGTGGTGACTTCTTGCGACGGCTCGACTGTAGTTTGTGCTTCGGAGGTGTTGGAGGTGATGTTGCTTGGCACAAGCTCGTTTTGGCTTTGCGCCTCAAAGCTGATCTCGGTCAGATCGCAAGCAGACAATAGCATACACGATGCCAGGATTACGAGCAGCGGCAAAGCGCCTTTTCGTATCAGTTTCATGTTGTGATCTCCTTTCGTGCTATGGTTCAGTTCATTGTACCATATTATATGCGACTTGTCAACGCACGGCAGGGCACCGGAATATACAAATTTACAATTTTTTGTGAATATTTGCAAGATATATGGCAAAAGTGCCGAAAGTGTGGTACAATGAAGAAAATGAAACGAGGAAAGGCGGCACACTATGAAAAAAGGATTATCCGTACTGCTTTTATTGACACTTTTGTTGACGGCATTCATAGGATGTAACTCGCAAACTGATCCGTCCGAGACTGACGGCAGCACACAGGAGTCGGCGACCGAAGCACCCACGCAGGGGGAGACGGCGCCCGCGCCCGAAACCGAGCGCGACCAAAGCGTATTTGAACCCACCGGCACAGCCCCCGTATTCAGTCTTGCGGGCGGCGTGTATGCGGATGCGCAGGAGCTGACCATCACCGCGCCCCAGGGCTCGGACTACACCGTGCGCTATACCACCGACGGTAGCGTGCCCACCAAAAAATCCGACAAATTTGAGGACGCGATAGCTGTGCCCGGCAAGGACGCAACCGTGGTACGCGCTGCGTGCTTTGATGCACAGGGCAACCTCGTAGGCAGGGTGATTACCCACACCTACATCAAATCGCAGGACACGCGCGCAGCACTCTATACCGTTTCTCTGACGCTTTCTCCCGATGATTTTGACGAGCTTTGCCGTCATTATACCGAAAAGCTGGAAATGCCCACGCATATTGAGATCGTCAACCCCGAGGGTGAGCTGATCATCTCGCAGGACGGCGGCATGCGCATCTTCGGCGGCTCGTCGCGCTCGCTCTCGCAAAAATCGTTTAAGATCTTTGCCCGCAAAACGGGGCATTACGGCACCGATATGTATGAGGGCAAGGGCACCTTCCGCTATGCGTTCTTTGATGAGCGTACCGTCAAGGCAGGTGAGGATGCAGGGCAGGTGTTGGACAGATATGACAGCCTGATTCTGCGCAACGGCGGTAACGACTCGCTGCTGCATAACTCCTGCGACCCCCTGCATGCGTCTTTGCTGCGTGACAACGCGGTCAATAATTTTGCCGCGCACGTCACCGATTCGCTGGAATATGCCTGCTCGGCATTTGCGGTGG
>JAZOLE010000016.1:0-5203 GCA_045652835.1 Eubacteriales bacterium | reverse complement strand
AAGCGCGAGCCGTGGCAGGGGCAATCCCAGCTATGCTCGTCGCGGTTGTATTTGAGGGCGCAGCCAAGGTGTGGGCAACGTGGTGCGGTGGGCGTCAGCAGTCCAATTGTCGATTCAAAGGCGTTGGCGGCAAGCCCGGGGCGCAGAACGGTTCGAGAGGGATCAAAAACAGCGGCGTAAGGATTTGGCTTGTCCTGCACGAGGTCGCCGAGAAGATGCGCAGCAACCATGGCATTTGTCATGCCCCATTTTTGAAAGCCGGTTGCCACAAAGACGTCGGGCGTTGATTTGGCGTACTGCCCGATATAGGGAAGGTCATCCAAGCTCATGCAATCCTGCGTTGCCCACCTGCCCACAATCTCTGCGTTTGGGTAGTGCTTGCGCGTAAACTCCTCCAGCTCTCGCCAGCAGCCGCCCTGCTTGCCCGTGCGGTGTCCGCCACCGCCGAGTAGCAAAAGATTACCGTAATTGCGAAAAGAAAGCCCCGTGTCCGATTCGTCTACGTACATGCCGTTTATCTGTTGCGCATTTTTTATGGCGATCACATAAGAGCGGTGTTGATAGAGCTTGAGAAAATACAAGCCGTGCTTGTTGAAGATAGGGAAGTGAGTTGCCACTATCAGCTTTTTAAAGGTGATTTCTCCGCGGTTGGTGATAACCTTGTTTGGTTTTAGTTCCAGTACCTTGGTATGCTCATAGATCGGCAGGTCTTCTGCCATTGCATAAAGGAATTTCAGCGGGTGAAACTGCGCTTGATCTTTGATACGCACCGCGCCCGCAACCGAGAAAGGTAGCTCGCAAGCATCCGAAAGCTCGGCTTTTATGCCAAGGCGGCACAGGGCGCTGACCTCTCTTTTGACCTTGCTGCGGTCGGTCAGGGAATAGACGTAATTATCCCGTGTCTGATAGTCACAGTCGATATTTTCGCAAAGGTGTGCGTATGCCTTGCATGCTTGGATCTGCGCCTGCGCGTAAAGTTGCGCCTGTTCTATGCCAAAGCGTTTTGTCATTTTGTCATAGATGAGTCCGTGACCAAGGGTGATCTTTGCCGTGGTATTTTGGGTAATGCCGCCGCAAATCTCCGCGGCTTCCACAAGCATGCAATCTGCCCCTGCGTTCTTGAGATTGTGAGCGCACAAGATCCCCGCAATACCGCCACCGATGATCAGAATATCGGTGGCGGCATTTCCTTCCCAACGCTCCAAGCGCATGCGGGGCACGTGATCTTGCCATACTGATTTGTTCATGTCCCCGTTCATTGCCTGTCATTTACAAGAGAGTCCACGTACCTGTGCATCTCGTCCTTACTTTTGACGGCTTGTGTTCCTGCGATAATCTCCCTCTTTTGTTCTTCGCTGAGCGTTCCGAACTTCTGCATGGCATCGGGATTCATCGCCAGCGCCATAGCAAAGCCTACGGGCATTTGATCTTTCGTCATTTTTACACCTCCGATTTGTGATAATCATATGATTTGTCATTCGTAAGCCTTATATACCTGTCAAAATCTCGTACGGATCGTTGCAAAAAACAAAACGAAAAACAATGCATGACAAGAGATTTCTTCTCTTGACAACGCATATTCCCGAAATGCAAAAATATATAATTTCCGTAAGGGTAGGGGAGAAGAACTTTTTCTGTTCTTTTTTCTCAAAATCTACACAAAAAATTGATGAAATTTTCAAAAATTGTATCTTGGCAAACGCAAGATTTTATAGTATAATGTATAATGGTTTTGTATGCCCGAACGTTTGGATATCAAGATAGGAGTTTTGATCGTGAAAAAAACGCTAATGGATCTGCAGGAATACGTCAACGAGATTGCAACTGCATACGCCTATAGGGACGCTTACAGATACATAGACAATGACAGAATAGTTAGAAAAACATATAAGCAATTTGCACGTGATATTTTTGCCGTTGCATCCTGGCTGTATGGCCGCGGATGGGAGAGAAGGCACATTGCCATTATCGGCTCGACCAGCTATGAGTGGGTCGTGACCTTCCTTGGCATTGCTTGTAGCGGCAACGTGGTCGTTCCCATTGATAAGATGCTGACCACCGACGAGATGCTGGGGCTTTTGGCTATGGGTGATGTGGACGTGGTGTTTGTGTCCGGTGAGTATGCACTCATGATCGGTGCGATTGAGAAAGCCGACAATGCCGTTTGCGATATCGTCAACTTTGCAAGCGCACGGTATGCCGAGATTCTGATGACCGAGCAGGTTCAGCTGCCCAAGATCGATCCCGATGCTCTGGCGGAGATTCTGTTCACCTCGGGCACCACGGGCGTCAGCAAGGGCGTTATGCTCAGCCAGAGAAGCATTGTGAGCAATATTTGTGATATTTACAGAATGAACTATGACAAGGGATTGAAGTATCCCGTGGTGCTGTCGGTGCTGCCCATTCACCATACCTTTGAGCTGACGGTTGACAATCTGGGCGTGCTGTATTGCGGCGCGACCGTGTGCATCAACGATAAGTTGGAGAATATTGTTGCCAACCTGAATCGTTTTAAGCCTGCAGTAATTTTGGTTGTGCCCGCCATTGCAGAGGTGTTTTACAAAAAGGTCATGGAGGGTATTTCCTCGGGCTCTGCCAAGCGCAAGGTGGGAATTGCCAAAAAGCTCAATAAGCGGCTTCGCCATCTGGGCATTGACGCACGCCGCACACTGTACAAGAGTCTGCTTAAAAAGTTTGGCGGCAATTTGCGCCGCGTGATCGTAGGCGGTGCTGCGCTTCGTTCGGAGATTGCCGAGACCTTTGAGGAATTTGGCGTGAGCATGTTTCAGGGCTACGGTATGACCGAGTGTGCGCCGCTGATCTCGGCAAACTATCCCGACGTTAACCGCTTCGGCTCGGTCGGTAAGCCTGTGTCTTACATGGACGTCAAGGTCGAGAACGGTGAGATCATGGTCAAGGGTGACGGTGTGATGCTCGGCTACTACAAAAACGAGCAGGCAACGCGCGAGGCGATAACCGAGGACGGTTGGCTGCATACGGGCGACCTTGGCTACTTTGATAAGGACGGCTGGCTGTATATTACGGGCCGATCCAAGAACCTGATCATTCTGGATAACGGCAAGAACATTTATCCCGAGGAGATTGAGGCATATATTGCCATGATTCCGGGCGTCAAGGACGTTATGGTATACGAGAGCAAGGGCAAGATCTGTGCTGCCATTCAGCCTACCGATATCAATAACAGCAACGTCATCAAGGAGATCAAGAACGGCATCAAGAAATACAACAACGATGCCCCCGCATACAAGAGAATCGTTGCGTATGATTTCATTGCAAGGGATTTCCCCAAAACCACATCTTTGAAGATCAAGCGCAAGGAAGCACTTGCTATGATCAAGGAGACCGTATGCAAAAAGACGGTGGAGCATATTGAGCCTACCACGCCCGAGCAGATCAAGATCGTGGCTGCATTTGAAAAGATCTTGGGCTGCAAAAACATAGGCATCAAGGATGATTTCTTTGATATCGGCGGTGATAGCCTGGCAGCTTTGGAGGTTGGCGCGCTGATCGGTATTCCCGCGCAGATGATTTATGATAACCCCACTGCCGAGATGATTGAGCGGGTGCTGCTGTCGGCTAAGGACCATTCATCCGATCAGGAAAGCAAAATAAACGTTAACGAGCTGATCCACCACAATTCCAACCTGCTGTATACGCAGGATATCAAGTACGTGCTGCTGACGGGCGCTACGGGATATCTCGGCTCGCACGTGCTGCGTGAGCTTTTGCGCCGCAAAATGCACGTCATCTGCCTTGTGCGCAATGAGGAAAAGCTCAAGGATACGCTGAGGTACTATTTCCCCACAGAGCATGAGTATTTCACGTATAAAGTCGCGGTGGGCGATATAGCTGAGCCTATGCTCGGTCTTTCGGAGAAGGATTACAAGCACCTTGCCCAGAAGGTGGATATGGTTATCCACACGGCGGCAAACGTCAGCCACGCAGGCAATTACGAGGACTTTGAGCGTACCAACGTGAATGGCACGCAAAACGTCATTGATTTCTGCTTTGAGGCAGAAGCGGTGCTGCAGCATACCTCTACGGCAAGCGTGCACGGCTCCGGTACGGTAGCGCAGCGCAATCCCGATGCAACCTTTGACGAGTTCAGTCTGGATATCGGACAGGAGCATGCGCAAAACGTATATATCCACTCCAAATACTTGGCAGAGGAGCGCGTGCTGCTGGCAAGAGAGCAGGGACTTGAGGCGAATATTTTCCGTATTGGTAACCTGACTTGGAGAATGAAGGACGGCAAGTTCCAAAAGAACGCCAAGGATAACGGCTTTATCGGCCGTTATAAGGGTCTGATGAAGGTCAGAATGTACAGCAAGGAGATCGCGGATTATCCCATCGATTTCACGCCCGTAGACGAATGTGCCGACGCATACGTGCGCCTTGCGCTGCATGATCGCGTCAATAACATCTACAATCTGTACAATCCCCACATTTTCACCATTGATACGCTGTCGCGCAAGCTGTTCCGCAGCATCAAGCAGGTGTCTAACGATATCTTTGAAAAATCGCTCAAGGAGCTGATCTCGGATCGCGAGGTCGCGGTGCTGTCGTTCTATCACGCCATCGCGTCGTCCTCTGCAAACGTTCCGATCAGCAACGAATTTACGGTAGCAGAGCTCAAAAAGCTGGATTTCAAGTGGTCCAAGATCACACTGCGCTACTTGAGCTACATCAACAAGATTAAGTAAGGAAAAAGCATATGAGAATAGGCATTGACATTGGCTCAACCACCATCAAGTGCGTTGTGCTGGATGATAACGGCAATCTTCTCCATAAGAGCTACGAGCGTCATTTTGCTATGATCAAGGAGAAGGCCCGTGAGGTCATCAAGGGTTTGATCGAAAAGTTCAATATCACCGAGCCGGTGGTTTGCGCCATTTCCGGCTCTGCGGGCATGGGACTTGCCGAGCGCGCGGGTGTACCCTTCGTGCAGGAGGTCTATGCCACCAAGGTAGCCATCAGCCATCGCTTGCCCGATACCGACGTGGTCATCGAGCTGGGTGGCGAGGACGCCAAGATCCTGTTTTTGAAGGGCAATCTGGAGGTGCGCATGAACGGCACGTGTGCCGGCGGTACGGGCGCGTTTGCCGACCAGATGGCATCCCTGATGCAGATCGAAACAGGCGAGATGAACGAGCTTGCCAAGAAATACGAGAAGATCTACTCG
>JAZOLE010000015.1:0-3905 GCA_045652835.1 Eubacteriales bacterium | reverse complement strand
CCATCAGGCGCATCCTTGCCGAGTACTTGGACGGCACGACCGAGCGCAGACTGTACATTTTTATCTCCCGTTTTTTCTATTCCTATACCGTCTCGCAGATCGCAGGGCGTCTTGGCTGCAGCACGTCCACGGTCAACAAGGAGCTTGTCCTGATCAAGCGCGAGCTGCGTGCATGCTTTGAAAAGGAGGGGATCGACGTATGAAAAAGGAGCAATTTTTCAGATTGATCGGCGAACTTGATGACCGATTTTTGGAAACATACCGCCAAATAGATATGCGGCTCCCCCACAAGGCGTACCGCAAAAAGCGCACCCTGCGCATGCTTGCCGTTGCCGCATGCCTTGCTTTGCTGATCGGCGCATGCGTGCCGGTGGGCGTATGGCTGCTTGGTCAGGGAGATGGATCGCAGATCGATCCGCCTGTGCCCACCGTGCCCGAGCCTTCGATTACGCTGCACAGCATAGAAGAGCTTGACGAGATGCGAGAGATGATCGCGTGTGAGGATGCGCAGCTGCTGCAGGCGTATTTGCGCGGCATTACGGGTGGCGGCGCAAACGACAGGCAGGATCTGATCGACTTTGTTGCCCTTGTAGACAGCACGCCCTATGCATGGGTGCTGCAGGGAGAGGTGACCGGGCTGCATTATCAAAACGGCACGGTCAAGGATACGGGCGAGCCTTACGAGGTGTTCAACGTATCTGTCCAAGCCGAAAACGGCGATTGGGTGCGCTGCAGATATATCCTTTCGATCAAGGACGTTGCCGCACATATGGACAAGATCAAGCAAGAGATTGGCAGCGGCAATCTGCTCCCCGCGCCGCTTTCCACCGCAGACGGTCGCCTGACGCTGCATACCGAAACCAGAGAGCCGCACGCCTCGGGCACAGGAGATCTGATTACTTGGTGGGGCGAGCTTGACGGTATTGCGGTCTATATTGTATATTGGGTTGCCGACGCAGGTACTGTTGACACCGCTTCGTTGCTCGAATCAATCGAAATCGTAGCATCCGTCGTGCCGAAATTCCCTGAATATGCTTGGTCTAACACAAAATTCGGAGCGTTTGTGCAGGAAACGCCGGCTATGCTTGTCTATGGCTTTGCCGATATCCCGGGCAGTGCGTTCAGTGGTCAAATATCCGTTAATGTGTTTGCTAACCGATATCAGGATTCCTCTGCGCCCGCTACGATCACGTTTGAGCATCAAGGAGAGGAATATGTGCTTTCGTACGATCATTCCGAAACGATGGCGTGGCGTTCCATGCAAGCGATGCATGTATATCGCTCACAAGAGAAACGCGGAATGGAAGTGGCAATTGATCAGAAAACCGGAGAATGTATCGAATTCTCGGCAGGTGCTCCTGTCTATTCCGATGAGGAAATACTTCCAAATGATCAGTTGGAGGAGATCGCATATGCTTTTTTGGCTGAAAAGGTACGAGACCCTGAGGAATATCGGTTAATCAAAACCAACGAACTTTCCGGTGAGGTTTCGTTTACATTTTCCAGATATGTCGGGGAGTATCCGAGTGCTGACGGTATAACTCTGAGTTTGAATAAGCAGGGCTGGATTCAATCGTACTCTTTGAGCTTTCTTGGCTCTATGCGCCAAGCAGACGAAATTCCGGATGCGTTAATCCAACGTGTGATGAATGCCATGAGAAGATATATGGAAGCAAATGATTCATGTGGGATTGAGAAAGTGATACTGACACCGGACGGATGTCTGGCGCTTGATTGTTGGGTAGAGATAGAAGATGGTGGAGATGGCGCTTCTATGCTGTTTGTGTTGACAGAACCACTTGAAGTACAGACGTCTCCGGATGATCCCATGCAGGATCATTCGAGTGCTTGGACAAATACGGAGTACGGTGCATTTTTGCAAACCCCGGAATTTCATATATACAGCACCTCTCATGAATATGATAAGGCACCGCAATTTGCGGGGATGCAGGCGGATATTGATTTGAAAATACGAGAGTACAGAGATCAGGATGCTCCTGCGACCGCGGTGGTGACCTTTGGCGGAGAAACGGTCGAATTGAACTATCGTTGTTCTCGCACACACGGTCAGGACGGCGAGTACAATATGTGCGCTATGGTGCAGGCTGTTCACAGCTATGAGCTGCAAAGCGGCGCACGTACGTATACGGCATGGATCGATCAGGTGACGGGTGCGTGTGTGTTTTTCAACGTGGAGGATGTAAGCGCTTCAGGCGTAGGTGTGAACATTAACCGTGCAATAGAAATCGCAGAGGAATATTTGAAAACGTTGGTTGAGGATTCCGAGCAATATCAAATGATCTCGAGTGGATCGTCAAAGACCGCGTATACAGTGGAGTTTGGCCGATGCGTCGGTGATTATGAAACCTGCGATACCGTTAAGGTATGGGTAGATCGCCAAACCGGCAAGGTGAAATCCTACATGATAACATTCTATGGGGCAATGCAAGGTGTTGAGCAAGTTCCAAAGTATCTGACTGATGCAATTGTACAAACCATGTGCGAGATTTCGCCAAGAGATGATGACTATTATGATGGATATTACGGAAGAATTAGGGGATTGACGATTACAGAGGACGGCAGATTGGCAATAGACTGTTACATTATGGCCGATGCCGATGGATATCAAAAACAAATTGGGGTGTTGTTTTACTTGACAGAGCCCATTCAATAAAAGCATTAAGCAAACAGGAGCCCCGAAAGCCGCGGCTGTTTTTTAGTTTGTGCCCGAGCGGGCGACCGCAGGTCGCCCCTACGGACAATTAGGTATTGGTTTGAACAATGTTTTCATCTATCACTCGTAGGGGCGATCAGTGATCGCCCGCCTCTGCCTGCAATGGAACACTTCTCTTGCAAACAATTTGATTTTCTGGTATAATAAAATCAGATATTTTTACACACTTTCACAAAAAATCTGTCTATATAGATGAAAGGACCTACGGAAAGGAGTGTTTGTATGGAGAAAGAACGCGATGTATTGACCGACGAGCAGATCATCGATCTGTATTTCGCGCGCGAGGAGCGCGCCATTGCCGAAACCGACAAGAAATACAGTACCTATCTGAACACGGTGGCGTATAATATCCTTGCCAACGAGCAGGACGCAGAGGAATGCCTGCAGGATACGTATTTGTGCACGTGGAATGCCATTCCACCCGAAAGACCAAGCATTTTCCACGCGTTTTTGGCAAAGATCACGCGCAATCTTTCGCTCAATCGATATGATATGCGGCAACGAAAGGGGCGCGTGCCCAGAGAGGCGATCTGCCCCATGGACGAGGTGCAGGACTTTTTGCCCGACCCTCACGGTGCGGACGATGATGCGCTTTCGGACACGGTCAGACGCGTTGTAGGCGCGTACCTGGTAGGCACGACCAATCGCAGAATGTACATTTTTGTCTCACGCTTTTTCTATTCGTTTACCATTGCGCAGATCGCGGCGCGTCTTGGCTGCAGCACGTCCACGGTCAACAAGGAGCTTGTCCTGATCAAGCGCGAGCTGCGTGACCGCTTTGCAAAGGAGGGGATCGACGTATGAAAAAAGAGCGATTTTTCAGACTTTTAGGCGATCTTGACGATCAAATTTTGGATAGATACCGCCAAATGGATGTGCATCTTTCCCACAAGGCGCACCGCAAAAAGCGCACCCTGCGCATGCTTGTCATAGCAGCATGCCTTGCTTTGCTGATCGGCGCGTGCGTGCCTGTCGGCATGCTGGCGCACCCCGCAGGCAGAGCGATTTTGCAGGGGGATTCGGCAGCACTGACCGAGCAGCTCAATGGGATCAAGGGCTTTAAGCCTTGGCAGGAGCAAACAGCGGAGAAGCTGGAGCAAAGTCTGTCGCCTGATCTGTGGGAAAGCTTGCAAAAAACGCCCGTGATCAATGTGCTGACGCAGTCGCAATA
>JAZOLE010000014.1:0-13137 GCA_045652835.1 Eubacteriales bacterium | reverse complement strand
ATGGTTGTCGGCTTTGTTAACTCAAAGATAATGACTCTTCGCCAATCCATTGGTGTTATTATGGGTGCAAATATCGGTACAACAATGACCGCTTGGATTTTGTCCCTCGGTGGAATTTCGAGCGACAATATCTTTATGAAGCTCCTCAAGCCCACCTCCTTTACCCCAATACTCGCACTTATAGGTATTGCACTCACAATGTTCTCCAAGTCCTCCAAGAAAAAGGACACGGGAACAATCCTCCTCGGATTTGCAACACTTATGTTTGGTATGGATGCAATGAGTGATGCGGTTGGAGGTCTTGCAGATATTCCTGAATTTCAAAATCTATTCCTCGCCTTCACAAACCCCATTCTCGGTGTGCTTGTTGGCGCGATAGTTACCGCAATTATTCAGTCAAGCTCCGCTTGCGTTGGTATTCTCCAGGCACTCAGTGCTACGGGTGCAGTTTCCTACGGAGCTGCTGTTCCGATTATAATGGGTCAGAATATCGGTACTTGCGTTACCGCAATGCTTTCGTCCATGAGCTCGTCCAAGAACGGTAAGAGAGCTGCGCTGATCCACTTGTATTTTAACATTATTTCGGTCATTCTCGTGCTCGGCGGCTTCTATATCCTGGATGCAATCCTCGACTTCAGCCCGCTGCTGTCTGCCACCACCAACATGTGGCATATCGCTATCATTCACACCGTCTTTAAAGTGATCGCAGTCGTG
Source organism: Eubacteriales bacterium (assembly GCA_045652835.1). Classification (GTDB taxonomy): domain Bacteria; phylum Bacillota; class Clostridia; order Oscillospirales; family CAG-272; genus SVQP01. The sequence goes on along the minus strand of JAZOLE010000014.1, from coordinate 12,423 downwards.
CTGCTGTTCCCGTTCACCAATCTGATCGTCAAGCTGGCAACCGTGTCCGTGCCCGAAAAGTCCAAGAAGGACGAGGACGGACTTGTGCTGGACGAGCGTTTGTTCATCACTCCCGCGATTGCTGTAGAGCAGGCTGAGGTTGCTGCACGCAAAATGGCTGTGGCTGCTTGCGACGCGTTGGATCGCTCGCTCATGCTTTTGACCAATTACGATGAAAAGTCCGCCGACCTTGTGCGTAAGTGCGAGGACGAGGTGGATAAGATGGAAGATAAGATCGGCTCTTACTTAGTCAAGCTGGCTGCAAAGAACAGCTCGGGCGAAGGCTCGCGTGAGATCACCAAGATGCTGCACATCATTGGTGACCTGGAGCGTATTTCCGACCACGCGGTCAACATTGCCGAGTCGGCAGAGGAAATGAAGGATAAGAACGTGCAGTTCTCGCCTGCCGCACAAAAGGAGATCAACACCATGGTTGCCGCTGTGCGCGAGGTGCTTTGGAATGCACGCGAGGGCTTTGTAAACAACGATATGGACATGGCAGCTTCGGTTGAGCCTCTGGAGGAGGTTATTGACGATCTGCGTGACTCGATCAAGCTGCATCACATCGTGCGTCTGCAGAACAACGAGTGCACCATGGAAATGGGCTTTATCCTGTCCGACCTGTTGACCAACTGCGAAAGAGTAGCAGACCACTGCTCCAATATCGCAGGCTGCATGCTGGAGCTTTCGCAGGACAAGGCGCTGGATATGCATAAGTATCTGTACGCTATCAAGCACGGCAACCCCGAGTTTGATCGCAGATATCAGGAGTACAAGGAAAAATATCCCATCGAGGACTAAGCTTTTGATAATTTCATAAAAAAGAGTGGGAAAAACTGCTCTGCCTTGGCAGAGCGGTTTTTCCGCACTTTATAAAGGGTGTAATATGAAAAACCTGAAAAGAACAAAGCAATACAAAGAGACCCGCGCGCGCTTTGCCGAGGTGTCAAAGCGTCTTGCCGCGCAATATCCGGGCGCGGAATGCGCGCTGGAATGGCGCACCGATGCGCCCGATCCGGCGGATGACGGCTGGCGTTTGCTCATTATGGGCAGGCTTTCGGCGCAATGCACCGATGCAAGGGTCAATATCGTGTGTCGGGAGCTGTTTGCCCTGTATCCGAGTGCGCGCGATATTGCAGAGGCACCGATCGAGGAGCTGGAAAGACTGGTGCATTCCTGCGGCTTTTATCGCGCCAAGGCTAAGAGCATTAAGGAATGCTGCGCGATTTTGGTGCAGGATTACGGGGGCAGAGTGCCTGCAGACCGCGAGGTGCTGCTGACGTTTCCCGGTGTGGGGCGCAAGATCGCCAATTTGCTACTGGGTGATATTTACGGCATACCCGGTATTGTGGCGGATACGCATCTGATCTGCATAGGCGGCAGGCTTGGCGCATATCCCACCACGCTCAAGGATCCGCACAAGGTGGAGAAAATTTTAGACATGTACGTAGAACCCGAGGAGCAGAGTGATTTTTGTCACCGTGCCGTGCAGTTTGGCAGAGATTTTTGTCTGTCACGCGCGCCGCGCTGCAACATTTGCCCCTTGGCAGACCTTTGCCCTTACGCAAAGGGAAAGGAGCATGATGAAAACGCAACAAGTAAAGCATAAAACGTATAAAAACGCTGCGCGCCTGTGGCACTTTTTGCGCAAGAGCCGCGTATGGTTCGCGCTGGGTATTACCTGCGCCTTTGCCATGACCGGGCTTGAGATGATCGCACCGCAGATCGTCAACTTTACCGTGGATAATTTGCTGAAAGGCAATGAATGGACGCCCCCTGCCCCGGTCGCGCGCTTTATTGACGTGCCCGCCTTTATCGCGTTCTTGCAGGATAGGCTGTGGCTGGTCGCGCTTGCCATTATCGCAACGGGCGCTTTGAGCGTGCTGTGCCGTTTTTGCAATATGTATTTCAACAATCGCGGTGGTGAGGGCTTGGTCAAAACCATTCGTGACGACCTGTTTTCGCACATTGCCCGTCTGCCGCAAAGCTTTTACTCGCAGAATAAGACGGGAGATCTGATCCAGCGTTCAACCTCGGACGTGGAAATGGTCAAGAATTTCGTGTCCGAGCAGTTAGTGCCCCTGTTCCGCGTCATCATTTTGCTGATCGTCACGCTGTCGGTCATGTTTATGATGAATTACAAGCTGGCGTTTGTCGCCTTGGCGTTCGTGCCCATCGTGCTGACCTATTCGCTGGTGTTCCGTCATTATATCAGCAAGCATTTTGAGGCTTGCGACGTGTGCGAGGGCGAGCTTTCGTCCATCACGCAGGAAAATCTGACAGGCGTGCGCGTGGTGCGTGCATTTGGCAGAGAGAAGAGCGAAATCGAAAAATTTGATAAAAAGAACAATGAATACGGTGACCGTAACGTCAAGCTCTCTTGGCTGTTTACTTGGTTCTGGATCATCGGTGACTTTTTCTCGGGCATGCAGGTGCTTGCCATTTTGGGATTTGGTACGTATTTGTGCGTCAATCAAGGCATGGAGCTTGGCGACCTTTTGGCGTTTGTTTCGTATAATGCCATGATGCTGTGGCCGGTGCGTTCGCTTGGCAGAATCGTGTCGGATATGAGTAAGGCAGGCGTCGCGCTGGGCAGAATCAATTACATTCTCAATACCGACCCCGAAATGCAGACAGAGCAGGTCACAACGCCCGATTTCAAGGGCGATATCGTGTTCGACGGCGTCAGCTTTGCTTATGAGAAGGATGGCGCGCAGATTTTGCATGACGTCAGCTTTACGGTGGCAGGCGGCAGCGTGATCGGTATTATGGGCGGCACAGGCTCGGGCAAGAGTACCTTGATGGGTCTTTTGGACCGCTTGTATGAATTAGAGGACGGCAGCATTACCATCGGTGGCGTACCGCTTTCGCAGATCGACCGCGCAGAGCTGCACCGCCACGTGGGATACGTGCTGCAGGATACGTATCTGTTCTCGGGTACGATTGCGGAGAATATCTGCATGGGCACCGAGTGCGTGGATATGGATGCTGTCAAGCATGCAGCCGAGGTTGCTTGCTTTGACGGTGCGGTATCCGAGTTCAAGGACGGATACGAGACCTTTGTGGGTGAGCGCGGTGTCACGCTCTCGGGCGGACAGAAGCAGCGCTGCTCGATTGCAAGAATGCTGGCAACCAAGCCCGATATTATGATTTTTGACGATTCGCTGTCCGCAGTAGACAGCGAGACCGACGCAGCCATTCGTCGCGCGTTGCGCAGAGAGTTTGAGGGCTGCACGGTCATTCTGATCTCGCACCGTGTCACAACGCTCTCGCACGCAGATAAGATCGTCGTGCTGGACGAGGGACGCGTATCCGAGATGGGCACACACGCAGAGCTGGTTGCGCTTGGCGGCATTTACAGCCGCGTTTGCAGCATGCAGGGCAGAGATGACGTGGTGAATAGCACCGACAAGGAGGTGACGGCATGAAGACGCAAAAAGAGAAACGCAAGGGCTTGCCGTACCCCAAGGTATTAGCCATCTTTAAGCCGTATTTGTGGGTGTTCGGCGTCATGCTGATCTTTGGCCTTTACAGTGGACTTGTGGATATCTGCCTGCCGCTGTTCCAAAAGTATGCCATCGAGAATTTTATCGAGCCGGGTACTGTTTCGGGACTTGGCATTTTCTGCATTTGCTATGCGCTGTTCTTTCTGTCGCGTGTGGCAGCCGACTTTGTTTCCTCGTTCCAGACCGCGCGCGTAGAGGCGCTGATTGCAAGAGATATGCGCTCTGTGTGCTTTAAGCACCTGCAAACGCTTTCCTTCTCGTTCTTTAATCAGAACAGCGTGGGTTACTTGCATTCGCGTATCATGAGTGATACCGGCCGTATCGGCGGTGTCATTGCATGGGATTTCATGAGCGGTATTTGGAATTTGTCTTACCTGATCGGCGCTGCCATCGTCATGTTGGTTCTTGATTGGAAGCTGGCGATCTGCGTCATGGTTATCGTGCCCGTGCTTGCCTTGGGTGCTGCGCTGTTTGAAAAACGGCTGCGCGGACTCAACCAAGAGGTCAGAGAGCTTAACTCGCAGATCTCGGGCAAGTTTAACGAGAGCATTACCGGCTCGCGCACCGTGCGCGTGTTGGGCGCGGAAGAGAAGATGCGCAAGAGCTTTTTCGAGCTGACGGGCAAGATGCGCCGTACCGCGGTGCTGACCGCCAAGGTGCGCGCAAGCTTTATCTGCCTGATCGCATTTTCCACCTCCTTGGCGCTTGCGCTGGTGCTTTGGCGCGGCGGTATGATCGCGCAGGGGGATCTGGAATACATCGCAAAGCTTTCTGTGTTTATGACGTATGCCATGAACATGATGGAGCAGGTGCAATGGGTAGTCAACGCGCTTGCGGACATGATCTTTGTGCGCGTGAATATGGAGCGTGTTTCCAAGATTTTAGAGACCAAGTCGGACGTGCCGGACAGCCCCGAGATTGTGGAAAAGTACGGCGACACGTTCAATCCCAAGAAAGAGAATTGGGAGCCTTTGCATGGTGATATTACGTTTGAGGACGTGTCCTTTATGTACCCGGACGGCAACGAATGGGTGCTGGAGCACTTTGATCTGCACGTGCCCAAGGGCACGAGTGTGGCGATTGTTGGTGAGACGGGTGCGGGAAAATCCACGCTTGTCAACCTTGTCTGCCGCTTTTATGATCCCACCAAGGGTAGGGTGCTGATCGATGGCAGAGATGCCCGCGAGAGAAGCCAGCTTTGGCTGCATTCCTCGCTTGGCTACGTGCTGCAAACGCCGCATCTGTTCTCGGGCAGCGTTGCCGAAAATTTGCGCTACGGCAACCCGAACGCAACCGAGGAGCAGATGGAGGCTGCATTGCGCGAGATCGACGCATGGCGCATTGTGGAGCGCATGGGCAAGGGTCTTGCAAGTGACGTGGGCGAGGGCGGTGATCTGCTCTCCACGGGTGAGAAGCAGCTGCTGTCGTTTGCGCGCGTTATGCTGGCAAACCCCTCGATCTTGGTGCTGGACGAGGCAACCTCGTCTGTGGACAGCCATACCGAACAGCTGATCCAAAAGGCAACCGAGCGCGTCAGCGAGGGCAGAACCTGCTTTATGATCGCGCACCGCCTGTCCACTATCAGAAAGGCGGACATTATCTTGGCGGTCAAGGACGGCAAGATCATCGAGCGCGGCAGCCATGCCGAGCTTATGGCGGCAAAGGGCTACTACTATCGCCTGTACACCCGTCAGTACGAGGACGAGCAGACCCAGATCGTGCTGGATAAAAAGGAATAAAATATTTTCATAAAAATCACCCCTTTGGTGTCATTACGATACCAAAGGGGTTTGGTTTTATGAAGTTAGTGATTACCTGTACGGGTCGTCGAGGGCGCCGACCCCTACCGAAAAATGCGGCACGCGACCTATATGAAAAACATCCGCCAACGGCAAAAGCCGTTGGCGGATGTCATCGCGTAGCGATTTCATCCACGAAAGTGGATTTCATTTATTGGCGCGGCAGGAGTATCTGCAAGCCTTGCCCGTGTCATCCTGAGCGGAGGAATTTCGCAGCCTGCTGCGAAATGACGCAGTCGAACCCGAAGGGCGCGCGCAGCGCGGGATCTCGGGCGGCGGTTTTTTATCGCTTCGTAGGGGAGCATTCCATATGCTCCCACGCAAGGGCGGATATGGAAACCGCCCCTACGGAAATGATCCCTCGCAGATCCTCAAGCCGCGCTGCGGCTTGCCTTTTCAAAATCCGCAATTTGTTGCAGATTTTGAAAAGTTCGACTGCGAAAACATCCACCCGGGATGTTTTCTTCGCTCAGGATGACACGAGGGGGCGTCCTCGACGGTCCGTGCCAATAAATAAAAAAGCCTTGCAAAGCAAGGCTTTTTTCATCGCATATCCTGCAAATACAACTCCGCCTCCATGCAGGTCTGTCCGTGCTGGTTGACCAGCCTGAACAAATATCCGTTTTCGCTCTCGGCGCGGTATACGGTCAAGGTGTCACCGTACGCTGCCTCGTGCAAATAGGAAAGAGAGAAGCCGCTGACGTATTTTCCAAGCATATCCGGCACGTAATCGCACAACATGTCGGGGTACTTGGTGTTGTTCATGTGCATGTTATAATCGATGTCGGAATAGCGGATCTCGCGCTTGCCTACCTCGATGAGCTGCGCAGACGAGGTCACGCGCGCGCGACGGGGCAGCTCGTTTTTATCAATCGGTGTATCCACGGGGAAGGGCACGGCAGGGTGAAAATCCTCTGCCTTGATAAAGCTGCGGTCACCAAGACGTACCAAAGCCCATTCCGAGCTTGCGCGGGCATAGATCTTACCTTCGTATTCGATTTCGAAGCAGCGGTTGAACGCATAGGTGCGCGAGGGAGGGCACCACGTATTGACCCAAATGCGCACGTAAGGGGGCAGGGGCGCGTCAATGCTGACCTGAATACGGGAGAGAATAAAGCCAATGCCGTCGCGCTCGTGAATCGTATCTAAATCCAGCTCGGCAGCGCGGCATTGTCTGTTGGCGCATTCCTGCATGTACATCAGCACCTGCGAGGGGCGAATGATCAAATCGGGGTCGCAGTCGTGCCATTTGGTCAAAAAGCTTTCTGTATGTTTCATATTATCTCCATGCCGCCCATGGCGGCTCGAATAGTAATAAAAAGCTCACCGCGGAGCTTTGCTCCCAAAATGGATTGGAACCCATTTTTTAGGTGAGATTTATGCGTGAAGGGTTGCGCAACAAGGAATACAACGCGAACTTTCACGCTAACTCCCGAAAAAAGGAGCTGCCACTTTTGAAAATGACAGCTCCGATGCGGTTTGAATTAGAGGGTGTTAGAGGAGCCCAGCACGTTCTTGATCTTGTGCTGAACCATCTTCTTGACCTCGGAGCGAGCTACGGTCAGGTAGCCTCTGGGGTCAAAGATCTCAGGCTGCTCGTTGAATACGCGGCGAATGCCTGCGGTCATAGCAAGACGGATATCCGAGTCGATGTTGATCTTGCAAACTGCCATGGAAGCCGCCTGGCGCAGCATTTCCTCGGGAATGCCGATAGCGTCGGGCATCTTGCCGCCCAGCGCGTTGATCTCTCTTACGTACTCCTGGGGTACGGAGGAAGCACCGTGCAGAACGATGGGGAACTCGGGCAGTCTCTTGGAGATCTCCTCAAGCACGTCAAAGCGGAGCTGGGGCTTGGTGCCGGGCTTGAACTTATATGCGCCGTGGCTGGTGCCGATGGCGATTGCCAGCGAGTCAACGCCGGTGCGGGTAACGAATTCTTCAACCTCGTCGGGGTTGGTGAACATAGCGTCCTCGGCAGAAACGTTAACGTCGTCTTCAATGCCTGCCAGCTTGCCAAGCTCACCCTCAACAACAACGCCGTGTGCGTGTGCGTACTCAACGACCTTGCGGGTCAGCGCAACGTTGTCCTCAAAGGAGTGGTGAGAGCCGTCGATCATAACAGAGGTAAAGCCGCCGTCAATGCAAGCCTTGCAGATCTCAAAATCTGCGCCGTGGTCAAGGTGCAGGGCAATATCCACGCCGGTGTCGCGAATTGCTGCCTGTGCAAGACCCATGAGGAATTCGTGCTTTGCGTACTTGCGTGCGCCTGCGGATACCTGCAGGATAACAGGGGATTTTTCCTCTGCTGCTGCCTCGGTGATCGCCTGAATGATCTCCATGTTGTTGATGTTAAAAGCACCGATGGCGTAGCCGCCGCGGTATGCCTTTTTAAACATTTCTGTAGTTGTTACAAGTGCCATAATGGAATTCCTCCGATAAAAATACTACAGACATTTTACCACAATACGGCAAATAAATCAAGACTTAACGCGCATTTTCATAAAAAATTAACCCAAAATCTCGGAATGGTCATCGGTTGCTGCCACTGCCGCGCCGCTCTGCGAACCAAGTCCGAAGCTGATGGCGATGGCGTTGTCCACTCTTTGCATGGCGTCATCGTCCAAATGCCCCATTTTTTCCTTTAAGCGGCGCTTATCAAGCGTGCGGATCTGCTCCAGCAGTATCACAGAGTCCTTAGCAAGCCCTGCTTTGTCCGCGTAAATGTCAATGTGTGTGGGCAGGCGTGTCTTGCTCATGCGCGAGGTTATGGCAGCGGCTATGACCGTGGGGCTGTAGCGGTTGCCCACGTCGTTTTGTATGATCAGCACAGGGCGTAGTCCCCCTTGCTCCGAGCCCACCACGGGCGAAAGATCTGCGTAATAAATATCACCGCGTTTTACGGTTATCATGGTATTGCCTCCCTTGTATGTTTGTGTATCTTTAGTGTTGCCGCGGCACGGGCGTTTTAGTCATGCGCGGGTCACGGGTTTTATATTGCAGTATATACAAGGAAACGACAGGATGCGACAAAGGGCGAAAGAATGCTGACAACTTCGGAGTGGGACGTGAAACTTGCCCATAACGGATGCCCAAGCAAAAAGGCGTCCCCCGGGGGAAGCTGTCGCGAAGCGACTGAAGGGGAGCGACGGACTAAACGGCGCGCATAACCGTTCGGGCATAACAATTCAAGCCTAAGCTTTCGCGTTCCCCTTCAGTCGCCTACGGCGCCAGCTTCCCCCGGGGGACGCCTTTTGGGCACACGGCTGCTCCGTTCTCTTGTCTGTTGTGGGCGATTTCTTAACTTAATGACAAAGCCTTCCCCCGGCGGGGAGGGCTTGCGGGGCACGCGTGCGCAGTGCGGTCGTCCGCTTGGGAATCGCCCGAATTATGCCGTATAAAAACATACAAAAACATACCGATTCCGCTTGCAAAGACGCGATGGGTGTGCTATAATAATGATAGAAATTTTTTGGAGGCATAATATGCGTAAAACCAAGATCATATGTACCATAGGACCTGCTACGCAGAGCGAGGAAGTGCTGCGCGGACTTTGCAAGGCCGGCATGAACGTAGCAAGACTGAATTTTTCTCATAATACACACGAAGACCATCAGAAAAGAATAGACAGTATCAAAAAGGTCAGAGAAGAGCTGGATATGCCCATTGCCATCATGCTGGACACCAAGGGACCCGAGTACCGTATCAAGACGTTTGAGTCGGGCAAGGTGACGCTGACGGAAGGGCAGACCTTTACCTTTACTGCCGATGAGGTGCAGGGCAACGAGAGCATTGTTTCTGTCAGCTACTCCGAGCTTGCGCACGAGCTGGTGCCCGGTGACACCATTCTGCTCAACAACGGTCTGCTTATTTTCCGCGTTGAGGAGATCGAGGGCAGAATGATCCACACGCGCGTGGTATGCGGCGGTGAGCTTTCCGACCGCAAGAGCATGAGCTTCCCCGGCAAGGTCATGAAGCAGAAGTACCTGTCCGATCAGGATAAGGCGGATATCGCGTTTGGCGTACAGAACGGCGTGGATTTCATTGCCTGCTCGTTCGTTTCCTGCAAGCAGGATCTGATCGACGTGCGCGCGTATCTTGCCGAGATCGGCGGCGAGGGCGTTGACCTGATCGCCAAGATCGAAAACCAGTCGGGATACGACCATATCGAGGAGATTTGCGAGGTTTGCGACGGTATTATGGTCGCGCGCGGCGATATGGGTGTGGAAGTGCCCTTTGAGCAGCTGCCCGCGATGCAGAAAACGCTGATTACCAAGTGCAGAATGCTTGGCAAGCGCGTCATCACCGCAACCGAAATGCTGGAGAGCATGATTTACAATCCCAGACCCACCAGAGCTGAGATCTCGGACGTTGCAAACGCAGTATACGACGGTACCAGTGCCATCATGCTGTCGGGCGAGACCGCAATGGGCAAGTACCCCGTGCAGACGGTGCAGGTCATGTCCAAGATCGCGGAGACGACCGAAAACAACATTGATTATACCGATATTTTCTACGGAACCGAGTTCCGTATCAAGAATACCGTGGACGCTATCTCGCACGCAACCTGTGCGGTGGCGATCGATATCGGCGCAAAAGCCATCGTCGCATGCTCGCTCTCGGGCATGACCGCGCGCATGGTATCGCGCTTCCGCTGCCCTGTGGATATCATCGGACTTACCACCGATGAGAGCACGTATCGCAAGCTTGCGCTTTCCTGGGGTGTAACGCCTGCGCTGTGTGAGAAGTATCCGTCTACCGACGTGCTGTTCTACACCGCAACCAAAATGGCACCCAAGCTGCTGCCTATGGCAAAGGGCGATAGCATCGTCATCACGGGCGGCGACACCACGGGCGTGTCGGGCAAGACCAGCTTGATCAAGGTCGAGCAGATTTGATAAGAGCTATGAGAAAACGTTTATATGCGATCATAGAGCACACAGGGAAGGCAAGCAAGATCAGCGCGGTTTACGATTTTGTCATGATGCTTGCTATTGTGGTCAGCATCGTGCCGCTGGCGTTCAAGCAAGAGTATCCCGTCTTTGTGTGGTTTGAATACGTCACGGTCAGCCTCTTTATCCTTGACTACGTGCTGAGATTACTGACAGCCGATTATAAGCTTGGCAAGGGAGCGGCATCCTTTTTCATCTATCCGCTCACGCCCTTTGCGCTGATCGACCTGATCTCGATTCTGCCGTCTGTCACGGTGCTCAACAGCAGCTTCAGATTATTCAGGCTGTTCAGACTGCTCAAAACCGTCAAGGTGCTGCGAACCTTTAAGTTTTTGCGCTATACCAAGAATTTTGAGATCATTGTCAACGTCTTCAAAAAGCAAAAAAAGATTTTGCTTGCGGTGGCTACCACGGCGGTTGCGTACGTGCTGATCTCGGCACTTGCCATTTATAACGTCGAGCCGGAATCCTTTGATTCGTTCTTTGACGCGGTCTATTGGGCAACCATTTCGCTGACCACGGTGGGATACGGTGATATCTATCCCGTTACAACCATCGGCAGAATCGTCACCATGCTTTCCTCTGTGCTGGGCATTGCCATTATCGCGCTGCCCTCCGGTGTCATTACCGCGGGGTATCTTGAGGAGATCAATAAAAAGGACGAAGAGGATAAAGAAAAGAACCCCGAGGAGGAGTAACGCAGAATATGTTCGGGTTGTTTGCAAAAAAAGAACTTGATATAAATGCTGCCAAAAGCTTTTGGGCGTGGTTCGAGAATCATGAGCAGTGGATTCTCTCAAATCTCAAAACCAACGGTGGAGCAGTTGTTTGGGCGATTGATGCACAAATCAAGCCTGTTTTTCCGTATTGCAAAAGAGAATTGGAGTTCCAGCTTGGCTTTAACCAAGGAAAGGGAGAGTTCTTTTTCTTCCATTTCGGAAACAAAAATCTTCGCAGAGACGCAGATGTATTGGCAAGCCTGATGCCAAAAGATCTTGCAGAGCGTTGGACTTTTATAGCAGAGAAATGATAAAGCCCCGACAGATTTTAAGGTCTGTCGGGGTATCTGTTTAAATTCAATGAAATCTGCCCCCTTTAGGCGGCAGATGAAATCCACTTGCGTGGATGAAATCGCTATGCGATGAAATCCGCCAACGGCAAAAGCCGTTGGCGGATGTTTTTGCATAGGGCGCGCGTTGCCTTTGTCGGTAGGGGTCGGCGCCCTCGACGATCCCGACAGGCGGCAACAACATCTTGTAGGGACAGGCGTCCTCGACTGTCCGCATTTTCAATGAAATCCGCCCCCTATCGGGAGCGGATGAAATCCACTTGCGTGGATGAAATCGCTATGCGATGAAATCCGCCAACTGCAAAAGCCGTTGGCGGATGTTTTTTGTTGAGAGTTATCTTGCCAAGATAAAGATGATCCACGTGATCAGAAACGATACGAAGATCAAGCCGAGCGTGACTAACATAGGCACGAACATGAGCTTGACCGCGGCGAAATAGGTGCGCATCTGCTCGCGCAGCGTGCCTTTTGCGCCGGGGGTGTGCGGCTTTTGTCCGGGGCGGCGGTTTGCTTCCTCCAAGGGGCGCATATCCACCACGGTCGAGCCGTCATCGATGTATCGGATCTTTTGCTTTTTTGGCTTTTTTTGCTTGTCCGCCATGGCTTAATCCTCGGCGTACATGTGGCAGGCGGTAAAGTGTCCCGGCTCTGCCTCGCGGTATGTGGGGGCTATATGCTTGCAGATCTCCTTGGCATAGGGACAGCGCGTGTGGAAGCGGCAGCCCTTGGGGGGATTTGCAGGCGAGGGGATGTCACCCTTGAGTACCATGCGGTGCATCTTGGCGTCGGGGTCGGGATTGGGGATCGCGGAGAACAACGCCTGCGTGTAGGGGTGCAGGGGATTGTCAAAAATGTCCTTCTTGGAGCCGAATTCCACCATCGAGCCAAGGTACATGACACCGATCTTGTCCGAGATGAACTTGACTACCGACAAATCGTGCGAGATAAAGAGGTAGGTCAGGTTCATGGTCTTTTGCAGCTCTTTTAAGAGGTTGATGATCTGCGCCTGGATGGATACGTCCAGCGCGGACACGGGCTCGTCGCAAATGACCAGTTTGGGC
>JAZOLE010000013.1:0-20127 GCA_045652835.1 Eubacteriales bacterium | reverse complement strand
CACGGGACTTATGGTCAGCGAGATCGGCGTTGCTGGCGAGTGGCTTGAGCGACATAACGCCGAAGAGGTCAAGGCAGTGATGGACGCCTGCTATGCGCAAGGAATCAACATCGTGGACTGCTTTATGTCCGAGCCGAACGTGCGCACCAACATTGGTAACGCCATCAAGGACAATCGCGAGAAATGGATCGTGCAGGGACACGTGGGCTCTGCCTGGAGAGACGGGCAGTACGTGCGCACGCGCGACATGGACGAGGTCAAGGCAGCGTTTGCCGATCTTTTGGACAGATTTCAGACCGATTACATTGACCTTGGCATGATCCATTTCGTAGATAAGCTGGAGGACTGGAATACGGTGCTTTCATGCGGATTTATGGATTATATGCTGGAGCTTAAGGCTTCGGGTGCGATCAGACACATTGGTCTTTCCACGCATAACACCACAATTGCAAGACTTGCGGTGGAGCACGGTGCGGTGGAGGTTATTCTGTTCTCGCTCAACCCTGCTTATGACCTGCTGCCTCCCACCGAGAACATTGACGATTTCTTTGTGGACGAATACGACGCAAAATTTGCCGGCATTGACCCCGAGCGCGCCGACCTTTACAAGCTTTGTGAGCAAAAGGGCGTTGCAATCACGGTCATGAAGGGACTTGGCGGCGGCAGATTGCTGGACGCAAAGCGCTCACCGTTTGGCGTGGCACTCACGCCCGTGCAGTGCCTGCATTATGCCCTGACCCGTCCTGCAGTTGCAAGCGTGCTGATCGGCTTTGACAATACGGCACAGATCCCCGCATCACTGGCTTACGAGAGCGCGACCGAGGATGAGAAGGATTACGCAACCGTGCTTGCAAACGCGCCCAGACACGCATACAGCGGTCAGTGCACCTATTGCGGACATTGCAAGCCCTGCCCTGTCAATATTGATATTGCCATGGTCAATAAGCTCTATGATCTTGCCACCATGCAAGAGGAAGTGCCTGCATCGGTCAAGGAGCATTATATGAATTTGGACGCACACGCAGACGATTGCCTTGCGTGCGGCGCATGCGAGAGCCGTTGCCCCTTTGACGTGCCTGTCATTGAGAAAATGAAGGCAACAGCGGAACTGTTCAAGTAAGGTTAAGTCAACTCGATGAAAAGTTTGGGTCAAGCCTTTTCAAAGGCTTGCAGGGTCTTGGGGCAGCGCCCCAAGTCGCGCCCGCAGGCGCGAAATAACTCGGCGTTTTTGGTTCTTTTTGCGCCCGCGGTGCCAAAAAGAACGGAAACAATCTCCTCACATAACATCCCAACAAACACAAAGAACCGAGGCTTGCGCCTCGGTTCTTTTTCATTCATATAAATCCTTGATACTCTTAATCAACGTATGCTATGCTTCTACGCGGTTTCCGCTCGCATGGTTATTCCCCATGCAACGCCTTGCGTTCTTTTTCTCTCTTTTTACGAGCAGACAAGCACCCCAAAAGCACACCGAGCGACGGGATCGCAGTGACGATCAACGACGCAACCAGTACCGACCAAACGGATTGCTCGGTAATATCGCGAGCACCGGGAGAAATCAAGCGCGCAAGCGCATAGCCCTCGCTCAAGAAAATGTACACGTATTTGCTCCAGCACAGCAATATACATAAGGCAAGGTGTGCTGCGGTCGGGATACCAATCATAGATAGCATTCCCTTTTTATCCAGCTTTGCAGCCTCATCGTTGCCTCTATATACAAAAAACAGAATCACAACCGATGTGGCAAGCAGGACAAGGAGCGTCACGAGGTTTTCGACAGTTTCCTTAACAGAGGAATCCACATACATACCGCGAACGATATAAAGCGGAATCATCGACACAAGGAATCCACCCCATAATGCGCCAATTCGGAATAATGTTGCGGCAATATACTGGGATATTTTGTGTTTCATTCCACGGCTCCTTTCATACGTACTGTATGAGTTCAGTCGTCTTGGACTATAAGATCATGTATACCCTTAATCAACGTATGCCCACACGAATGGCACGCAGGCAGCTCGGCACGGTTATCGTTGCCGCAGACAGGACATTCCACGTGATCTCCCGCAAGCTCGGGCAAAATCAGCGTGTGCTTGGCACCGTACAGGTGAAACACGGTATCGCCGGGCTTAAATTCTTCAATAAATCCACCGCCTTGTGCTGCTTTGATGCGCTTTTCTTGGCCATTTGGTAGCTCCAGAGTCAAATATACAAAGGTGGTGAGCGTTCTTGAAATATGGAGGTTTGACCCTGCCAAGCCTTTAGCGGATACGTATTCATTCTGAACGTGCACACTCTTGACCTTGCCTACGAAGGTGCGGTCAAACAAACAAAACGGTACGCGGGTGATAACGAACGGCAGCAGCATGGCAAGCACGTATGCACCGATGCGCACAGCGGGAGGCACCAGCTCAAAGATGCGTTCTCCGAACAGGTACAGCACCGCACCGAATGCGATAAGTAACAGCACGCATGGGGTGAGTTTTCTTATCACCGCTTTGCGCACGTGACCTTGCAGGTCACGTGGCAAAACGAGTTTGGGTTTGGACATAAGGATTATTGATCGTTGTTTGCAGCAGCCTTACCGCCAACAAAGCCTGCGAGCATGCTCTTCAGGTCAATGCCTACGGATTCTTCAAGGCTCTCGGTGATCTGGTTTGCGCTGGTCATCACGTCCTTAACAAGCTTTGCGGAGTTGCCTTCGCCGTACATAACGATCTTGTCGGTCTGTGCCAAGGGAGCGGCTGCGTTCTTGACAACCTCGGGCAGTGCGGTCAGGTACATATCCAGTACGGACGCCTCGCCCATCTTCTTCTGTGCTTCTGCCTTCTTTTCGATAGCTTCTGCCTCTGCAAGACCTACGGCACGGATACCTTCTGCTTCCTTGAGCTTGGTGTAAGCCTGTGCTTCTGCCATAGCTCTTTGTGCCAGAGCCTGCTGCTCCAGCTCGAACTTTTCAGCCTCTGCCATCTTCATCTTAGCAAGAGCTGCCTGTTCTTCTTCAAATCTGCGAGCCTCTGCCTCTTTCTGACGCTTGATCAGGTCAGCCTCAGCCTTCTTTTCAGCCTCATACTTGAGTGCGTCTGCCTTCTTGCGGATCTCTGCATCCAGTCTTCTTTCCTGAAGCGCGATTTCCTTCTCTGCAAGTTCAGCATCCTTTTCTCTTCTTGCAATGTCTGCGTCTGCAGCGGTGACCTCAATGGTCTTTCTCTGCTGCTCTTTCTGAATTTCGTAAGCAGCGTCTGCCTCTGCCTTCTTGATGTCAGCGTCCTTCTTGAGCTCGGACTGACGGATAGAGAGCGCGTTGTTCTGCTCGGAAATGCGCAGATTGGTATCAACGGTTACCTTGTTTGCAACTTCTCTTGCATTTGCCTCTGCAATGCTGATGTCTCTTGCAGCCTCAGCCTTTGCGATCTGTGCAGCCTTACGGATCTGCTCAACGTTGTCAATACCCATGTTCTCGATGGTGCCTGCACCGTCCTTGAAGTTCTGGATGTTGAAGTTGACGATCTCGATACCCAGCTTACGCATATCGGGTACTGCGTTTTCCTTGATCTTCTCAGCAACGATCTGACGCTCCTGCACCATTTCCTTCAGGCCTACGGAACCGACGATCTCACGCATGTTACCTTCCAGCACCTGCGTGCACAGGAAGATCAGCTGACGCTGATCCATGGAAAGCAGCGCCTCTGCTGCCTTGTTGATCAGCTCGGGATCGGACGAGATCTTGATGTTCGCAACGCCGTCAACGCTGACGTTGATGAACTCGTTGGTGGGTACTGCCTCGCTGGTCTTTACGTCAACCTGCATAACGTCCAAGGAAAGCTTGTCAAGTCTTTCAAAGAAAGGCCAACGGAAGCCTGCTTTACCGATCAGCACTCTCTTCTTGGAGCGGAAGCCCGAGATGATGTAGGCTTTGTTCGGAGGGGCTTTGACGTATGCTGCTGCGAAGAACAAAAAGATGAGTACTACGACAGCGACAACGATGGAAATAATGATTTCAGGCATGGTGGTATCCTCCTTTGTTAGTTGATTTTGTTCGCCTGTGAGTATATGATATCACGCGGTCACGTGATTGTCAATACATTTCAAATATTATGAATGCGGATTTACAGTTTATTCATGCTTCATTTATATTTAGTTGTCCAGCAGCATATCCCCTGCCTTGATCCAACCGATTTTGCGCATGATTTCCGAGAAAAGCAGCGTAAGCGCGGCAGGCAATACCAGGCAGCAAAGCGCAAGACCGATCCAAAGCATAGATCCTTTCTCGGTTGCGTTGATCACGCCGATGGGTCCAACCATGCCGCACGTGCCCATGCCCGCGGCAACGCCGGCGCACTTGAGCTTGAAGATCATGGTAGAAATGGGACCGATAATAGCTGCTGCCAGCGTGGGGGGAATCCAGATCTGCGGACGGCGCACGATGTTGCCCATCTGCAGCATGGAGGTGCCAAGACCCTGCGACACAATGCCTCCCCATTTGTTCTCGCGGAAGCTTGCAACCGCAAAGCCAACCATTTGTGCGCAGCAGCCAACCGCAGCCGCTCCGCCTGCAAGCAAAAGCCCCTCGTCGGTGCCCGACAGCGCAGCAGCATCAATCGCCGCTTGCGAAAAGATCATGGCGCAAATGGCAGCCGAGGAAATGGGCAGCGTCAGGATCATGCCAACCACTACAGAGATAACAATGCCCATCAGCAAGGGCTGCAGCGTGGTAGCGGTGGCGATAAACACGCCCAGATAGTACATCACGTAGGAAACCAAGGGACACAGCAGCCAGGACGCACCAAAGCCGACAAGGATTGTGACCACGGGCGTGACCAGCACGTCCACCTTGGTCTTCTTGGAGACCAGCATACCGATCTCGCAAGCAATGATGACCGCAAAGAACGCACCCGCAGGACCTGCGGAATAGAAAACGCCCTGCTCCCCTTTTGCAGTAGCCGCCCATGAGATGATCGCACCGTCAAGCATGACGGCGCCCATAGCATTTGCCATAGCACCCACGGCAGCAGCCGAGAACATGACAAGCGGATGCGCGCCAAGTGCGTGTGCAATGGCAACGCCGATTGCCATACCCGTGGCAGCCTTGGCATACGAGGCAACCGTTGCCAAAAACGGCAGATTCGCATAGGTGGCAACCGTGTCAAAGATGGTTCCGATCAAAAGCGATGCGAACAGGCCCAAAGCCATGGCGCCCATGGCCTTGATAAAATACCGATGCGCATACTGCTTGATCACGAGTGAAAACTTGTTTTGCTTCAAACAATCGCCTTCTTTCGATATAATATTGCCTTTATTATATCATATATAACAAACGATTGCAAGAAAAATTTGCTTTACTTGAATAAATTTTTCAAAAAAGCAGGGACAGTCGTCCTCGACTGTCCCCGCGTCCCGTGTTATTTCATTTGCAAAAACTTGAATCTGTTGCGCAGCGTTATGCGATAGGCATCGATAAAGCGACCTATGGCGAAATCGTACAGCAAAAATGCGCCGTTTGCCGTGATCCATACCGCAAGCGAATAGCCCCAATGCGCGCCCATACCGCCAAGGAATGCACCAAGCGCAGCGGGATAGCTTTGCGCCGTGGGAAACAGCAGCTGCCCCAAAACCAGCACGCCAAGCGCAATGACCACGTTAAAGATGACCTGCTTGATCAAGGCACGCACAAGCCCGGGCAAGCGCTCAAGCAGCACGCGCAGCATGGGATACACGCCTGCAAACAAAAGATACTCCCAAGCCGCCGTATTAAACGGCATAAGCATCAAAGCCAGCACCGAGGTCACAAGCCAGATCAGCCAAGGGTAATAGCCACCGATCTCCTCTGCCGCCCATACCGCGATCAAGGATGCAAGGGCTGCCATGGAAAGATCCAACGCGCCGTCAAATAGCCTGCCTGCGCACAGCATAACCGCACCGAGCGCGCAAAGCAGCGCGCAAACGGTCAAGCGGCGTGTTTTTTGCACAGAAGAGACCTTTTTGGGTGGGGTTTTCTTCATGATATCAAAGCCCCCTTAAGCAACTGCAGCACAGATTGGCGCAAAGACAGGTAGCACACAACGAGCAGCAGCTGCAGCCGCTGTTCGACACGGTATGCTGCGTACGGAAAGCATTTGCCTGTGCATCAAAGCTGTTTCTTGCTGTGCGGTATTCGGCATTGTGCGGATCCATACCGCAGGCAATATCAAATTCGCGCATAGCGTCCATGCGTCTGCCCATACGGACAAACACGCATCCCATCAAGAAATGCCATTCTCCGCCTCGCTTTTGCTCGGGCACGCCCGAAAGCAGAGTGAGGGCGCGCTCGATTGCGCCGTTGTTGATCAGGTGACGAATATCGGTATACAGCGTATCGCCCGTAGTGCTTGTATTTGCGTGGAAACCGCCTGACGCATGGCCAAAGCCGCTGCCATAGCCGCGTTGCTGCTTGCCGCTGCGGATTGCCAGCACCTCTTCATAAGCGGCGTTGATCTCCTTCATTTTCTGCTCGGCACTTGCCTGCAGCTCAGGCTTGCCCGCATATCTGTCGGGATGGTACTTTCGCGCAAGTGCGCGGTATGCTTTTTTTATCTCGTCCTCGTCGGCTGTCGGGCTGACACCGAGGATCTTATACGGATCGTTCATGCTCCGCGCTCTCCTTTACATTTTTTACATTCTTTGTGCTCCTTTAGCACTGCATCCGCCTGTGCGGGCATGCCAAGGCACAATATATTATAGATTACGGCACGCAGATCGTCGCGACCGTCAAAATCGATCAGGTCCGCAGCCGCCACCGCGTCACAAAGCTCCACGGTCAGCATGGTATCCAGCGTGCTCTTTTGCTGCTCGGTCAAATTTTTGGTGCCATACAGCGCATGCAGCGCGTTGAATCTTCCCTTTTTGACGTCACCGTCAAAGTCCTGCGCGGCATCCAGCAGATATACCCATCTGCCAAGCGTTTTACCAAGCTCCTGCAAAATGGCATGTGCCTGCCCCGGGGTAGCATAGGAAAGCAGCTCTCCCATCAGTTCACCAAAAGCGTTTGCTGGGATATCGGCAGAGCCGTTTGCTTGCTTTTCCGCTTGGGCAAAGGCACGCATGCCGCGTGCGGCAATGGCATCAATTTCCGGCATGCGCCGTTTTGCGCGACGGCGCAGACCGGCAAAATAAGGGTATGCAACCAGTGCGCCAAGGCGCGAAAATCCGCGCTCATCGGCAATGTCATCGCGGCATTTGTGATATGCAAGTGCCGCCATGATGCAGGCAACCGTCTCGGTCTCCTCGCAAGGAACAAGCACGGGGGCTTTGGTCAAGGGGTGCAGGAAGCAGCGTTTTTCCACAAACTCTGGCTGCGTGCCGCGTGCCGCCATGCGTAAGCACACCATGGCTGCCGCATCGTAGCGCAGCGTCAGACGGGAGCATTGCCCCGTGCATTTGCCCATTTGTCGGCAAAGTCCGCAATACACACCGCGATAGCATGCGTATTCCTTGATCTTCAGCTCGGGCTGCAGGATTCGGATATATCCAAACACGGCAAACTCCCCCTTTCTTATACCTTCCATTATGATACCGCATTTTTATGCCCAAAGCAAGACAAAATTGTAAATATTCCCATAACAAGATTGTGATAAAGGCGGGAGCAAGCCCCCGCCCTATATCACAAGAACAACTTTCGCATCTGTTTGCCGATCAAAGCCTGCTCCAGCGCAACGGGTACCTGAGAAAATTCCGCTACCAGAGAGTGCGGCTTGCTGGTGGGGTCATCCTGCCGCACGGGCACGAAAAATACGTTTTTGCGGTTGAGCAGCGTAGCAATATTTTGCAGATTTGCCGACATGGCATCATTGGAAGCGAGTGCAAGCAGCAGCGGACGGTCGCTGCGCAGGTGCGCCTTTGCTGCCATACAAACTGCCGAATCGGTTACTCCTGCGGCAAGCTTGGCAAGCGTGTTGCCCGTGCAGGGGCAAATGACCAACGCAGCCAGTGGACGCGCAGGTCCTAACGGCTCTGCATCCCTGATGGTATGTATGATCTCGTTGCCGCATTTGGAGGCAAGCGTTTGGCGCAGGGCTTGCGCCGTGCCAAAGCGCGTGTCGGTCTCCCATACGCGCTCGCTGACTATGGGTACTACGTCATATCCCTTTGCAAGCAGCGCGTCCAGCTGAGACAGCGCTTGCGCATGCGTGCAGTACGAGCCGCACAAGGCAAAGCCTATGGTTTGTCTGATCTCACTCATTCTCTCTCCCCTTTCAAAACGTTGATAACGTAATCCGCGATCAGCTCTCCCGCTGCACGCGGTGCGTATTTACCGGGCAAGCCCTGCCCGTTGACATATTGCAGCCCAAGACGCTCTATCGCATTCATATCAAAGCCGCCCGGTGCGCTTGCAAGCTCCATAAGCAGGATATCGCGCCGCGCGGATGCCAGCAGTTCTCTGCCGTACAGCACGTGCGGCACGGTATTGCACACAATTTGGTGCTGCGCGGAGGACGCAGGCAGCGCACCCGAAAAGCGCACGGCTTGCGCACCCATGGCACGCGCACGGGAAAGCACCTCGGGGCGCCTTGCGTATACAGTCACACGTGCCCCAACGGCACGCAGCAAGGGGCAAAGGCACTCGGCAATCCTGCCCATGCCGATCACGGCAACATCTGCGCCAAACAGCTCACCATCCGTACTGCTGCCCAGCAGCACCAGCGCCCCCTCTGCCGTCAGGCGCGCGTTATCGTACAAAAACGCTTCGTTTTTCATGTAATCAAAGCCGCAAAGCGTCTTGGGCAAGCCTCCGCCGATGATAACGCTGCCTTGTGCTGCGCAGGTCGCCACCTCTGCAAGCGCAACACCCGTACCGGATACGTGCGTGCCGTCTGCAGTGCTTTTCACAGGGAGCAACAGTACGCTCGGCTGCTTTGGCAAGACATCGTTGGTGCGCGTGACCGCGTACCCGCAAGCCTGTAAGGCACGCGCGGCGTAGTCCATGCGGGCATCTCCGCCCACAATGCAAATCTCTCTCATAGCCCTCTCCTTACTGCGATGCTGTTAAATTACGGCTCTCGGAAATCATCTCATCCATAACCTATCCGAAATTCTTAATTTGACAGTATCGCCATATTACTGTGTATCACACTCATAATATGCCGCAATGCCCTTGTAAAGTGCAAGAGCGAGCTGCTGTCTGTACTCCTCATCCTCCAAGGAGCGGCATTCGGCAGGGTTGGAGAGAAAGCCGCACTCCACCAATACGGCAGGCTGCTGCAAGCGATCAAGCAAGAAAATATTGCTG
Source organism: Eubacteriales bacterium (assembly GCA_045652835.1). Classification (GTDB taxonomy): domain Bacteria; phylum Bacillota; class Clostridia; order Oscillospirales; family CAG-272; genus SVQP01. The sequence goes on along the minus strand of JAZOLE010000013.1, from coordinate 10,862 downwards.
CCTGCAGCCTTGCTTTGCCTGTGATTATCGGGCTGCAGCGTGCCCACGACCTCGCCCCTGATCGACTCGGCAAGCGTCATGCTGCCCGGGTGGTTGGGACTGTACCATACCTGCAAGCCGTGATAGACGTCCTGCGGAAAGGTGTTTGCGTGCAGGCTGACAAACAAGGCGTCGGGATTGGCATCACCGATCGCTTGACGCGCTGCCAGATCCAGCACCTTTTTGCGCCCCTCGTAGTCCACACCGCGATCGTAAAGCAGCACGTCCTCGGTGCGTGTCATGATCACGCGCACACCGTCCGCCTCCAAAAGCGCGCATAGCCGTTTGGCAAGATCCAGGTTGAGATCCTTTTCCACAAGTCCGGTCACCCCCACAGCGCCGCCGTCCTCACCGCCGTGCCCCGCATCCAAAATGACCACGCGCACGGGCTTCTCGGGCTGCTCGGGCTGCGTGCTCTGCTCCTCGGGTGGTGCATCATCTTGCGCAAAGCTGCCCCCCGCAAGTAAAAACAACCCCACCGCAAGACCGCAGATCAACAAAGAGCCAAGCAAAAACACCAAAGGCAACAGCACCTGTCTGTTCTTCATATAAACCTCCCACGGACAAACATCTTGTTATTATGTATGCACCGTGGGACATTTTCATTCGACAGCTATACGGGAATTTGCAATATTTACATTCTTTGCGCAAACTATAGCAATATAGCAGCGTGTTGCGCGACTTGTCAAATCCAAAATGAAGCACCGCAAAATAAAATCCCGCCGTCGGGTTTATCCGACAGCGGGATTTATATAAGGGTTTGATCAAACGTTCTCCAGGTAGTTAACAACGTCGCCAACGGTAACAAACTTGTGAATGTCCTCGTCGTCGATCTCGATGTCAAACTTCTCCTCGCACAGCATAACCAGATCGGCCAGCTCGATGGAGTTAATGCCCAGGTCCTTGATCAGCTCTGCGTCCATGGTAATGTCTGCTTCATCGATCTGCAGCTCATCCACGAACAGGTTCTTCAGTTTCTCGAACATAATATATTCCTCCGAATATTTTGCTTATTTGCATAGCACATGGGTATTATATATGATTTTCCCAATTTTGTCAAGTTGTATTTTGAAATTCATTGTTTTGCATTGACTTTATTAGTAATTTAGGGTAGAATTAAGGTGAATTTTACATAAAAAGTGAGAAAAAACATGGCTATCCTAAAAAATCGTCCTTTATTCTCTGCCTGTTTGCTCTATATTATATGCGCCTTTTGTGCGTATTTTTCCACCGACACAGCAAAAATTGTATTTCTTTGCGTAAGCTTTGCCGCTTTGCTTGGAGGACTTGTCTGTCTTTTGGTAGGCAAGCTGCCACGCAAGGTGCTGCTGCATGCCGCTGCTCTTTCGCTTTGCGCTGTCCTTGCCTTTGGCGGATCGCTGATCGCCTTTGGTCCTGCACGGCAAAATTACGAACGTATCGCACAGCACGAGCTGTGCACGGTTGAAGCAACCGTCACCGAGCGAGATCCGTTCGAGACCATGACAGTCTATCGCGTACGCGTGCATAAAATTGATGGCAAAAAGTACAGCTTTGACGCCACGCTTGTGTGTGATTTCACCTCGTATTTGCAGGTGGGCGACACCTTTGCAGCCACCGCCAAGCCTTCCACACTTGAGGACGCCGCATCTCCCTATTACGACACAAGCTATGCCTTGGCAAACGGCTTGCACATGCAATTCGATTGTACGGATCAAGGACAGATCGAATTGACAGAGCAGCGCGATCGCGCTCTGCCCGTCATTACCCTGCACCGCCTGAATGACAGGCTTTGCCGCGCGTTGCTTGACGTATGCGGCAAGGACAGCGGCGGACTGATCTGCGCTTTATTGCTTGGTGACAGAGGGTACTTGCAAGGCACGGCAGCGCGCGACTTTGAGCGCGCCGGTGCTTCGCATATGTTGGCACTTTCGGGCTTGCACGTGTCCATCTTGATGGGTGCTGTGGGATTTCTGCTTGCCAAGCTGCACCTGCACCGCAAGGCGCGCGCCGTCATCTTGATAGCGGTAGCCGTAGGGTATCTGCTGCTGACAGGCGTTTCGATATCGGCAACCCGCGCGGTGGTTATGGTGTGCGTGCTGCAGCTTTCCTATCTGCTTGCCGCAGATAATGACACGCTGACTACGCTGGGACTTGTGGGTACGGGCATTTTGTTGCTTGATCCGTATTCGGTTTGTGACACGGGCTTTATTCTCTCCTTCCTTGCCACCTTTGGCATTGTGGTGCTTGTGCCACCGCTGCATGACTATCTGCAAAAGCGCACCGAATCTATTTGTAAGCCACCGCACAAAAAGGTCAAAAGGCGCGTGCTTGGCGCAGGAAGTACAATACTTGAAACGCTGCTGATCGGCATAATCGCTTGCTTTTCGGTCTTTGTGCCCTCGTGCTTTATAATCGGCAATATGTCACTCTTCTCTCCCCTGACCACACTGCTGCTCTCGCCCGTGATTGCCGCGCTTTTGGTGCTTGGCGCAATCACGCTGCTGCTTTGCCCCATTCCCCCTCTTGCCAATTTCTTTGCCACGCTAATCCGTCTTTTGTACACGCTCAGCATGCCTTACGTCCAGGCGGTCTCGGGCGTTGACGGTGCGCTGATACCGCTGACGCATCAAGCCGTGCGCGTGCTTGCCATTCTGCTTTGCAGCGCAATGTTCCTTTTGCTCATCCTGCCCTTAAAGCGCAAATATCTGCTCTCTCTGCCTCCCGTGCTGCTTGCACTTGGACTTTGCATCTTTTTCCCGATCAACGAGGGCCTGCAAGTGCGCACGCTGCGTGCGGCTTATACGCATCCCTCGTCCATCTCCGAGACCTTGGTCAGCGCCCATAGCTACCGCGCCTTTATCTGTGACCTTTCCTCGGGCACGGGCACTGCCATGCTTGCCGCTACCGACGCAGCAAAGCAGTTGCACGCCACAGAGATCGGCGCAATGCTGCTGACCGATTATCACACGCAGCAGAGCGCAATGCTGACCGACCTGATTGCAGACTACAAGATTGATTGCCTGTATCTGCCGCGCACGACCGACGCAGACGATCTTGGCACGCAGGTGCGACTTGGAGAGCTGGCTGCTGCGCACGGCGTAGATGTTGTGCTTTATGATTACGGCGAAGCGATTGAGTGGTGTGACGGCACAACCCTGACCGTGCACCGCACTGATCTTGCACGCTCCGAGCAGCCCGTGCTACTCATCACGCTGCAAAAGGGTGACGCGCAGATCTGCATGCAGAGTGCAACTGCCGAGCATACCGAGCTTGCAGCCGAGGTTGAGGACGCCTTGGCAAACGCAGACCAAATCATTATCCCCGAACGAGGTCCCAAGCCAAGGCTGCCCTATTCCCTTGCGGCAGCGCACGGTGCGGACGTGACCTTTGCCACGCGCACTCTTGCTTCGTTCTGTGATCCTATGAGCCTTGGCGATGTACAGCACATGACCGTTTGTCCCGAAATCGCGTATTTTACTATTGCAACCAAGCAAGATTAGTGCTATAATGGTAGTATCAAACGAAAGGTATAAAACTATGAAAGGCTTAAAAACCGTATATATATGTGAGGAATGCTCCTACCGATCGCCAAAATGGATGGGCAAATGCCCCTCGTGCGGTGCATGGAACACCTTTATTGAGGACGTCATTGACACCTCGTCGGGTGCTGACGATGCCGCACAAAAGCGCAATGCCGCGCTTTCGATGGGCGGTGACCGCCACGCGCTGCGCTTTGATCAGCTGACCCTCCCCAATCACATCCGCTACCAAACGGGTCTTGACGAGCTTGACCGCGTGCTGGGCGGTGGCTTGGTGGTGGGTGAGGTGGTGCTGCTTTCGGGCGAGCCCGGCATTGGTAAATCCACGCTGCTTTTGCAGATCTCTCAGGCACTTGGGCAAAACAAAAAGGTGCTTTACGTATCCGGTGAGGAATCGGGCGGTCAGCTCAAGCTGCGCGCAGACCGACTTGGCGTGCAAAGCGATAACCTTTACGTGCTGACCGAGACCAACATTGAAAGCATCCTTCGCGAGGCGGACAAGCTCTCGCCCGATATTCTGATCGTGGACTCGATACAGACCGTATGGTCGGACAAGATCAGCTCTGCCCCCGGCAGTATTGCGCAGGTGCGCGAGAATGCCATGGCGTTTATCGGCAAGGCAAAGGGACAGGGCGTTTCGGTCTTCTTGGTTGGTCACGTCAACAAGGAAGGCAGCATTGCAGGCCCGAAAATTTTGGAACACATGGTGGATGCCGTGCTTTGCTTTGAGGGTGAAAAGCAGCAATCCTACCGCATTATCCGCGCCACCAAGAACCGCTACGGCTCGACCAACGAGATAGGCGTTTTTGAAATGACCGACAAGGGACTTGAGGAGGTTGCCAACCCCTCCGAAATGCTGCTCTCGGGCAGACCCAAGGGCGTTTCGGGCAGTGCTGCCGTCTGCACGGTTCAGGGCACGCGCCCCATCATTGCCGAGGTGCAGGCGCTGGTGTCACAGACCTACTTCCCCTCTCCGCGCCGTGTGGCAAACGGCATTGATTACAACAGACTATGCCTGATCATTGACGTGCTGGAAAAGCGCATGGGACTCAAGTTCTATCAGAATGACGTTTACACAAACGTTGTCGGTGGCTTGCGCCTTGACGAAACCGCAGCAGATCTTTCGGTCGCGCTTGCGCTGATCTCCTCGCTGACCGATCGCGTGGTTCCCGAGGGACTGATCGCCGTGGGAGAGATCGGACTTTCGGGCGAGGTACGCGCCGTGTCGCATGCCGAAAACCGCGTCAAGGAAGCGGCAAGACTTGGCTTTACCCACGCGGTCATTCCCTACCGTAACGTGGAAAAGCGCCCCTTTGAATGCCCCGGCATCAAGGTGCACGCCATCCGCTCAATTTTTGAGCTGCCGAGCTTATTGGTAACAGCAAGCGAGGATGGGCAGCAGTTTTAAATAGTAAATGCACAAAAACGCCTCACAGATGTGGGGCGTTTTGGTTTGCGCAGAAATAAATAGTTAGTTTTGCTATGTGCGGGCGATCACTGATCGCCCCTACGAGTGGTTGTGTTAAGGCTTCGGTAACATGAAATCTCAACGAAACCCATTAGCGATCGCCCGTTCTCGGCAAAAAGAACATTTTCCTTAGGCTTTGACTTGGAATGCGCTTAACTCCCCTTGATCAACGAAATGGTCTTGGACAGCCACATGGCAAGGTCTGCGCGGGTCAGGGCGGCGGTGGCTTGCACGCTGCCGTCGGGCGTTTGCAGGATACCCAGCGAATAGAGCGAGACCACGGCATCCTCGGCAAAGGTGGGCACGGTATCGGTGAAATTGGTGGGGATCTTTTGGTTTGCATACCCGATCAGGTTGGACAGGATCACAGCTGCCTCACCGCGCGAAATGATCTCGTCGGGCTTAAAATACAGCTCACCCTTGTCCCCCACGGCACTCACGTAGCCCTTTTCATAGGCGGTCTTGACATAGCCCTTCATCGCGTCGGGAATAGCTGCATCATCCGCAAAGCCGGTATTGGAAACGCTCTCGCAGGTCATGCCAACCGCATTCATGGCGGTGACAATGAAATCCACGCGAGAGACCTGCCGCTCGGGCTCAAAGCAATAAAGGCTTCCCTTTTGCGTGCCGCTCATCAGCCCAAGCTCGCTCATGCGCAATGCAGCCGTCATGCAATCCTTGCCTGCAAGGTCATCAAATTCGCGCCCCAGCGTACAGGTCTGCACGCTGATGCTGACCGTGCTTGCCGCGCTGTAGTTGCCGTAGCAATCGCGCAGCACGTAGGTAAAGCTATCCGCGCCCACGTAGTCGCGCCCCGGCAGATAGGTATATGCGCCCGTTGCGCGATCGGTCACAGAAAGAACACCGTATTTGGGGTAGCTGACTACCTCAAAGGTCAGGGCGTCTCCCTCGGGATCATAGCCGCCCAGCACGCCACACGCGGGCGTGTTGGCATACGCCTGCAGCTTTGTAGCCTGTGCGGGTACGGCTGCGGTGGTGGGAGAAGCGTTGATGCTTGCCAGCGTGTACACGATGCAGGTCATCTCGTACGCGCTGCCGTTGACAGTAAAGCTGAACGCGCCCTGCCCGACCGTGTTGGACACGGGCTCATAGGTCAAAAGCGAGAGATCTGCTGCGCGAAGCGTCTGCCCCGTGACCACGCCGTCAGAGCCCACGTACAACGCACCCTGCGTGGGGTCGGGCAGCTTGGTGACCGTGATATAATCGGGCGAGGACAGATTCATAGCACGGGCAAAATCCTGCTTGCTAAATGCGTAGTCATTGCCCACCAAGGTTGCCACGCGCATGTCGGTCGAAGCCGCCAGCACGTGCAAGGCGGGGCTGAGCGGTGTGGGCTTTTCGTCTGCCGCTCCCGCACCAAAGGCACAAAATGCGGCAAGGCAGCCAAGCGTCAGGACGCAAACGATCAAAATTTTCCATAGAGGTTTCATATTTCACGCTCCTAATTCAAGAATTTCGATACATTCTATGCAAAAAACGTGGCGCGTATGTTTTATTCACACTTTACGCATTGTAATTTTCACAAATCTATGCTATACTAATTAGCATCACGCGAAAAGGAGGCAGATATGGACTTTATTATTGACAAAGCGCATCACGGCAAAACCGTGCTCTCTTACGTGCGCCATACCCTGCGCATCTCCTCGCGTATGCTGACCGTGCTCAAGCAGACCGAAAACGGCATTACCGTAGGTGGTGAGCACGTGACGGTGCGGCGCGTGCTTGCAGAGGGTGACGTGCTTGGGCTTGCTATTGACGATACTGCTGAGCGTGCCTCGCATAACGTGCCGCCCTCAAATATTCCCTTAGACGTGCTTTACGAGGACGCGCACGTGATCGCCTTAAACAAGCCGCCTTTCATGCCCACGCACCCCTCGCACAATCATCACGACGATACTCTGGCTAACGCGCTGGCGTACAGGTACGCACAAAGCGGCACGCCTTTTGTGTTCCGCCCCATGGGCAGACTTGATCGCAACACCTCGGGCGTGGTGCTTGCCGCCAAGGACAAGGTGGCATCGGGCGCGCTGACCGCCGCTATCAAGGCGGGCAAGGTGCAAAAGACCTACCTTGCCATTGTTACGGGAGAGTTGCCCGTGGACGGCAAGACGCACACCATTGAGTGCGGTATTCGTCGCATGGCTGACAGCGTGATCATGCGCATCACCTGCCCCGACTCCACCGATCCCAGCGAAGCATCGATCACAGATTTCGAGGTACTGGACGCGCAGGGCGGACTTTCCTTGGTACGCGTCAAGCCGCGCACCGGGCGCACGCATCAGATCCGCGTGCACTTTGCCCACATCGGTCACCCCTTGCTTGGTGACGATCTTTACGGCACGCCCGACGAGCGCATCGGCCGCCATGCTCTACATGCACTATCGCTTGAGTTTCCCCTGCCCTTTGCAGAGGAACGCATTTGCATAAACGCCCCCGTGGCACAGGACATGCTTGCCCTGATACATCAATATTTTCCGAGGTACTCATGAAAAAACAAACACAACCCGCAGCGCCGTCGATCATTACGGCAAAGGAATGGGCGTCACTTCCCCCTGAAGAACGGGATGAATGGCGTGCCGTTCTGCCAAAGCACGAGCGACTTCCGTTCTGGTGCCTGATCTGTTACGGCATTGCCGCCCTTGCGCTGATCATTTATTTAGCGGCGCGCATCTCCCCCGCATTTGCGGATTTCTTTAATCAAAATATCAGCGAGCTGTTTCGCCGCACCTTGGCAGCACTGACAAGCTTTATTCCTTTTTCGGTTGGTGAGGCACTCATCCTGCTTTTGCCGGTAGGCTTTGGGCTGACAGTATGGTACGCTGCCAAATACCGCTGCGACACCTGGCGCAGCACATGGAGCTTTGTGGGCATTCTGATGGCGGTCATTTGCATGCTGCTTTCCATGTTCGTTTTCACCTTTGCCACGGGCTACCACGGCAGAACCTTAGACGAGAAGCTGGGGCTGGATCAAAAGCAGGTCAGCGCACAAGAGCTGTATCAAACCGCGCTCATCCTTGCCGACAAGGTCAACGAGGAGCACGCAAACATGGCATACGGTGCGGACGGCTTTTCGGTCATGCCCTACTCGCTTTCCGAGATGAATGACAAGCTGCTTGTCGCCTATGATACGTTCTGCGAGGAGAACAGCTTTATCGATCACTACGATACCAGACTCAAGCCCGTCATGCTCAGCGAGCTGATGAACTATACCCACATCACGGGCGTTTACTCCTACTTTACGGGAGAAGCGAATATTGACGTTGCCTTCCCGGACTACACCATTCCCTACACCGCAGCGCACGAGCTGGCGCATCAGCGCGGCATTGCAAGAGAGGATGAAGCCAACATGGTTGCCTTCCTTGTATGCATGAAAAGCGACGATGCATATATCCGCTACTGCGCGTATCTCAACATGTACGAGTACGTGGCGAACGCACTCTACCGCGCGGACAGCGACCTTTACGCCAAGGCAAGAAACACGCTGGATGCCGATGTGCGCAGTGAGATGGCTGCTTACAACAACTTCTTTGCCAAGTATCAGAACAGCAAAGCAAGTTCGGTTTCGGGCGCGGTCAATGACACCTTCCTCAAATTCCAAGGCACCGAGGGCACTGCCAGCTACGGCATGGTGGTGGATCTGACGGTGGCATATTACAAAAATCTCGGCTTGGTGCACGAGTAAATTCACACACACCCTCAAGGCTGCATACAGTGGCTTTGAGGGTGTTTTTTGCGCAGCTGCAGGTCATGCGACAGCGCTCGTCAAGCAGCGCGATTGCCCCGATTTCCGGGGCTTTTTTTGTGCTTTTTTTGCGGATGGTTTGTCATATATATGTCGCAGTACGTCGCAAAATGTCATAGTACGACATATGTTATGAACATGTCATTTACCAATTGTATTTAATTTCGACATATTGTTATGTTATTCGTTATAATTTTCGTGTAGCGCGATATGAATAAAGTGTATTTAGAACAATTGTTCTTGCGCCTTGGTGCGACATAGTGTGACGAATATCGATTTTGTACTGGAATTATTTTGTAAAGATTTTGTTAACAATGATGGAAATGTATTTACTTAATAATTATTATATGTTATAATAAATGCACGCTCACTCAGGTGACAGAAAGCGACCAAAACGGCACTTTTTCGAGCCGCGGCACAGGCACGACACACCCAATTCATTCAAGGCAAATTTGGAGAGTTTTATGGAAAAGATCATCATCAACGGCGGACTTCCTCTTAATGGCGACGTATATATTGACGGCATGAAAAACGCTGCTCTGCCCATCATTGCCGCAACTCTGCTTTGCTCGGATACCTGTATCATTGACAACGTGCCTGCGGTCAGTGATATTGTCATGCTGCTTGATATCATCAAGGGCATGGGCGCAGAGGTCGAGTTCCTTGACAAGACCACCATCAGCATCAACGCTGCAAACGTTCAGCCCGGCTGCTCTCCCTACGATCTGGTTTGCAAGATCAGAGGCTCGGCTTACATCATCGGCGCAGAGATCGGTCGCTTCGGTCAGGCACACGTTGGCTACCCCGGCGGCTGTGATTTCGGTGTTCGTCCGCTCGATTTGCACCTGATGGGCTTTGAGGCACTGGGCGCAAAGATCTCTGTTGAGAGCGGTTACATCAACGCAGTTTCCCCCATGGGTCTGCACGGTAACTCTATCTTCTTCCGTATCCCCTCTGTCGGTGCAACTGTCAACTGCATTCTCGCATCGGTATTTGCCGAGGGTGTGACCACCATTGAGGGCGCAGCACAGGAGCCCCATATCGTAGACATGGCGAACTTCCTTAACAACTGCGGCGCGGACATTACCGGCGCGGGTACATCCAGCATCAAGGTGCGCGGCGTCAAGTCGCTCAAGGGCTGCAGACACACCATCATTCCCGACATGATCGAGGCAGGTACATACATGGCTGCCGCTGCTATGACAGGCGGCTGCGTGCGCGTACACAACGTGATCCCCAAGCACATGGAATCGGTTTGCTCCGTACTGCAGCGCATGGGCGTTAAGCTTGAGATCGGCACCGACACCATCACGGTAAACAGCACCGGCAAGCTGATCGCAACCGACGTTGTAACCCAGCCCTACCCCGGTTTCCCCACCGATATGCACCCCCAGATCAGCGCACTGATGTGCGTTGCCGAGGGTACCAGCCGCATGAGCGAAATGGTTTGGGATAACCGTTTCAGATACATCAACGAGTTCCAGAAGATGGGACCGATGATCTCTGTCTCCGACAGAACTGCATCCTTCCACGGTGACCAAAAGCTTTCGGGCGCACCCGTGGTTTCCACCGACCTGCGCGCAGGCGCAGCGCTCATCATTCTTGCGCTGCGTGCACAGGGTACCTCGCAGATCTCCAAGATTTCGCTGATCGAGCGCGGATACGACAACATCGTCGGCAAGCTGGCAGCTCTCGGCGCAGACATCAAGAGAGTGGATGAATAATTGAAAATACGCAAAAAGCCTCCCCTTCCGTTGCGGATGGGGAGGCTTTTTGAATGAGGAATGAGGAATGAGGAATGAGGAACAACCGTATGCAGATCCCGCTGCGCGGTTTTGCTCTGCTCCACTCTGTTTCGCTCCGCAAAACTTCGACTTGGTCGCTACGCTCCCGCGCTCAGGATGACACTCGAGGGGCGAGCTGCTTTCCGGGAGCAACGCAGGCATCGATAATTTATCCTAGTCCTATTAAATGCGGTTACAATAGGTTTTGCCGCAGATAAATTATTGAGGACAAGGCGCACCGCAAAAAGCAAGGCGACGGCGATCTTACGATCGTCGAGCCGCTTTTC
>JAZOLE010000012.1:0-18577 GCA_045652835.1 Eubacteriales bacterium | reverse complement strand
TCGTTTGGTTGCGGAGGTGGGATTTGAACCTCACGACCTCCGGGTTATGAGCCCGACGAGCTACCAGGCTGCTCTACTCCGCGATATTTGGTTTTCCCGCTTGGTGCCGGTGACCGGGGTCGAACCGGTACGATACTCTCGTATCACGGGATTTTAAGTCCCGGGCGTCTGCCTATTCCGCCACACCGGCGTTCAAGCATGGCCTCTTTAAAGGACCTGTACATTATACCACTCAAATGTGGATTTGTCAACCCCTTTTTTGAAAAAAGTTAAAATTCTTTTTTCTTTTTCGTTTCTTTTTTGCTTTCCGTTTTTGTTTTGCGTTTTGTATTGTGTGAAGCGCATTGAATTGACATTCAAGCAAAGAAACGTTATACTCCTATTATATACATCTTCGGGGGCTCTTATGAAAAAATTCGATCTTTTTTACGCTGTCTTCCCTGCTTTTGCTCAAACCCGTGGCGAACAATAAAAAACTTCAGCCCAATTCCCGACAATGGAAATTGGGCTGTTTTTATTTCTCACTCTTTTGGATCAGTTTCACCGCATCGATTCCTGCTCTTGCAGCGACGGGCAAGCCACCGGGTGCCATTTGCCATTGCGTTGCAAGATACACGTTGCGCAAGCCCTTGATCTCTCCCGACATTTGCGTGGGTGCTGCACCTGCGGGCATGATGAAGCTCATAAACGAGCCGACCTGCGAGCCGACAAAGCGATTGTAGCTTGCAGGGGTCCATGCATCGATGCACGTGATCTTGCCCTGCAGCGTGGGCACGCGGTCACAGATAATCTGCTCCACGGCACGCACCATTTGCTGCTTTCTTTGTGCATACGCCTCTTTATCTTCATGCAGCGCGACAAGCATTTTGGCGTCATCCTCCATGCAATAGATCATGGTTTGCAGCAGGCTCTTGCCCTCGGGGGCAAAGGACGGCTCATGCGAAAACTCACGCAGCATCAGATAATCACCGCAAAGCAATTCCTTGTACTCTGCAGGGATCTCGTACACCATATCCCCTTTGAACGGAGGCTGCGCGCCGTCATAGGCAAATGCGCAATGGGTTGCCGAGAAGCGGATCATGTTACTGTCCGCATACTGCTTTACAAGCGCCTGTGGCATATAGGCGCGATCCAGCATTGTGCCGAATGCAACGTCGGGGTCAGCCGTGATGACAAAGTGATCAGCCGTCACGACCGTACCGTCGTCCAAGGTGGCAGCGTCTGCCTTGCCGTCTTGTACATTGATCTTGGCAACACCGTTTTTGAGCTGCAGCTTACCGCCCAGTGACAAAAACCTCTCGACCATGCGGTCTGCCATAACGCAGGATGCGCCGCGCGGAATGCCGCCGTTCTTGCCGGTAAAGGTGGCAAACACCATGATCATTGCAAGTGCGCTGAAATGCTCGGGCATAAACGACTTGAAAAATTCGCCTAAAAACGGATTTTTGAAGCGTGCAGCCAGATCCTTGATGCTGCACTGATAATACTTGAGCAGATCGGGCACAGCAGTCAGCTTTTCCCATGCGTTGCTTTTTCTCTCGCAATCCCTGCCGCCCATATCGTTGAGCCTTTGCAAAGATCGCACGGCTTTGATAAAGCCCTTGATCTGCTTTTTATCCTCGGGCGAGATGCGCAGCATGTCGGCTTGCAGCACGTCCACGCTTTTGTGCAGCGAGAGCTGCACGCCATCTCCGCTCTCATAGGTATACAAGCTTTCGGGCTGGTGCACCTCGATGCCCTGCCCAAGTGCGCCAAGCGTTTCCCACATTCGATAAAAATCGGTTACGGGATTGGTGCCTGTCAGCCAATGGATGCAGTTATCGATATGATAGCCCTTGCGATCCCAACCCGTCAGGTTTCCACCTGCGCGGAAGTGACGCTCGTAAATGGTGGCATGATGCCCGGCCAGCTGCGCGTGTATCCCCGCAGCCAGTCCTGCAACACCGGCGCCTATAATGATAATATCAGCCATAAATTCCCCTGCCTTAATTTGCCTGTTCGGCAGTATCGGTTTTGCACGTCAAATACAGAATCTGGTACTCGCGTGCCAGCTCATCCAAAAGGCGGCGCGCAGCCTCGGCACGCTCACTATCCAGATAAACGAAGGGATCATCCAGCACAAGACAAGGCTTTTGCTGCTCAAATAAGCCGTCCGCCAAGCAAAGGCGCAGGCAAAAGCCCACCATATCTCTCCAGCCGCTGCTCAGATATTCGATGCTGCGGCTCTTGCCCTTTGCCATGAGCGTGATGCCGAAATCGGTATCCATGGTAAACTTGAGCTGCTCACCGCTCATCTGCTGCATGCGGTCAAGGAAAGCCTCTTGCATTTTGCCAAGATATCTTGTGGAAAGGTTCTCGCGCGCCTGCGCAAGATACTTTTCGGCATACGCAATGGCGGTATAGTTGGCGTTCTGCACCTGCAGCTTATCTTCAAGCGCTTGCTTTTCTGCTACCAAAGCACCGTAAGCATCTGCTGCCTCATACAACGCCTCCGCGCGCTGCACCAAGGAAGCAAGGCTTGCGCTTTGCTGCTTATGCAGCTCCCTGCTCTGCTCCCACAATTCGGAAATGACAGCAGGATCGCGCAGCTGCGCTTTCTCATCCACGCCCTGCTCGGCAAGGCTGCGCACGTTTTTCTCAAGCGCGTACGCACGTGCAGCATTCTCCTTTTGCTCGATCTCGGCTTTGCGTCTTTGCAAATCGCCAAGCAAGCCCCTGAGCTCGGACAAGACAAGCGTGTAATTCTCGCGATCAAAGGGTCTGTTCCAACGAGAGAGGAACGCGGAAATGCGATCCCACAGCGCGTCTGCCTCGGCAACAATGCCCGTATACAGTTCCTGCTTTGCCTTTTGCTGCTCGCAAAGGCGCAGATACTGCTCGGTTGCGCTGCGCAACGCACTGAGTGCCGAGATGTAACCGCCATCCACGTTAAGCCCATGCTTCTCGGCAAGAGCAACCGGCACAGCAGCCTTATCGGCATACTTCTCTTTATATTCCTGCGCAAGTCCCAGCTCGCGCTCGCGCTCCTCAAGGAGTCGCTTTTTGGTTTCGATCTTAAAGGCAGCATCGGCTGCGCGCTTGGCTCTGCCCGAAAGCTGCGCGGCGGATACCGCGCCAAGCAGCACGTAGACCGCAAGTCCCAACAGCGCAAGTCCGCCAATGCCGCTGACAATGCCTAAGAGCACCTTGCTCATGATCAGCATGACGGCTGCTGTGATCAGCATAACCGCAGAAAGGCTTGCCAGCACCACGCCAAACACCTTGCCTACCTTTGCTATCTTGCCTTGCTTGCCTGTTTTGGGCGGTGTGGGATCGCCAATCGCTTCTGCCTGATCCTCCAAGGAAGCGGCAAGCGCGGCATGCGCACGGATCTCGCCCTCAATATCACGCAACTCGTCGCATGCGCGCAAGGCTTGATCGATCTGTGTAAGCGGTGTGACGCAGCCTCCCAGCTTGGGATAAATTTGCGCAATGGCTTGATCAACCGATTTATCGGCATGCAGCTGCTGGGCTCTGCCCGAGAGCGTGCCAAGCTGCCCTGCCGACACTTGCATCTTTTCCACCTCTGCCTGCGTGGGTACCTGACCCTGGAACTGTGCGCTGATCGCATCCGCCTCGCGCTTGGCAGCAGAGATCTCGCTGCGCATTCTGCTATAAGTCTCAAGCACCGCGCGGCGCTCTCTTTGTCCCACAGCCTCTGTCAGCTCGCGGTGCAGCTGCTGCATTTCCTGCTCGCTCTTGGCTACCACGGGAGTCAGCTGCGCGATCTGTGCGTCCAGCTCCTGCGCCTGCGCCTTTTGCTCTATGCAAACCTCGATCTGTCTTTGCAGCTCCAAAGCTCTGCGCTCACCGGCGTAGATCTCACCGCGCTCGCCCGTGGTCTTATACTGGCGCTTGCGACGCACGAGTGCATCCATCGCCTCTTCATAGTTGCCAAGATCGTTTTCTGCCTGTAAAAGGTCGTTGAGCTTGGTATTGATGCTGTTGTTGGCGTTCTTATCCACCTTTCCGTGGATATGCGCAGAGGCATCCATAAACACAGTACGGCTAAAGCCGTCGGCATCTATGCCGAACAGCTCCTCACCGATATTTTCGGAATACGCCTCGCTGGGCTTTCCGGTATCCAAAGCGAACAAGGCAAAGCTATCCTCGCTCTCCTTTGCACCGAAAAAGCGCTCGATGCGAAAGCTCTTGCCGTTTACCTCAAACTCAAGGTTACCGCCAAAGCTGCCGCCCGTCCAAGGTGCGTAGCGCTTGCGCGCGTTCTCGGCAACGCTACGTGCGCGGCTGTCGCCCAGACCGTAAAACATGCTGCGCAAAAAGGCTGCAAAGGTACTCTTGCCCCAGCCGTTCGGCGCAGAGATCACGTTGATGCCCTCGGTAAATTCATACGAAAAATCCTGCAGGTTACCAAAGCCTGCGATATACAGTCGAATCAGCTTCATGCCTCGTCCACCTCCTCGCCGCCAAGTGCGCGGATGCCCTTTTCAATGACCTGCATCTTAACGTCCTCGGCAAGATTGGATGCCAGCACCAAGCGCACAAACTCGCCCTTGAGCGAAATATCGTTCTGATAATCCTCGGCACGAATGCTCAGCTTGGTCTTATCGTACACCTTGGCAAAATAAAAGCGGTCTGCAAGCACGCTTGCAGCGTACTTGGCGTCATGGCAGGTATCGGGCGCAATGCTGCCCACAAGCTCAAGCTTGACCATATCCTGCATGGACGCGGCTGCACAGGCGGCAATTACGGTTTGCTCCAGTCCCAAAAGGCTATAGCATTCCGACACGTCCACCGAGAACACGTGGCATTTTCTGCGTGCCAAGGATACAAACTGTGTAGAGATCTTGCCCTCGCCGTCCACGTCCAGCATCACGAAGCCCTTGTTACCGCACTCGTCAAAGCCTCTTCCCTCGGGGCAGCCTGCATAGCAGTACGTGCCGCGCGTATCCAATGCCTCAATACGATAGGTATGAATATGTCCCAGTGCCAAATAGTCCAATCCCTTATCGCACAGCGCGCGCAGGTTGATGCCCGCGTCAAAACGGGTATCCGATTCATATACCTGCCCGTGCAGCATGGCAATATTCACGCGTGCAGGATCGGGAGAGAGAGAATCATAGGTCTCTTTATCGGCAGGATCGATGCAACCGAAAATGCTGACGTTGTCAATCCTGTATTCCTGCCACTCCCCGGAAAAAGTGTGCAGATTTTCGGGCAGCGGTGTCTTGGTATCGGTAAAGCCTATCTCGCCCTCGTCATGGTTACCCGAAAGATAGTAAAAATCTATATGCGGATACTGCCTGATCAGATCCAGCACGTAGGCTCTTGTGCGCTTGGCGCAGGATGCGCCGTCAAACAGATCGCCCGCGATCAGCACAGCGCGCGCGTCATGCTCCGCTCCGTAGCGCACCATGTCCGCAAACCCAAGCAGCAGCTCTCTTTTGCGCTCCTTGGCTTGCTCGGGCGGCAGATTGGACTCCATGACCGAGTCCAAATGGATATCCGCGCAATGTAAAAGTCTCATATGCTCTCCTTATTACTTGATCTTACGTGCCTCAAGGTAATATCTCTTATCCTTGGCATGCCCCATCGAGAAGGTCTTTCTGGGCAGCGCACCGTCGAAAATGACGGTTTTGAACAGCTCACTCTTATGCATGCCGTCAAACAAAAATCCGATCGCATCATGGGCAGCGCTGAGCGTGCGCAATGCCTTCTCGCCATGGATATAGTCAATACGCACCTCGGGATGTGCCGCTAAATATGCGTCTGCAAAATCCTGCACCGTACCAACGGTCAACTGCTTGTCGGGCGTGGGAATCTCAATCTTCCACTCGCGCTCACCGCTTACGCACAGTACGCTCTGCGCCTGCGCATTGCCCGAAAGAGAGGCACAAAACGCGCCAAACTGTGCAAGCACGTCCTCGGGATCAACCCCGAACATAACGCGATAGATAGGCTCAAAGTGCAGCGACTCATCGTGCAGATTGACCACCTCGCAAAGCGCATAGCGCGCGGGATGCTCAAGTGCCGCATCACCAATTTTCTCCTTAAGCTCCTCGTAGCAAGCCTTGGCGGTGGCAAGCGAATGGTTGCCGTCACCTACTGCGAACAGCAAGGGCGCAAGACCCTGTTCACCGTAACGCGCCTGCATCTGCTCCTCGGTCACAAGTGCCGCAAGTGCAGCCCCGATTGCCTCTGTTCTCTTACCCGGAATGCGGAAGCCGCAGATCTCACCGCCGCCGATCATCAGGCGGAAGGCATACGCAGGCTGCTGCTCGCAAAGGCTATGCGCCAAGGGCATAACGGTATGCGCGGGGTCATCGATCAGCAGCATGACGTGCGGCAGCTCTAAGCTGGCATTTCTGCGCACCTGTACACGGGGCGGAATGCGCTCCAGCACCGTGCCCTCAGTAGCACGGATGAGCGTTTGTGCGCCTTTATGATAATCGTATTCCTCCAAATCAATCAAGCCAATCAAGCCCTGTCTGATGGTGCTGTCCGACTGATAGCGGCGCACGTAGATCATGCAATCCTTGTGCTCCTTGAGCACGTTGACCAAATACTCATCCATTGCCGCGTTGATCTGCGGAATGCGCTCTGCTTGCTCTTCCAGATATACCTCAGGCAAGATCAGGCGCAGCGCGGAAGGGTTGTTCCCCACCTTGCGCTCCACCGCCTCCCAGTACTCCGGCTCGCTGGTAAACTGGTCGCAGGCGACCACCGCCCACAAGTATGCCTCGTGCTCCGAAAAATCGGGCAAAAGAATATCGGCAGGGGTAAAGCTGTATTTCATAAACGTATCTCTCCTTTGGTAAAACTCGTTTCTTTTCTTTTATTTTACATGATTTTGCACAATAAATCAAGGCTTGCGCGAAAATTTACATTCCGGCGCGCATATTTTGGCACAAAAACATCACGCACCGACAAAAACCTTGCTCCAAGCTCTTGACAGAGTGGCATTTTATACATATAATATTATGGCAGACACTTTTGGTGCCTGTCCCCTATTTTTTATTACAGGAGTTTTTCCATGTCGATCAAGGTTGTGAAATTCGGCGGCTCTTCTCTGGCTGACGCCGAGCATTTCAGAAAGGTTGCTGCCATTGTTAAGGCAGACCCCGCACGCAGATACGTTGTACCCTCCGCCCCCGGCAAACGCTTCCCCGAGGATGTTAAGGTTACCGATATGCTCTATACCTGCTATCAGATGATCAGGGAGAAAAAGAGCATGCCGGAGGTTGACGCTTATTATAAAAATATTACCGAACGCTACGATAGCATTATCCGTGAGCTTGGCTTGAATTTTGACCTTTCGGGCGAATACGAATACATCAAGAATGCTATGCTGCACCGTCCCGGCAGAGATTTCGTGGCAAGCCGCGGCGAATACCTCTCGGGCTTGATCCTTGCAAAGTACCTCGGCTTCCCCTTTATCGATGCCGAGAACGTCATTTTCTTTAAGGAAAACGGCACGTTTGACCAGGAAAAGACCGACCGCGTGCTGTCCGCAGAGCTGGCACAGTTCCGCCATGCCGTCATTCCCGGTTTTTACGGCTGCTCTGCAAACGGTACTGTCAAGACCTTCTCGCGCGGCGGCTCGGATATTACCGGCTCGATCGTTGCACGCGCAGCAGGCGCATCGCTTTACGAAAACTGGACTGACGTTTCCGGCTTTTTGATGACTGACCCCCGCATTGTCAAGGACCCCTGCACCATTGATACCATCACCTACCGTGAGCTGCGCGAGCTTTCCTACATGGGCGCGACCGTGCTGCACGAGGATGCGGTATTCCCCGTTCGTTCCGCAGGCATTCCTATCAACATCCGAAACACCAACCGTCCCGAGGACAGAGGCACCATGATCGTGTCCTCCACCACCAATTACGATACCGAGCGTGTGATCACGGGTATTGCTGGTAAGAAGGAATTTTCGGTTATCAACATTGAAAAGGATATGATGAATGCCGAGGTCGGCTTTGGACGCAAGGTGCTGGAGATTCTTGAAGAAAACGGCATTTCCTTTGAGCATCTGCCCTCGGGCATTGATACTATGTCGGTAGTCACCGCAACCTCTGTGTTGGAGGGTAAGCGCGAAAGAATCCTGCAAGCGATTTGCCGCACGGTATCCCCTGACAGCGTAACCATTGAGGACGGCCTTGCATTGGTCGCAGTGGTTGGTCGCGGTATGGTCAAGGCCAAGGGTACTGCAGCACGCGTATTTGACGCACTGGCTTCCAAGGGCATCAACATCCGCATGATCGACCAGGGCTCCTCCGAGCTTAACATCATTGTTGGCATTGCAGATGACGAGTACATCAGCGCCATCCGTGCCATTTACGAGGAGTTCGTGCATTAAAAAATTATCCCGCAAGCCGTTTGGCTTGCGGGATTTTTTTGAGTGATCTTAGTCGGGATAAGCCTCTTCGTAGGTCCAGCTGCGGAAGTTGGTGGGCTCGTAAACGTTTTCGGGTGCGGTGTAGTCGATAAAGTAAATGCCCTTGAAGGTATTACCGGACTCATCGAAATCGTCAATATTGTCAACCCAGTCGTTTGCATTGAAGAATACGCTGACGAACTTTTTGGGCATATCAGCGGTATAAGAATCGGACAGGCAGTAGGAGAAGGTCATCTCAATGTTCTCTGCATGGCAGTTGGTGAAGCAGTCTGCATCCACGTTACCGGATGCATCGTAACCGACAAATGCAGCGAGGTTGTGGAAGGCGCTCATCTTAGCATCCTTAACCGAACAATTGTTGAACTCAAGGTTGCCGCCGAAGTTGCCGCCTACAAAGCCTGCAACACGGAATGCGATATTGTGACCGCCGTTTTCCTTGTCCTGATTGTTGTAATCCATCCAACCGTTCAGGTTGATATTGGTTACATGTACGTTGTCAAAGGTTACCCATGCAGCACCGTAAATGTGACCAATCAATACGCCAACGTGACGCTCCCAAGCGGTGATGTTTACGCTATCAAAGTTAAGGTTCTGGAAGGTCAGGTCATACTCAGCGTTCTGAATAAAGCCAAAGCCGAAAGCATAGTCAGGCTGCGCGATAGAAGGAATTGCATCATCGGTACCCTCAATGGTCAAGTTCTTGATGGTGTGACCGTTACCCTCAAAGGTAACGCAATCCAGGTATGCGCCGTCAATCGGGATCCAGTTGTAGCCTGCAAGGTCAATATCAGCGGTGAAGTTCACAGTTACCTCAAAGTAATCGGTGCCATCCTCGATGATGGTGTTTGCCCATGCGATCAGCTCCTCAGCGGTGCCAATGTTGATCGCGCCCTCAACGGGTGCGCTGGTGTTATCGGTAGTTTCCTCAACGGTGGTCTCTTCCACAGTGGTCTCTTCAGCGGAAGTATCCTCGGTTGCCTCGGTGGTCTGCTCCTCGGGAGCCTGGGTGGTAGCTTCGGTAGTGTCTGCGGGATCGTTGCCCTTGTCACATGCAACCATTGCTGCAAGCAGAGACAGGCAAAGCAGTGCCGCCAGAATCAGGGAAAGCTGTCTTTTCATAAAATCCTCCGTGATAATATTTTGGGTCTATGGTATAATCATACCACATTCGTATATTTTTGTCAACACGAAACTTGACATATGTTGCATGATATGCTATACTAAAAGCAGAAAAAATATATAAGGAGAACGTTATGAAGCCTATCAACAAATATATTGATCATACCAATCTCAAGCCCTTTGCCACCAAGGCAGACATTACGCAGCTTTGCGCAGAAGCAGCCGAGCATCATTTTGCATCTGTTTGCGTTAACCCTGCAGACGTGGCTCTTGCGCACAGCCTCTTAAAGGACACCGACGTGATGACCTGCACGGTTATCGGCTTCCCTCTTGGCAAGAACGTAACCGCAATTAAGGTTGAGGAGACCAAGGCGGCTTACCGCGACGGCTGTGACGAGTTTGACATGGTCATCAACGTAGGCAAGCTCAAGGACAGAGAGCTGGATTACGTTTGCGCTGACATTGCAGCTGTTGTGGCAGCGGCACAGGGCAAGACGGTTAAGGTCATTATTGAGACCGGACTTTTGACCGACGAGGAGATCGCGATTGCAACGCAGCTTTCCTGCAAAGCAGGCGCGCATTTCGTCAAGACCTGCACGGGTGTCAACCCCGGTGCGGCTACGGTTGAGGCAATCACCATTATGAAGAATAACAAGACCGAGAACGTACAGATCAAGGCATCGGGCGGCGTCAAGACTTACGAGGCAGCTTTGGCAATGATTGCAGCTGGAGCTGACCGCATTGGCACCTCTTCGGGTATTGCAATCGTCTCGGGCGGCGTTGGCACGAGCGATTATTGATAAAAAAGACCGTTGGGCAAGCCCGACGGTCTTTTCACGTTGGCGGAAAACAGAAAAACGGATGAAAGTTTTTGCGTCGCTTTTTTCAAAAAGCGACCGGGTTCCAAGGGCAGCGCCCTTGGTCGCTCGTCGCAACGAGCGAAACATTTCCAACGCCGTTTTTTTGGTTCTTTTTTTGCGGCTACTTGCTCAAAAAAAGAACGGAATGAATTAGGACGGCTGACATTGAGAAAGTTCTCTCCGTTCTTTTTGAGCAAGGAGCTGCAAAAAGAACCAAAAACAGCGTAAAAACATTTCGCGCCTGTGGGCGCGACTCGGGGCGCTGCCCCAAGACCCCGCCGCCTTTTGAAAAAGGCGGGCGAAAACTTTCCATAAAAAGAACGCCAAGCTTGCTTGGCGGTCTTTGCTTATCTGAACTCCTTGTAATCCGCGGTCAAAAATCTCTCGCGCATGATGATGTAGTGCTCCTTGGTGGGGTCACCGCAGAGAATACCCAGTTCCCTTTTGAGTGCCGAGATCAACAGCTCGGGGTTGAGATTGCGTGCAGAGCCGGTTGCAAGACGCAAATGCATGACAACGCTCTTGCACTCGTCACACCAACCGATCTTGCTTTGGTCGATCAACTCAATGATATTGATCTCCTTATCGCCCGACTTGCTCTTTTTGGTCATGAGCAGCTCGTTGCGCGCCAGTACGGCTGCAATCTTGCCTGCAGTTGCAGGGCTGCCGCCCTCGGTGCAGATCTTGACCGTGTAATCGGCAAACGCCACGTCATTGGCGTCGGTCTTGGCTTCATAAGCCTCCAGCACGTACATCTCATCCGTCAACTCGCAGTTGAGCTGATGCACGATGTTCTCCATCGAAATCTCGCGCTCAATGCGAATATCCAAAAACTCGCACTCACTTTCGGTACCGATAGAGAGCGGATAGCCAAACGAGATCTTGGGATGGGGGTTAAAGCCCTTGGTGTACCACATCGGGATTCCCGCGCGGATCAGCACGCGATGAATGGTTCTCTGCAAATCAAGGTGCGACACGTACTGCAAATTTCCCTTTTTGCAAAAACGGATTCTGACCGTCTTAGGCTGCTCCAACATAGGCAGCTGATGCTTGGTATAACAGGTTAACATCATTTGCCTCCTTTCGGGCAAGGCGTTCTTTCGCCGCCCATGCAGTTTGCACCGCAGCCCGAGCACTTTTCGCGACAGGAGGGCGTGGTGGTTTGCTCGTATGCCTTGGCTCTCTCACGCAAAAGGAATGCCTTGGTCACACCGCAATCAATGATATCCCACGGCAGCACCTCGTCAAGTCCGTAAGCGCGGTTTGCATAAAATGCAGGATCTATGCCCGACTGATCGAACACCTCGATCCACTTATCGTAATCAAAAAACTCGCTCCACGCGTCAAACATAAAGCCCTTCTCATGTGCCAGTGCCAATGCGGGTGCAAGACGGCGGTCACCTCGTGCCAGCACAGCCTCAATGCGGCAGACCTTGGCATCGTGGTGGGTATAACGCACGCGCTTGTCACGATTGCACTCGCCCACGTAACGCTGCTTTTCCTGCATAACCTCCAAGGTGTCCTGCGCCTCCCATTGGAAGGGCGTGAACGGCTTGGGGATAAAGGGAGAGACGCTGATGGTGACCTGTACACCGCGCGACTTGTTGCGGTTGGGATTTTGGTGGTACGCCACGCAAACGCGGTGCGCAAGCGTTGTAATGCCCTCAAGATCCTCATTGGTCTCGGTGGGAAGTCCCTGCATAAAGTACAGTTTGACCGTGCTCTTGCCTGCGTCAAACGCCACGTTGACCGCACGCATCAGGTCCTCTTCCTGCACGTTCTTGTTGATCACGTCACGCAATCTCTGCGTGCCTGCCTCTGGTGCAAACGTCAAAGAACCGGAGCGCACCGACGCGATCTTATCCATAAGCTCCTTGGTAAAGCTGTCCACGCGCAGCGAAGGCAGCGAGAGATTGATCATGTTCTCATTGGTCCAGGAAAGCAGCTTATCGGTCAGCTCCTCTACACAGGTGTAATCGCTGATGGAAAGCGTGGAAAGCGAAATTTCCTCATATCCGGTCGCCTCAAACAGCGCCTTTGCCTGGCAATCCAGCGTGCCGGGCGTTTTTTCACGCACGGGTCTGTACACCATACCCGCCTGGCAGAAGCGGCAGCCGCGAATACAGCCGCGCGCAACCTCCAGCATAATGCGGTCATGCACCGTTTCCGTGTAAGGCATAACCAGCTTGTCCGGGAAGAACGCCTTATCCATGTCCTCGCAGATCTGCTTTTGCACCTTTGCGGGAACGTCCTCGTATACAGGCGTGTAGCTCTTGACGGTGCCGTCCTCGTTGTACTGTACGTCATAAAGCGAGGGCACGTAAACACCCTTGATGGTAGCCGCGGCACGGTGCAAGAACGCTGCCTTGGTATAGCTGCCCTCTTCCTTCATGGTAATGTACAGGCGCACGATCTGGGGCAGCATTTCCTCACCCTCACCGATGTTGAACAAATCAAAGAAATCTGCTACCGGCTCGGGGTTATAGGTGCAAGGGCCACCGCCGATGATCAAGGGGAACTCCTCTCCTCTGTCCTTGGCGTAAAGCGGAATGCCCGCAAGTCCCAGCATGTTGAGCACGGTGGGATAGCACATTTCATACTGCAGGGTAAAGCCCACAAAATCAAATTCGGTCAGCGCATCACCCGACTCGTGTGCCCAAAGCGGAATGTCATATTTCTGCATCTGCTCCTGCATATCCACCCAAGGCGCATAGCTGCGCTCACACCAGATGTCCTGCTCTGCATTCAGGCGGCTATACAGAATACGCACGCCCAAATTGGACATACCGATCTCATAGGTATCGGGAAAACAGAATGCAAATCTTGCCTTAACGGCATTTTTATCCTTGATGACTTGACCGTATTCGCCACCCGCATAGCGACCGGGCTTTTGTACGGTCTTCAGTACTGTTGCAATTTTTTGATTCATAATGATTTATCCTTTATTTCGTCTTGCGCAATTCTCCCAAAAGTCCTGTGCAGACCACGGGAATTGCAGTCAGCCAAACAAGCTGGTACAAAAGCACCAGAAGCGGCCATGCATACATAATGCCGCCAAGCACCGACAAAAGCACGGTCAGCGCAACAGTCAGCGCAAGGTAGGTAAAGCGCAGCACCAAGCTCCAGATACGCACGCGGCGCAGCTTGCGGCAGGCAAGCAACGGCAGCAGCACGTCCTCAGGTGCACGGGTAGCAATGACGCCGCAATCCAGTATCATCTGCCCCGATGCGCCCTCGTATTCTCTCTGGCGCTCCACAGCAATGCCCGCATCCCCTGCACGCACGCGCAAGGTCTGCTCATTGATAGAGGGGTCATAGGTCACGATCACGGGATCAATCCCCTCGACTTGCAGCTGCTTGGCACGCATCAAAAATTCGCGGCGCAGCTCGTAGTCCACCGAATAGCCCACGCGGAACTGACCGTCAAAGGCTACGTAAACCACCGCGCTGTTTTTGCGCTTTTTATAGTTCTTTTCGTTATCTCTGCGAGGCAGACGCACGTCGCGCGCCGCAAGATAATCGTAATCACCCATCATCACGCAGGTAATGCCGTTCATATAAAGCGTCATGCCGTTTTCGGATACGCTCATGATCTCGATCTTGACCTGATCAAGGTCGCTCGGCTGTTCATCGCCCGCAATATCTGCAAGCGTGCCGCCCAAAGCGCGCAGCAGCAAACGAGTTTTATCCATGTACGTTCCGATATCGCTGTCACCGCGCACCGTGATCTGCGAAGAACCGTATGCGGTGAACATCTGTCCTGCATCAAACATCAGCGCCTTGACGTCCTTATATTCCTCGGGCGCATCCGCACCGATCACGGCACAGCCGTGATGCATGAGCGTTTTACCTGCTATAAACGCAGGAATGGCACCAAACAGCAGCATGGAGAACGGCATTGCGGCATTGATGCACACCATAAATGCCGTCAGCGCACTCATACCCTGCCCCGTAGCAATGTAGCTTGCGGAAGCACATGCAATGGCACAGACAAAAATGACACTGTAAATCACGCTGAGTGCTACACCGCGCTCGGTGCCTGCACCCGTACGGCGGAAATATCCGCCTACAAAGCTCAGTTTGCGCACGCGATACGCGCCTGCGCGAGGCTTTTGTGCCTGCTCGCCACTCTTGACGGGCAGACGGGATTGCGTAGCGGTATCCGCCACTTTTTCAATACCGTATCGCGGCTTTCCCGTGCGCACAACTCTGAAATTGCGCTCCTGATTATACAGATCCAGCACGTCTGCCACGGTGCAAAGCGTCAACGCCAGCACTGCTACGCTATTGAACATCATATATCGCTGATCGGTTAAAAACGCCAACAAGACGTCATAGAGCAGCGATGCCACCAACAAAAGCGCGGGGACCGAATACAGACTATGCACGCGCGCAAATATACTGCGCAAGCCCTCCCACAGTCTGCGCCACGATACCGCTGCTACCACAAACAAAGCAAGTGCCGCAAGAAGCGGATAGATCGGCGTTGTGACGATTGCGGGAACGCTGCCCTGCAAGATGCCCAGCAAATACGCATTATCCAACGCGATCATGAAAAACAGCATCAGCACGCTCACCGAAAGGCGCACGATAACGGGAAGCTTTTCGCGGCGGTATGCCTGCTTGATATCCGCCTCATCCGAGGCGTCCATATATTCCTTGCCGCGCCATGCAAAGCAAAGCGGATTATCTGTGCCCAGCGTCAGAGCCTTTCGCTTGTGCGAGAGCGAGGCGCTGCGCACGCGTGCGCTGCCCACCTTGCCCTTGAGCTCCTGCTCATAGCCCAGTGCAGCCATCATGTGAATATCCTTTTCATCAAACCGCACGCCTCCGAAGGAACCGTCCTCCGTGTGCGTTTCAGGCTTTGCCACACGACCCTGCTGCGGATCGTTTTCGGGATACGCGGGTGCGTCCGTGGTCAGCGGATCGTCCGAGGCGATGTCCTCTGTCGGCTCGTCCTGCCCGTCCGCCTCTTGCTGCTCTGCAAGCAGCTCAGGCTGTGCGTCCTCCGTAATCTCCACGGGAACTGCGGGAATGTCCGCCGAGTAATCTGCGCGCATCTGTGCCTTGACCGCAGCAACGGATTGCTTCCATTCTGCCAAAGACTCCAGCAGCATATCGACGTAATTCTCGCTCTGCTCTTGCTCGGGCTGTGCGTCCGTATCCTCTATGTATTGTTGCTCTTCCTCAACAAATTTCTCTTCTTCGACAAGCTCTTCGTCTTCGATCAGCTCTTCGTCTTCGATCAGCTCTTCGTCCTCGACAAACTCCTCGTCCTCGATAAGCCCTTCGTCCTCGATAAACTCCTCGTCCTCGATAAGCCCTTCGTCCTCGACAAACTCCTCGTCCTCGATAAGCCCTTCGTCCTCGATAAACTCCTCGTCCTCGATAAGCCCTTCGTCCTCGATAAACTCCTCGTCCTCGATCAGCTCTTCGTCCTCGACAAGCTCTTCTTCCTCGATAAGCTCTTCGTCCTCGATAAGCTCTTCGTCCTCGACAAACGCCTCGTCCTCGTCCAAGAACTGCTCTAACTCGTCCTGTGCAACCAATGCCTCATATTCCGCAATTTCCGCTGCATCCTCAGGGTCAAGCTCGTCATCCGCAAACCAAGGCAGCTCGTCCTCGGAGACCTCTTCAGGCTCTGGCTCGGGTGCAACAATCGCCTGCTCCTGACGGAACTGTTCAACGATCTGCGCCTGTGCCTGCTCCTTGATCTGTTGCTTAATCAGGTCGGCATCCGCAAGCTCGTCCTCGTATTCCTCGGCATATGCTTCCTCGGGCTCTTCCACAAGTTCTTCGTCGAGCTCTTCCTCGAATTCTTCGTCAAGCTCTTCCTCATAGTCCTCTTCGGGCTCTTGCGCAAGATTTTGATCAAATCCCCCTACAAAGTCACGGTCCGATGCCTCATCGTCCTCGTCGTCGGACATAAAATCCTCGGCACTATAGAGATCGGTTCTCTTTTTCTCGGCAGCAGGTTTGCTCTTTGCTTGATTTCCAAACATTTCGACCAGCATTTTCGCAAACGCCTCGTCATCCGCACCCGGATCCGCGTCATCGCTCTCGGCATGGTCTAC
The DNA here is from genome assembly GCA_045652835.1 of Eubacteriales bacterium. Classification (GTDB taxonomy): domain Bacteria; phylum Bacillota; class Clostridia; order Oscillospirales; family CAG-272; genus SVQP01. The sequence goes on along the minus strand of JAZOLE010000012.1, from coordinate 2,126 downwards.
GCTCTCGTATGACTTTTTGAGTCGCTCTACCATTTCATCCACGCTCTCGGTGGAATATTCCTGCTTTTTCTTTGCCAAGCTACCGCCCCCTTTCTGTAAAATTTCAGTTATCAGTTACATATCAGCCCTGTCTGTGCTGCTTTGCTGCCTCGGCAAGAATGACCGAAGCTGCGGTGGATACGTTAAAGGAGTTGACCTTTCCATACATGGGAATGGATGTAATGATATCAGCCTCTTTCGTAACAAGATCGGATACACCGTTTCCTTCGCTGCCGAATACCAGCGCGCAGGGTCCGCGGAAATCTGTTTCATAATAAGGCTTGCCGCCTGCCTCGGCAGCAAATACCCACACGCCCTCCTTCTTGAGCGCACGTACGGTTGCACCAATGTTGGCAACCTTGGCAATAGCCAAATGCTCTACCGCACCTGCAGAAGCCTTGGATACCAGAGGCGTAAGTCCTACAGCACGACGCTTGGGAATGATCAGGCCGTGCGCACCGCAACCCTCTGCGCAACGAATCAGCGCACCGAGGTTATAGGGGTCGGTGATGCCGTCCGCAATCACGATCAGCGGCACCTCACCGCGCTGGCGTGCGATCTCCAAAATGTCCTCGGGCGTGCAATATTCCTTTTGCGCTGCCATGGCAACAATGCCCTGGTGGGGCGCAAAGCCTGCCATGTGATCCAGCTTATCCTTATCTACTTCAACAACAGGAATGCCGCGCTCCACAGCCATGGCAACCAGCACCACAATAGAGCCCTCGCGGTCTCCGCGTCTGACCAGGATCTTGTCGATCTCTCTGTCGGATTTGAGCAGCTCACGAACAGCGTTTCTGCCTATGACAAGACCGGTATCCTCCGCCTCTTCGTCCATCGGCAGCTCTTCACGCTTGACGGGCTTGGGAGTGCGATACTTATCCTGACGATCGCCTGCAGGATGCTGCTTGGGCTTACTGTTATAATGATTGTTCGATGCGCCCTTTGCGCCTTTATTCTTCTTGTTGTATTCCATATTTCGTTCCTTTCCTTGCTGTCGCGAGCATTTCCTGTGAATTTCCCGACAGAATTTTGCATGATCCCAATGCAATTTACATACACTATCCATTATAACATAACTTGTCCGATTTGTACAGAGTTATTTGCGAAAAATCTCATATTACCAATGGCTTTGGCGCAAAAATCGTTCGTCATGATGCGACATGCAGCCCTTGCGTTTTACTTTTCCCGATATTTTCTGCATTTTGTTTGCAGATATTCTTGCATAAAGCCCGCGCGTGTGCTATAATGAACACAACGCTTTACTGCCCAGGAGTTTTTATGATCTTTGATTTTCACTGTCATTGCTTTCCCGATAAACTCGCTCCTTACGCGATTGCCCTGCTTGAAGAGAAATCGAGCTGGATCGGTCTTTCCCCGAAAACCGACGGAACAGCACGTGCTGTTCTTGACCAGATGCACGCGCATGGCGTAACCAAGAGTTTGATCTGCAACGTATCCACCAACGCGCGCCAAATGCCCAAGGTCAACGAATTTGCATGCCTGTTGGAGCTTGAGCAAACCGAGTTACATGCGCTCGGCTCACTGCATCCGGACGGACAGGATCTTGAGGGGCAGATCAAAATGCTCAAAAGTGTGGGCATTAAAGGACTTAAGCTGCACCCCGATTATATTCGCACGGATTTTGATAACCCCGCGCTGCACCCGATCTTCGAGCTTTGCATTGCCCACGATATGTTCCTGATCACGCACGCAGGCTATGACCCCGGCTCGCCCGATCATATCCATTGCAGACCCCAGCAGGTCAAGACAGTTATGGAAAACTTCCCCAAGCTGACTCTGATTGCCGCGCATATGGGCGGTATTGGCTGCGAGAGAGGCGTGCTTGAGCTGCTTTGCGGCAAGAACGTATACCTTGACACCTCGCAGTCTGGTGCGTTCCCCCAGCGCCAGCCCTTACTGCATAAGATCCTGCAAAAGCACGATCCCGCCTTAATCCTGTACGGCAGCGATTGTCCTTGGTCGGGTCAGGAGAGAGAGCAGAATTTTGTCAAGCAAGCTCCCATCTCGGATCAGGCAAAAGAGGATATTTTTTGGAATAACGCGATGCGCTTGATGCAATAAAAAAT
>JAZOLE010000011.1:0-6554 GCA_045652835.1 Eubacteriales bacterium | reverse complement strand
GGCCCCTTGACCAGCGAGCCCATGGCGGACTATATCCGCGTCGGACTTGGCTGCTCGGGTCTGCACTTCTTTGGCGCTGCCGCGCCCATCGGGGATGCGGACAGCATCAATATGGATATCGCGTTTTTCGCATCCCGCTACGACAAGGGGGATGCCGACTATATCAACTGCCCCATGACCAAGGAGCAGTACGATGCCTTTTACCAGGTTTTGATCTCGGCTGAGGTGGCGGCACTCAAGGAGTATGACCGCGAGCAGCAGAAGGATCTGACCGTGTTTGAGGGCTGTATGCCCGTTGAGGTCATGGCGCGCCGCGGCTACGAAACGCTGCGTTACGGTCCTTTGAAGCCCGTGGGTCTGATCGACCCGCGCGTGGGCAAGGAGTATTACGCGGTCGTGCAGCTGCGTAAGGAAAACAAGGAAGGCACCATGTACAACCTCGTGGGCTTCCAGACCCACCTGACCTTCCCCGAGCAGCGTCGCGTGTTCCGCATGATCCCCGGACTTGAGAATGCGGAATTTCTGCGCTACGGTGTCATGCACCGCAACACCTATCTCAACTCTCCCGGTCTGCTTGCAGCAGACTATTCCATGCTGACCCGCCCCAACGTGTTCTTCGCAGGACAGATGACGGGCGTGGAGGGATATATCGAATCCGCAGGCTCGGGCATGGTTGCCGGCATTAACGCCGCGCGCCGTGCAAAGGGGCTGGACGCACTGATCTTCCCGCGCAAGACCATGATCGGTGCAATGGCACAGTACGTGCAAAACGGCGGCGTGAGCAGCACGTTCGTGCCCATGAACGCAAACTTCGGCATCATTGAGATGCCTGCAAAAAAGGTCAAGGGCGGAAAGGCGGCAAGAAACCAGGTCATTGCCGATACCGCACTTGCGACCATTACGGAAATGCTGCCCGAGATTTCAAAGTAAGTCCCGGACAGAGAAAGGACGCTTATGAATCAATTTGCAAGCAGCTATCCCAAGCCCACAGAGCTTTTGCAAAAGACGCTGGGATACCGTTTTACAAATCATTCTTACCTGCAAAGGGCATTGACGCATTCCTCCTATTCCAACGAGCAGGGGGATAAGCAGCACCATCTGCTTTGCAACGAGCGACTTGAGTTTTTGGGTGACTCGGTGCTCTCGGTGGTGGTCAGCCGTTACTTATATACCTCGTATCCCGATCTTGCCGAGGGTGAGCTGACAAGACTGCGCGCAGAGCTTGTTTGCGAGAGAGCGCTTTCCTCGTTTGCCGATCAGATCCACCTTGGCGACTATCTGCTTTTGGGCGTCGGTGAGGAGAAAAACCGCGGCAGAGAACGCAGATCCATTCTGGCGGATGCGTTTGAAGCATTGTTGGCTGCTATTTACTTAGACGCGGGCGAGCAAGGCTTTGCCCAGGTCAGCGAGCTGCTTTTGCCCTTTATTCAAAAGGAAATTTCCAATGCGGGTGCACAGGGCAGCAGCGATTATAAAACGCTTTTGCAGCAATTCGTGCAGCAGACCGAGGGTGATTTCCTTGAATACGTGACGGTTGGTGAAAGCGGACCCGATCACCAAAAGACCTTTACGGTCGAGGCAAGACTTAACTCCAACGTGATCGGTCGCGGACAGGGTCAGTCCAAGCGCCGCGCAGAGCAAAACGCTGCGCGACAGGCGCTGGAGCTGTTCGGTGTGCAGCCGTGAGTCGGCATTTAAATATCCCCATTTTCATTCCGCATCTCGGCTGTCCGCACCTTTGCGTGTTTTGCAATCAGCGCACCATTTCGGGTGCGCAGGGCTTTGATCCCGCAGCGGTGGACGAGCAGATTGCAACCGCGCTTGCCACCACTGCAGAGGGAGACGAGGCAGAGATTGCGTACTTCGGTGGCTCGTTTACAGGCATTGATCGGAATCTGATGTGCTATCTTCTGGACGTTGCCGAGCGGTACGTGCAAAATCCCATCCCGGGCAAGGCACGCGTGAGCGGTATTCGCATGTCCACGCGTCCTGATTATATTTCGGACGAGATCCTTGCTCTGCTTGCGCGCTATAGCGTGCGCACGGTCGAGCTTGGTGTGCAGAGCATGGATGACGCTGTGCTTGCCGCCTCGGGGCGCGGACACAATGCCGCGTGTGCCGAGCGCGCATGCCGCATGCTGCTGGACGCGGGCTACGAGGTTGTGGGGCAAATGATGATCGGCTTGCCGGGCAGTACCTTGCAAAGCGAGCTGGAAAGTGCCAAGCGACTTTGCGGACTTGGCGTGCAGGGCGCGCGCATTTATCCCACGGTTGTGTTTGCCGATACCGCGCTGTGTGCCATGATGCACAGCGGCGATTACGTGCCGCTGACGCTTGACGATGCGATTGAGCGCAGTGCTGCCGTGCTTGGCGTGTTGGAGAACGGCGGTGTGCGTGTCATTCGCGTAGGGCTTTGCGCGTCGGATAGTCTGACCGATCCCCAAACGGCAATCGCAGGGGCAAATCATCCGGCTCTTGGTGAGCTGGTGCGCTCACGCCTTTACTATCAAAACTTGAAAAAACTGCTGTCCGAGGCAAAACGCCCTGTACAGCGTATCGATATACCTGCCCGTGAATTATCCGTAGCCATCGGACAGCACAGGCAAAACCTTTTGCATCTTAGGGAGGAGTTTGGCGCGCAGCTGCAGCTGGTGGCTGCCGACGTAAAAGTTCCTCAAATCTATGAAAAGGAGAAAGAGCATTGTACTTAAAATCCATTGAATTACAAGGCTTTAAGTCCTTCCCGGACAGAACCAAGCTGGTTTTTGATAACGGCATGGTAGGCGAGCAGGCGGGCGTTACCGTCATCGTCGGTCCTAACGGAAGCGGCAAGTCCAATATCGCGGACGCAATGCGTTGGGTGCTTGGTGAAATTTCCTCCAAGACGCTGCGTGGCTCCAAGATGGAGGACGTTATTTTCGGCGGTGCGGACAGCCGCCGCCCGATGGGTTATGCAGAGGTGTCGGTCACCTTTGATAACACGGGAGATTTTGCAAAGCTGGATTGCCCTTACGATGAGGTAACCGTTACAAGACGCTACTTCCGCCAGGGTGAGAGTGAATATTTCATCAACCGCCGCGCGGTCAGATTGCGCGATATTTACGAGCTGTTTATGAATACGGGTATCGGCCGTGACGGTTACTCGATCATCGGACAGGGTAGAATTGCCGAGATGGTGTCGCGTAAGAGTGACGAGCGTCGCAGCACGTTTGAGGATGCTTCGGGTATTGCCAAGTTCCGCCATAAGAAAAACGAGGCGGAGCGTAAGCTTGCCAAGGCAGAGGAGAACATGGTACGTATTATGGACGTGTTCAGCGAGGTGCAGGCGCAGGTTGGTCCGCTTGAAAAGGAAGCGGGCAAGGCAAAGCGCGCCATTGAGCTTATGGACTCCAAAAAACGTGCAGACGTCAGCCTTTGGCTGTACGATACCGAGCGTTTCCGTAACGAGATCGGTGTGGCAGAGGATGCGCTCAAGCACTCCTCGTTTGATCTGCAGACCGCAGAGGATGCGCTGCAGGGTATGGAAATGCAAAATAACCGCCTGTTTGAGGCTTCGCAGTCCAACAAGATGGCATCCGAGCAGCTGCTGACGCAGATTCGCGAGCAGACGCAGGAGAACCATATGCTTGACAGCGAATTCCGCGTAACCGAGAGCAATATTGCGCACACAAGAGAGCTGATTGAGGCGGCAAGCTCCTCCATGGCACTTTCTCAAAAGAACATGGAGCAGGAGCAGGCGGCTTGCGGTGAGCACTCTGCGCGCATCCTTGCACTTGCCGAGCAGAGCGCGGCACTGGAGCGCGAGCAGGGACAGATTGCGGATGAGATCCGCACCACAAGAGCCAAGATAGGCGTGCTGGAGGCAGATATTGCCACCGCACTTGCCGATATTCGTGCTGCAGAGGCGGAGGCTACCGATATTCGCGTGCGAATTTCGGTGCTGGAGAACGCCAAGAACAGCGGCAGCGACCGAAACAGCGACCTGCTTGCCGATATGGAAACCTATGAGAATGCCGATCGCGCACTGCAAAAGCAGAGTGCTGATAAGCAAAAGACGGTTGCCGATTATCAGAGGGCGATCGACGAGGCGACTGCCGAGATCGAGAACTACAACAAGCGTCTGGTAGAGCTTAACGCTGCATTCGGGGAGATCTCGGAGCAGATCAATACGCAAAGACTGCGCCGTGATTCGGCACAGCAGAGAATACAGACCTTCAAGCACATGGAAGAAAGCTTTGAAGGCTATGCCAACAGCGTGCGCTTTGTCATGAATCGCTACGCCGAGGGCAAGATCACCGCTGCGGGTGGCGCACCCGTAGGTAAGATCTACGGTCCGCTTTCCAAGGTGGTCAGCGTAGATGAAAAGTACGTCACCGCCATTGAAACTGCGCTGGGTGCAAACCTGCAGCATATCGTGGTGGATGACGAGGAAACCGCAAAAGCGGCTATGTACGCGCTCAAGAAGGGCGAGGCGGGCAGAGCAACATTCTTCCCCTTGACCTCCATGCGCCCCTCTTCTCCCACGCCCGAAATGCGTGATGCGTCGGGCTACCGCGGCTATATCGCGGTTGCGGATTCGCTTTTGGATTGCGACAGCAAATTCCGTGACGTGGTATCCTCGCTGATCGGCAGAACGGTCATTTTTGATAACATCGACAATGCGACCGCCATGGCTAAGGCGTTGCGCTATCGCGTACGCGTGGTCACTTTGGACGGTCAGCAGATCAATATGGGCGGTTCGTTTACGGGTGGTTCGGTGCGTCAGGGTGCCGGCGTGCTCGGCAGAGCAGCAGAGATCAAGAAGCTGGAGGACATTTGCGCCGCTTGCGATAAGGAGCTTGCAAAGCTTGTAAAAGATGCAGACAAGCAAAAGCAGGATATCCGTGATACCACCGAGGACAAGGCTTCGTGCGAGGACCGCAGAGAGCTGCTGGGCGTGCTGATGAGCACCGAGAGCGCACAGCTGGAGCAGATCAACGCAAAGATCGAGGCGAATGCTACGCTGCTTGAAAAGATGCGTCAGGACTATGACCAGATCATCGCCATGAGCGAGAGATATGAGGAGGACCTTGCCATCCTGCAGGCTGACGAGCGTTCTGCACAGATCGTGGTTAACGAAATCACCGCGCTGCGCCAGAGCAAGGACGAGCAGCGACTGGATCTGGAGGATCACGTGGCGGATCTCAACGACCGCATGACGGGCGTGATCATCAGAATCAGCGAGACCGCAAAGGATACCGAAACAGAGCATACGCTGCTGGGCGTTTGCCGTACCCGCGTTGAGCTGTATGCCGACGAGATCCGCGCTGCACGCGAGCGCATGATCTCGCTGGAGGACATGATCGAGGGATACACGGTATATCAGGCGGATAACAGACAAAAATACGAGGCGGGACAGGCAAAGCTGCAGGATCTCAACGCCAAGCGCGCTGAAATCGAGAGCGATAGCATGGACTTTGAGAAAAAGCTGAATGAAATGACTGCCCGTATGCGCGAGAAGATGAACCAAAAGGAGATCATCTTCCGTGAATATACCAAGTGCGAGAATAAACTGAACAATTTGCGCGATGAGCTTGACAAGCTCTCCTCCAAGCTTTGGGATGATTACGAAATGACCAGAGCCGACGCAATCGCGTTGGGCTATCCTGCAATCACGCCCGAAAACCGCCGTGAGATGGTGCAGCTGCAGACCGAATGCAGAAACAAGCTGCGTGCCATCGGTCACGTGGACCTGGGTGCGGTGGAAAAGTATCAGGAGGTCAAGAAGAGATACGATGAGATGAACGAGCAGATCACCGATCTGGAGAAATCCAAGGCGGAGACGCTCAAGATCATTGCCGAGCTGGAAGCCGAGATGAAGGCGGTGTTTGTCGAGTCCTTCAACCAGATCAACGAGAACTTCGGCAAGGTATTTGCCGAGCTGTTCGGCGGTGGCTCTGCAGAGCTGTCTTTGTCCGATCCCGAGAACATTCTGGAGTCGGGTATTGAGATCAAGGCGGCACCTCCCGGAAAGATCATCAAGAGCATGTCTCTTCTTTCCGGTGGAGAGCAGTCCTTTGTTGCAATAGCGCTTCTGTTTGCTATTCTGAAGGTAAATCCTACACCGTTCTGTATTCTTGACGAGATAGAGGCGGCGCTGGATGAGGTTAATGTCTTCCGCTTTGGCGAGTATGTAAAGCGCCTGAGCGCAGACACACAGTTCATACTTATTACACACCGTCGCGGTACTATGGAGATTGGAGATAGGCTCTACGGTGTTACGATGCCACAGAGAGGTATCTCTCAGGCTATCGAGCTTAATGTAAACGAAATTGAAGGAAAGCAGAAGGAGTTACTCGATGGGGTTCTTTGACAAATTAAAGGAAGGTCTCATTAAGACAAAGAATGCGATTATGGGTCAGATTGACAACTTTTTCAAGATGTTTGTCAAGGTTGACGAGGAGCTTTTTGAGGAGCTTGAAGAGCTATTAATTGGCGCGGATATTGGATTTACCGCAACCGAAGCAATTCTTGAAGAGCTTCGCGAAATTGTCAAGGATAAGAGAATTAAGGAT
>JAZOLE010000010.1:0-10256 GCA_045652835.1 Eubacteriales bacterium | reverse complement strand
ATCGACTGCAGCGTCGGTTACCTCGGTGTGTTCACCGGTTGCGGGAATCACCTCGGTGTAACTGTCACTACAAGTACAAGTAAAAGTCTTAAGTCCCGCGGAAACACAGGTCGCAGGAGTTGTTACCTCTTCGGTGTAGCTATGCTCCGTAGCGTCGGTCAACTCATCACAATTCTTACACTTATGTGCGTGATAGGTCTCATCGGCAATCACCCAGTTTTCCGTGTCAAAGTCATGTCCTGCAGGAATAATCAAATCTTCGGCAGCTACAGGCGTTGTTCCATTTTTATCCTCGAACAGCGCACCGCAGTTTTCCGCCGAGCAACGATAACATGACCTATTGCCGTCTTGGGTACAAGTAGCATCAGTAGCGGGAACCTCGATCAGTTTATGACCAAGCGGATCACCATAAGACTTGTTACAAATCGAGCAGACTGCCTTTTCAGTGCACGTTGCCGTGCCACCTGTATGGTTTGCCTTACCCTCAGTGGTTACTGCCTCACATAACAAACACTTGATAGGGGTTGTGCAGTCGCCATCGTCCGAACCGGGTTTATGGGGTGCTGTTCGAGACTCATCACAAACGTTACACACCGCATCGCAATCACCGTCATAGGTATGGTAACCTACCGAAGGCAGTGTCTTTTTCTCAGTTTTAATAATCGCCGTACAAACTGTGCAGTAAGTCACCAGATCATAGGAACCAGCTCTCATGCACCCCGCTTCAATACGGTTGTCTTCTTTTGTAGCCACGGTATGCTCAGCACACGCAAAGCTGAAACCGCAGGCATCACATTCAACATCTGCATCATTAGAATCCGAGTGTGCCGCTTTTTCACAAGGTTCACCACACTCTTTACATATATACCAGTGATCTTTGCTATCGGAAACCCAGTTGCTACCCTCGTAATCGTGTCCGGCTGCAGGATCCACTACGGTTTCTTTATATCCGCAGGCAGTACATGTTTTAGTTCTGGTACCGGGTTGCGTACAAGTAGGATTGGTGGTTACTACTCCATTACCTCCGTTATCAAAGCTGTGCGTTGCGCACACCCACTTGCCATCGGTGTAAGTAAAGGTATTCTTGTTAGGTTGGGCATAAGTACCGTCAGCGTTTTTCAGCTTGGCGGGGGTTGTATCTATGCCTTTTATTGAATCCGTATCATAGCCACCTATCAGTTCACCAGCACTGGGTGCTATCTTAAAATCGATCTTGCCCGCACCGGTACTGATAATAGCACTATCGGAAGAATTACCTGTTGTTGAGCAAATTGCACCTGTCACATTGATAGTACCGTTGACAACCAGACGTCCACTTTCGGTCTCATTAATAACATCGGGGTAATAGTATTGAGTCGTATCGTTCTTAAGTCGCACGAGTTTAGATACTCTTGGCGATACGTCATTTATTGTAGCAACATATGGTAATGGAACTACATTCGGGTTTTTATTTGAAATGGTAATAGCAGAATTTACCGGAGATTGGGTAACGACATTGTAGAAGTAAGTTTTTGACCAATCTTTCACATCTACAATATAAATCTGACCGGACAGATTCACGATACCACCCTCGGCTACAATCAGCTCAGACCCCGGCATCAATGCCATCCGTTTGCCAACATTCACCGTGCTGCCGCTTTCTACAATCACGCTGATGTTATTGCTCAAAGGAAGAACGTAATCGGAACTATCCAAATCCACTTTAATGACTCCCAACAGAACCGATTTATATATTTTGATATTACCCAAAGTGGCGGTACCATGCGTGTGGTAATTCATTCTATCCGTTGCTTCATCGTAGCGACGAACAACACAAGCGCCATTCGAGAGCTGGAACAATCCTGCACTAGCCCCTATATATGTCGTAGAGACCGCAAGAGTCGTTGAAGAAACAGTTACCACCGCTTCCATATTGGCACTGGCACCGGCTTCAATCTTCAGATCAGCCTCCACGTTTTGTATATAGTACTGAGACAGCGGAAACAGGGATTTGTTTTTTTGGGCGTCAGCCTTCCATTCGGATGCATTGGTACCTCCCATCCAGTCGCCAATCTGGAGCAACTCATGAATTACACCACCGCTTTTTATGTTCACCATACCTGTCCCGGTAATATAACCATAACAGTATAGCTTAGCGCCGTTGTGGATTACCAGCTGTTCCTCATCAACCGCCCCCTGCAATGAGATGTGGCCATAGCCCCCCAAACTCACGCCCGTATACGTCTGTCCGTCATTCTGTCTCTGCCCGTTGACATTAATCTGACCATAGCAGTCGATCTCGGCTCCGGCAGATACCGTCAGCGTCCGGTAGGCAAAGTTTCTGGTTGCCATACCACCATTATCAAACATAGTACAGGCATCACTATAGGAAAGGTAGTTCTCTGGCTCCGACTTAAAAGAACCATTGTCATCCGATCCATATGGCACTAATAGCTTGGTTCCGCTCGGAATGATATATTGGATATCCCCATCAAAGCCTGTCACATAGTTTGAGTAGGTGTGTCCTTCACACAATCCGGTTTCTTCCAATGTATTAGGAAGCTTATAGTCTATATTCAAAATGACTGTATTCCCTGTCCTTTTAGCATCCTCAAAGGCTTGATGCCAGAACATATAAGAATTACTTCCTACCGTAAAGGGCGCACCAGCATCCACGGTATCAGCCGGCAAATATACTGGATAGATCCTACCGGAATTATTGATTGTATACTCACCGTCAGTTGTACCAAGTAGCTTACCTTCAAACATCCAACCATAGAACGTGTATCCTGAACTTGCCTCGCCATGAGTTAAGGCAATCTTGCCTCCAACGCTAATCGGCGTAGCAGCCGATGCAGCAGCATTTGCCGCTAACGTTTTAGTTGTACCATCGATTGTATAATTATAAGAGCCATTAGCCGATGAATCAAACACAACATCAACATTTTCGAGTGCTTCAATCCCAGTAATCGTCACGGTACCTGAAACCGAGGTGCTCGTTGTGGCATTTTCATTAGTTTCAGTCGAAGTTCTCGTGAACACTAATGAATCACCCTTCGCAAGCAACACATCCCCATTTCCGTTTCCACTGTCCAAACCGGAAGCAACATATTGAATACTCACAGGATTGTCAGAATTATTGGTGATGGTGAGCTTAGTGGTGTAATTCTGCGCATAGTAATCTGTCTTCCACCAAGAACCCGTTTGATAATACGTGGAATTGGATGCCACCAATGTAAACGCATCAACATCATTCCACATCGCAGTAGAAGTATAATCTCTACTACTAGTTTCAGACAACCACCCTGTTTTTATTGCGGTAGCAGTCGTAGTGAGAGTGCACTGCAAATTGACACCGGAAACATTGATAGTCGTACCAGACGTAGAAACACTGGTGGCCGCAGAAACTTGTGTTGCCATACAGAGCAGAGTTAACAAAATGGCCGTACAGATCATCCACCGAAAAAATCTTTTCATTCAGGTAGCCACCTCCTTAATTTGTTGTACCTTTCAGATCAATGTATTCAGTCAGCAGAGCGAATCGCTGCCGGCATAACAATAATCTGACCGTTTTCGGAAAGAAAAATTACTACGGCACCGTCAGCAGCCTTGCTTTGCAATTCAAGGATCTGGTTCTCATCGAGACCGGAAACAGTTACTACCGCACTAATGTAGTTGTCAACCTGCTCTCCGATCGACTCCGCAGAAAACAGTCCTTCTTGGGTTATGTCATAATTAGCAGTGATATCGCTAACAGCGCCCATAATAACAGGAAGCGAAGCTTCGTCCTTTTTTGCAGTTTCACTTGTCATGTAACTATGAAGAGGAGAGCCCTCTGAGGTGTCAATATCACCAAAAGCCTTCACGATATCACCAGTATTCGAATCAGGATTGGTAATCACTGCATTAAGGTTATCAAGAGCAGTCTGACCTGCTTTATCTGTTGCAGCCCAGCCATAAATAGTGGCATACATCGCTGCCATTCCGGCAACGCCAGATACTTGAGCATCGGGATCAGCAGTACCAAGTTCGCTTGACACATTCTTCACCAACAAATTCGACAAAGCAGTAGAATACTCAGAGTTGTCCGCGTTTTCTGCAGAATCCCAAGAGAGACCAAGAGATGCCAATTCGTTGCGGATAGAGGTGATCTGGTCTTCAGGCAAGATATTGTATGTGGCCATAGTTTCAAGAGGATCGCTGCCTGCAGTTGCCGCCATGCCCGAAAGAGAATCAGTCAAGGTACCAAAAGAATCCACCAATTGAGCAGGCGTACGATTTTGTACAAAGCTGGAACCAGCAACAATTTGGCTATTTGCGCTGTTCTCCAAAACATATTGGAGTAAGCCGTCATCAGACCATTTGCCATAAGCCAGTTTCAGATCATTTCGAGTTGCCCAGTTCTCACCGTAAACAAGCTTCATAGCTTCGTCGCCACAGCCGCCAACAACGGGAGCTGCATCTTTAGAAAGCACAATATAACCACCGGTCATATTATCCGCATTGCTCTGATAATACAAATTCAGTCCGTATTCGATATCGCTCACCAGCTGCTTGTCATTAGCCTGCTGTGCCTTAGGGATATAAACGCTGACGCCTACAACGGCAACAGCTGCCAGAATTGCCATAATCGCGATTACTACGATCAGCTCGACCAGCGAAAAACCTTTGTTATTGTTTCTCATGATAAATTTCTCCTTAAAAATGTAAAATAATTATAAAAATAGCCTGTTTTGAAGTATTCAAGCAATATTTTTCAACGTTCATAAACGCAGTAAAAACCCAAACGGGTTTCCCGTCGGGTTTTTACTGATTCCGTGGGAATCCGAGCTTATGGATTCTCGGGGAGGTAATTATTAGTCCTCGTTAGCGCCTTCCCACTTACCATTGCCCAAGGGGGAATAAGTGTCATCAGCAAGCTTCAGTTCATGAGTAAAATCAATCGCACCGTTCAGGTCTTCCTGTTCGATGGTAATATCAGTTGCTGTAGTATGGTCCAGAGTCATAGACTTTACCAAGCCATCTTCAATTTCTACCTTTAAGGTGTAGCCACTGGGAACACCACCCTCTTCTGCCATAGCAAGTTCAATTGCGTACTCAATGTCGTTCAAGAAGCTCTCATCGGAAGCTCTCTGTGCCTTAGTGATAAAACTTGCAAAAGTAGGAATTGCAACAGCGGCGAGAATTGCCATAATTGCGATTACTACGATCAGTTCTACGAGCGAAAAGCCCTTGTTGTTTTTCATTTTAAAAAATCTCCTTAAAAAATATTTTTTGGATTTTATCCTGCTTACATTATACTGAAACAACAAAAAGATGCAATACCCTTTGCACCAAGCGACAAATTCATGGCACAAAACGCAACAATTTCGACGTTTTTTTGCGGTTTCGGGAGCAGAAAGGACGGGAGATTGGGGGGCGCGGGACGAGGAGCGAGGGCATGTGAGCAGCTCAGGAAGGGATTCCCCGGTGTGTGTGCAGGCAGGTGCGAGAGCGTGGGAGCAGCCACGGGAAGGGGCCTAGGTGCGCGGGACGAGGGAGCAGCTACAGGAATGGATTCACGGTGCGTGGGTGTGGGAGTTAGCGTGGGTGTGGGAGTTGGCGTGGGCGTTGGCGTTGGCAGGTGCGTAGGCATGGGCAGGGGTATTATAATATAAAAAAGGAGGCAAGTGCCTCCCTTTTTGCTTTATTGTTAATTGTTGGTTTATTTTTCTCTGCTTGGTTTATTATTGCATGAAAACCGGCAAATCTGCAGCCTTTACAGGTTACGGATACGCTCTGTGACCAGCGGCATGATCCCCTCTGCGTGGTGGCACAGCGTTTGTGCGCACACCGCCTTGACGGCATCCGTCGCGTTTGCCGGGCAAAGGGCAAGGTCGGCTGACAGCAGCATGGGCAGGTCATTTTCCTGATCGCCGCATGCCACCACGTAAAGTCTTTTGCCCTGCGCCGTGAACATATCGCGCAGCCTTTGCACGCCGCTTGCCTTGGTGCAGCCCTTGCGCGTCAGCTCCAAGAAGCGGTCGCCCGACGCTGCAAACTCGAACCTTGCACCGAAATCCGCGTGCAGCTCCTCGCGCAGCACGTTCAGCTGTGCCTTCTCTGCGCGGAACACCAGCTTGAACCATTGCTCTGTGGGGTTGCACTCCTGCCAATGCTCGATCTCGGTCACGTGCGGAAAATCAAGCGGATTTCTCGCGACCTCTCGTGCGATGATCTCACCGCGTCCATCGGTCATAAATCCGTCGGGCGTGACCACGCGCACACCGATCTCGGCATCGATCGCTCTTGCAGCCAATGCCACGGCGATCACGTCCGCGGTGTCCATGGAGGTGGGGTACAGGCGCGTATTGGTGGAAAAATCGAACAGGTACGAGCCGTTTGCCACCACGGCAGGCAAGTTGCAGATATGGGGCGTATCGGGCAGCACGCGCGCGATATTCTTGTGCATGCGTCCCGTGCCGTATGTAAAATAGCCTCCCTCGGCGCAAAACGCCTTGATGGCGCGCACGTTTTCAGGATGCTCCACGCCACCGGTGTTCAGATACGTGCCGTCCAGGTCGGTCACGATGGCGATACTGTCAAATGCTTTGTCAAACTCATTCATCTTGGCTCAAAATCTCCAAAAGCTTGGTCATTTCCGTGGGCTGGGGCGCGGTAAAATGCATGCGCTCGCCCGTGGTTGGGTGGGTCAGGTGAAGCTCGCAGGCGTGCAGGGTCTGTCCGCAGATCAGCGACTTATGGCGTGCACCGAACGGCGTATTGGCGCCGCCGTACACATCGTCGCCAAGCAAGGGGTGACCCTTTGCCGCCATGTGCACGCGAATCTGGTGCGTTCTGCCTGTTTCCAGCTTGCACTCAATATAGGTAAAGGCGTTGCCCCATGCGGCTCTGCCCGAAAAACGGGCAAGCACGCGATAGTGCGTGACGGCATCGCGCGCGTCACGGTCGGGGTCGCGAATGACCGCCATACGCTTGCGGTCGGTGGGGTGCCTGCCGATGGGCAGGTCGATGGTGCCCTCGTCATCGCGGATATTGCCCACGCACACAGCTCTGTAGATGCGGTGTGCCGAGTGCTCCTTGATCTGCTCGGCAAGGTGCAGATGCGCGCGGTCATTCTTGGCAACCACCAAAAGTCCGCTCGTATCCTTATCGATGCGGTGCACGATACCGGGGCGCAGCACGCCTCCGATGCCCGACAGACTGCCCTTGCAATGATACAGCAGCGCATTGACCAGCGTGCCGCACGGGTTACCCGCAGCGGGGTGCACCACCATGCCCACGGGCTTATTGATCACGATGATATCGGCATCCTCGTACACCACGTCCAAAGGGATATCCTCGGGCAGCGCGGTATCCGGCTCGGGATCGGGATAGTTGACCGTGATCTCGTCGCCCGTCCGCACCTTATAGTTTTTGGAGACCGACGCGCCATCAACCGACACATCGCCCTCCTCGAGTAATCTGACCGCAGCGGAGCGGGCCAAGTCCGCCCGCTCCGCCAAGTATTTGTCTATTCTCGCGCCTGCGTCGGCAGCGTCAACCTTGTGCGTCACTGTCTGCATGGTCGCTCTCCTGCGCCTGTGCGGGCGCATCATTCGCCTTTTTCATGTTTTTGATCTCCACGATAAACGACCAGATCAGCCACAGCACCATCATGCAGCCGCCGATGGTGACAGAGCAATCCGCCACGTTAAAGATCCACTTCCACAGATTCGGGAATGCGCAGAAATCGATAAAGTCGGTCACCACACCTAACGTGCAGCGGTCGATCATGTTACCGATACCGCCTGCGATCAGCAGCGTCAGAATGACTTGCATGATCTTGTCCTTGGGTTCTTTTTTGACCCAATATACAAGCATACCGATCATGACAACAATGCCCACGGCAGACAGGATCATAAACATCCAACGCGAATCGTCAAACCAGCCGAATATCGCGCCATCGTTTTTGATGTGCGTCCAGTGCAGCACGCCCTCGATAAAGGGGATAGATTCTCCCTCGGGAATGTGTTGTATCACCACGTATTTGGTCACCTGATCCGCAATCACGATGACGGCGGCAATGGCTGCCCATAAGATCAGATACAGCATAACGTTTCCTTTCTATAGAGGAATAGGGTCGGTATCGACCCTATTCCCTCTTATCTTAAAGTTCAAGAATATTTTGGCAACGCTCGCAAAGGAAGTTTTCTCCCTCGGAGATGCCCTTGGTGGCATATGCCCAGCAGCGATCGCACTTGCAGCCGTTTGCGGGAGCAACAACTACGGCAATTCTGCCGTCCTCGCCGAGCACCGCACCCTCGGGAGCTGCACCGTTGACGATTTCAGCCTGAGAGGTGATATATACGGTTGCAAGGTCGCCTGCAAAGGAGGAGAGCAGCGCGTATGCGGCAGCGTCCTCGGTGTAAACGGTTACCTTAGCGTCCAGCGACTTACCGATCAGCTTTTCTGCTCTTGCAAGCTCCAGCGCCTTCATAACGTCATCACGCAGCTCGAACAGCTCATCCCAGGAGTTGGTGCCCTCGGATTCAAGAGATGCATCGTATGCGGGCATGTCGTTGAGGAACACGCTCTCGGTCTTGTCGCATGCGCCGTGAGGCATGGACTGCCAGATCTCCTCAGCAGTAAAGCTGATGATGGGAGCCATCAGACGGGTCATGCCCGAAATGATGAGATACATAGCGGTCTGTGCGCTTCTGCGTGCTGCGCTGTCTGCGCGTTCGGTGTATACTCTGTCCTTGGTGATATCCACGTACAGCTTGGACAGATCAACCGTGCAGAAGTTGTTCAGAGCGTGGTATGCGATATGGAACTCGTAACCGTCAAACGCATCACGAACCTCCTTAACCAGCTTATTGAAGCGAGCCAGGATCCACTTGTCAATAGCAGGCAAGTCTGCGTAAGCGATCATATCGGTATCGGGGTTGAAATCGCCCAGATTTGCAAGCAGAATTCTTGCGGTGTTACGGATCTTTCTATAGGTTTCGGACTGCTGACGGAAGATGTTATCCGAGCAGCGAACGTCTGCGTGATAGTCGGTAGAAGCAGCCCACAGTCTTGCAATGTCGCCGCCGTACTTCTTGACTACGTCATCAGGGTCAACGCCGTTACCAAGCGACTTGTGCATTGCACGTCCTTCGCCGTCAACAACCCAACCGTGAGTCAGAACGGTGCGATAAGGTGCGCCCTGTCCCTTTGCGCCAACTGCGGTCAAGAGTGCTGCCTGGAACCAACCTCTGTACTGGTCGCCACCCTCAAGGTAGACGTCAGAGGGCCAATGCAGCTCGGGTCTTTGCTCAAGCACTGCGATATGGGAAGAACCGGAGTCAAACCAGCCGTCCAAGGTATTGCTCTCGCGGCGGAAGGACTTGCAGCCGCACTTGCAAGCATAGCCCTCGGGCATCAGTTCTTCGACAGACAGATCCCACCAAGCGTTAGAGCCCTTAGCGGCAAATACCTCTGCTACCTTTGCAATGGTTGCATCGTCGCAGATGACCTCACCGCAATCCTCGCAATAGAATACGGGAATGGGCAGACCCCACTGACGCTGACGGGAGATGCACCAGTCGGCACGGTCACGTACCATCTGTGCCATACGCTCGCCGCCCCATGCGGGCAGCCAGGTCACGCTCTTGCAAGCCGCAACAGCCTCTTCCTTGAAGGCATCCACCGAGCAGAACCACTGGGGCGTTGCGCGGAAGATGATGGGAGACTTACATCTCCAGCAGTGCGGATATTCATGGCTCATTTCTTCGCTTGCGAACAGTGCACCGCTTTCCTTCATATCGGCAAGAATTACCTCGTTGGACTGTGCGTAGTAAAGACCTGCATACTTGCCTGCATCAGCGGTCTGATAGCCGCGGTCGTCTACGGGCACGATGATATCGATATTATATCTCTTGCAGGTGATATAGTCGTCAGCACCGAAGCCGGGCGCGGTGTGTACGCAGCCCGTACCGGATTCCATGGTAACGTAATCGGCGTTGACGATCAGAGACTCTCTGTCAAGGAAGGGGTGCTGCGCCTTCATGTACTCAAAGGTGTTGCCGGGGAATGCAGCAAGGATCTCGTAATCCTCGATGCCGCCTGCCTTCATGGTCTTTGCGCAAAGCGCCTCTGCCACGATGTAGCACTCCTCTCCTGCCTTGACCACGACGTAGCTCTCCACGGGATTGAGCGCGATGGCAAGGTTGCCGGGCAGCGTCCAGGTGGTTGTCGTCCAGATCACGAAATAGGTCTTTGCAAGATCGCAAATGCCTGCCAGCTTGCCTGCG
>JAZOLE010000009.1:0-12092 GCA_045652835.1 Eubacteriales bacterium | reverse complement strand
ATTTTTATTTTTTTCATAAAATCCGAACTTTTGCTCAAAAAAATGCGTCTATATAGATGAAACCGTTTTTTAAAAAACATAAAGGAGGTCTAACTATGACAATTAAAAAAACAAGTTGGATGATTTTGCTGTTCTTAACCGCGCTCTTACTCTTTTCATCCTGTAACAAGCTCCAGCCCGATCTCACAGATAAGCAGACAGACATGGCAACGCTGATGGATTGCGTCATTGCCGAAGACAAGGATGCCTTGATCGATTTTATGGAGCACGTGCCGATCTCCAACCAAGCGCAGCTTGACGCATTCTGGAACGAGCTGTTACGCATTTACGACGGCGCCAAGACGTACGAGATCAAGTTCATTTCTTGGAACACAACCTACTCGTACACCGATCAGACACAGATCACGGACGTTGTCTATCAAGTGACGGCAGATACTAAAGCAACCGCAGAATTCAAATTGACGTATAATGCCAATGATCAACTCCAAGGCATCTACGTGACTGATATCACTCCCAAGAGCACGCCTGTCATCATCACGGTACGCGTGTTGCTGATCGTTTGGTTCTTGCTGACCATTGCCTTCTGCGTTTGGATGATGGTGGACTGCATCAAGCGTCCTATCCGCCTCAAGGTACTTTGGTTGATTTTGATTTGGATCGCCGTACTACTGCAATTCTCCCTCGTAGGCACATCATTGGGATTCCGATTCATATTCGGATTGATCACAAGATGCGGCATCATTCAAGCAACCGTTTCCTCGTTCCTTTTGAGAATCCCCGTCCCCGTTGGCGCACTGATCTATTTCTTCGTGCGCAAAAAACTCAAGCACAAGCCGAGCAAAAATGCTGAACAGCAACCGGCAGAGCAAACGGAAAACACCAGTCAGGAAAGTGCAGTAATCGATGCCGGGGAGCAACTCTGTAACTCACAATCCGAAACTGAATCCATTCCTCAAGAGGAAATCGAAACGGTACAAGAACAATCCCCCGACAGCTCATCCGACCAATAAGCCATTCAAAACGAAAAATCGTCCGCACCGATTGGTGCGGACGATTTTTATGTAATACAATTAAACAATACCCTGTGCCAGCATTGCATCTGCGACCTTTTCAAAGCCCGCGATGTTTGCGCCTGCGACCAGGTCGCCCTCCATGCCGTACTTCTTTGCAGCGGCAACCGAGTTATTGAAGATGTCGGACATGATCTGGTGCAGCTTAGCGTCAACCTCTTCAGCAGTCCAAGAGTAGCGCATGGAGTTCTGGCTCATTTCCAGACCCGAAACTGCTACGCCGCCTGCATTAACTGCCTTGGAGGGAGCGATATAAACGCCATTCTCCTTGAGGTACTCGAATGCCTCTGCGGTAGTGGGCATGTTGGAAACCTCTACGTAATACTTGACGCCGTTTGCAACGATGTCCTTTGCGTTATCAAGGTTCACCTCGTTCTGGGTTGCGCAAGGCATGACAACGTCAACCTTCTGCTCCCAAGGACGCTTGCCGGGGAAGAACTGCACGCCAAACTTATCAGCGTAATCCTGTACCTTGTCGCGGCCGGATGCACGCATTTCAAGCATGTACGCGATCTTTTCCTCGGTGCAAATGCCGTCGGGATCGTATACGTAACCGTCGGGACCCGAAATGGTGACAACCTTACCGCCAAGCTCGGTGCCCTTCTTGACAGTACCCCAAGCCACGTTACCAAAGCCGGAAACAGCAAAGGTCTTGCCCTTGATGTCCTCGCCCAAGTACTTGAGCATTTCAACGGTATAGTAAACCGCGCCAAAGCCGGTAGCCTCGGGACGGATGAGCGAGCCGCCGTATGCGCGACCCTTACCCGTCAGCACGCCCTCATAGCGGTTGACAAGTCTCTTGTACTGACCGTACATATAACCAACCTCACGTGCGCCTACGCCGATGTCACCTGCGGGAACGTCGGTATCGGGGCCTACGTGACGGAACAGCTCGGACATAAAGCTCTGGCAGAATGCCATGATCTCACGGTCGCTCTTGCCTCTGGGGTCAAAATCGGAGCCGCCCTTGCCGCCGCCCATGGGAAGACCGGTCAGCGAGTTCTTGAAGGTCTGCTCAAAGCCCAGGAACTTGATGATGGAAAGGTTTACGGAAGGATGGAAACGAAGACCGCCCTTGTAAGGACCGATCGCGCCGTTGAACTGTACGCGGTAGCCGGTGTTGACCTGTGCCTGACCCTTGTCATCTACCCACGGTACGCGGAACATGATCACGCGCTCCGGAATGGTCATGCGCTCCAAAAGCGCCTCTCTGCGGTATTTTGCCTCGTTTGCCTCAACAACGGGGCGGAGCGAATCCAGCACTTCCTTGACGGTCTGGTGGAACTCGGGCTCGCCGGGGTTCTGGGCAATTACTTTGTCAATAATTTCATCTACGTAAGACATGATAAAATCTCCTTTACAGATAGGTTTTCGCTAAAATCAATATGGAAACATTATACACCAGCCACGCGTATAATGCAATAGGTTTTTGCAACTTTTTTATTTTTTCTTGCAAAATTTTACGAATTTTTCGCCATTATGCTCTCGTCAATCGACTTAGCAGCAAGTTTTCCTGCGCCCATTGCAAGAATGACGGTTGCAGCACCGGTTACGGCATCGCCGCCCGCCCATACGCCGTCCAAAGAGGTATGCCCTGTGCTCTGATCGGTCTCGATGCAGCCGCGACGGTTGGTTGCAAGTCCCTCGGTCGTAGAGGTCAGCAAGGGATTGGGGGTAGTGCCGATCGCCATGATCACGCAGTCCACGTCCAAGGTGTACTCCGATCCGGGAACGGGTACGGGCTTGCGTCTGCCGCGCTCGTCCGGCTCGCCCAATTCCATGCGTATGCAGGTCATGCCGTTCACAAAGCCGTTACGGGGATCGCGCGCATCATCGGGATTCTGATAGCCGTGAATTGCCACGGGACTTTGCAAAAGCAAAAACTCCACGCCCTCCTCCATGGCATGCTCCACCTCCTCGCGACGCGCGGGCAGCTCATCCATAGAACGGCGGTATACGATATATACCTTCTCCGCACCCAAACGCAACGCACATCTTGCAGCGTCCATGGCAACGTTACCGCCGCCAACCACCGCTACGCGACTTGCGCGCAAGATGGGAGTGGTGCTCTCAGGTCTGTACGCCTTCATGAGGTTGGTACGGGTCAGATATTCGTTTGCACTGTAAACGCCCTTATAGGACTCGCCCGGAATACCCATAAAGCCGGGAAGTCCCGCACCAGAGCCGATAAAGACCGCCTCATAGCCCTCTTCAAACAGATCGGGAATATCCAGCGTTCTGCCAACAACTACGTTGGTTTCGATCTGTACGCCCAAAGCGCGCAGGGTGTCCACTTCCCGCTCCACAATGTGCTTGGGTAAGCGGAACTCGGGGATGCCGTACATCAGCACGCCGCCTGCTACGTGCAGCGCTTCAAACACGGTTACGGCATAGCCCTTTTTGGCAAGATCGCCCGCACAGGCAAGGCCTGCAGGTCCTGAGCCGACAACCGCTACACGGTGGCCGTTTGGCTTTGGCTTATTGATGGGGGCTTTGCTAAAGGTATTATGCCAATCGGCAACAAAACGTTCCAGTCTGCCAATGCCGACAGGCTCACCCTTGATGCCGCGCACGCACTTGGATTCGCATTGCGTTTCCTGCGGACAAACGCGTCCGCAAACCGCAGGCAGCGAGGAAGAGCGCGTGATGACCTCGTATGCCGCTTCAAAATCGCCCTCTTTGACCTTGGCGATAAACTCGGGAATGGCAATCCCGACAGGACAGCCCGAAACGCAAGGAGCATTTTTACAGCTAAGGCATCTTGCCGCCTCGGCAAGCGCGGTCTCTGTGTCATAACCCAGCGTGACCTCGTCAAAATTGCGTGCACGCAGCACGGGGTCTTGCATGGGCATGGGATTTTTTACTTGAGAGGTGTTGACCTTTGCCATATCACTCCACCTCCTTGGATAGCAGGTTGCACGCCGCTTCTCTTGCGTGCGCCTCAAAATCACGGTACATGTTGCCGCGCGACATTGCCTCGTCGAAATCCACGGCATAGCCGTCAAATTCGGGGCCGTCCACACAAGCAAATTTGATCTTGCCACCCACACTCAGGCGGCAGCCGCCGCACATGCCCGTGCCGTCTATCATGATCGGATTCATGGAAACCACTACGGGAATGCCATAGGGTCGCACAGTTTCGACCACGTATTTCATCATAATCAGCGGACCGATGGCAATGACGCGGTCAAATTTCTCGCCACTTGCCAGCATTTCCTGCAAAGGCGCGGTAACGTTGCCCTTTTGTCCGTAAGATCCGTCGTCGGTCACAATACTCAGCGCATCGGACGCTGCCGCAAACTCCTGCTCCAGAATGACAAGATCGCGGTTTCTAAAGCCTGCAATGGCTTGCACGCTGCAGCCGTTCTCATGCAACTCCTGTACAACAGGCAATGCAATGGCGCAGCCAACGCCGCCGCCAACCACAAGCGCACGCGCAATGCCCTCAACCTCGGTGGGCTTGCCCAAAGGGCCTACGAAATCCGCAATATATTCGCCCTGCGCTTTGGCAGCAAGCTGCATGGTGGACGCGCCTACCGTTTGGAAAATGATGCGCACAGTGCCGCCTTCGCGGTCATAGCCTGCTACGGTCAAGGGGATGCGCTCACCCTCGCTATCCACGCGCAAAATGATAAACTGCCCTGCGCGCGCACGCTTTGCCACGGCAGGTGCCTGGATATCCATGGACACCACAGAAGGGTTCAGATATTCTTTCGATACAATTCGATACATAATTTGCCTCTTAAAAGCTCAAAGATAAAACAAAAACTCAACTTAACGCACGTGCTTTTCAAAGCGACGCATGATCCAAGCAGCCAAAAGTCCTACAGCGCAGCCGCTGATCACACCGCTGACCACCAAAACAAAGAAATACCACGCAACCGCCGTTGTACGCATCAACACGGCAGAACAGAGGACCTGCCCGAGATTGTGCGCCACAGCGCCCGCAATACTGACACCCGTGGGGGAAAATGCGTTTACTTTTTTGAGCAACCACATCACCAATAAGGACAGCACCGCTCCGCTGATGCTGTACGGAACAGCAGATGCATTGAACAAAGCACCCGCAAGCAAAATGCGCACAAGATTGACCGCCGCTGCATCCGCAATGCCAAACTTATACAGCACGAACAGGGATACGACGTTTGCAAGCCCCAGCTTGACACCGGGCACACCAAAATCAATCGGAAGCAAAATTTCCACAAACGTGAATCCAAAGGCAAGCGCAGCAAACAACCCGTCATACGCCACGCGTCGCACGCGCTTTAACGTCTTGTCACGCATCATATCCCTCCCTTAAAAACTAATACTTTTTATATTTTAACACACTTTTATTCGTTCTGTCAATTGATTTGAGGGAAATTCCTATACAATCACATTGGTTGTTTGTTGGGGTGACGATACCGGCGTTTCAACGGTGGCGGGAGGATGCTATCCTCCCCTACATCCCATTTTCAAGCTCCCCCGAGAGGGGTGAGTGGGAGCTGTCAGAGCGCAAGAAAAAATGACACAGTGCAAGTGCGCACATAGGAGCAACGCCGCAATCACTTCCCCAAAAAACAAGCTCCCCCGAGAGGGGTGAGCGGGAGCTGTTAGAGCGCAAGAAAGAATGACACAGTGCAAGTGCACACATAGGAGCAACACCGCATTCACTTCCCCAAAAAACAAGTTCCCCATATCGGTTGAGCGGGAGCTGTTAGAGCGCAAGAAAAAATGACACAGAGCAAGGCGCACCGGAGAAAGCAAGGCGCCGGCGATCTTACGATCGTCAAGCCGCTTTCGAGGAGCAACACCGCAATGTGTCATTTTTTCAAGCTAAAACAGCTCCCGCCGAGCCGTGTGACCTACGTTTTTTGAACCCTGCCGTCCAGGGCGGTGCCCTCTGATCGCCGCTTTACTGCTCCCAACGTCCGGGCAAGTACGGGACAAGTCAACCGAAAATCCTTGCACGGGAGGTCTGCAAACCACTTTGGTTCAGGCTCCTTTAATCATCTTGTAGGTCCCAATCGTAGCGTCATCACGCACACGGCAGGATGATTTTCAAATGGGTTGGATCAATTACTGATCCAGATCGATCTCCTCAGAGAACATATCGTCGAAAATGTCTGCAACCTTGTCGAACTCAGCGTCGTCATCAATGGTTACCAGCATATCCTCACCGTCCTCATCGGTCTCGGTCTTAAGAATCACGTACTCGTAGAAGCCCTGCTCCTCACCCTGCTGGTCTGCGGGGATCATTGCGTGATAAGTAACACCCTCAACCTCAACGGTACCGATCAGCTCAAACTCGATCTCGTTGCCGTCCTCATCGGTCAGCGTAAAAAATTCTCTTTCGTTTTCCATGTTATATACCTCGTTTATGTCATAATATGCAGGAATACAAAAATCTTGCACCCTTCTGCTTATATTGTACCCGATTTTTTGCGATTTGTCAATGATATTTTAATCAAAATCCAGCATGTCAGCCAAAATCGTGTTAGACACCAAAAAGCCCTTGGTGGTAAATCGGCAAGCACGGGCATCATCCAGCAAAAAGCCCGCACGCACATAGGGCGCGATCTTTGTGCCGTATACCTCGTCAAATGCCTTGCCAAAACGACGCTCAAACGCAGCTTTGTCAATTCCCTTTTCCAGTCGAAGCCCTAACATGACGAATTCATCCTGCGCCTCGGTCGGTGTATCGGGATCGGTAAATGATGCTACTGGATTGCCCTGCATATAGGCGCGGATATTGTCATATGCAAATCTCCTGCCGCCCACAAAGGAATGCGCCGCAGCGCCAAGTCCGAGATACTCTCCATACTCCCAGTATTTCAAGTTGTGCCGCGATTCATACCCGACCTTTGCAAAATTGCTGATCTCGTAGCGCAAAAGTCCATGCTCTGCCAAAATGCCTACGCAATCCTCGTACATGTCAGCCACACAGTCCTCATCAGGCAGATCCAGCTTATGTCGAATTTTGTAAAAGGGAGTGCCCTGCTCGATCTTGAGCGCATAAGCAGAAACATGCTGCACGCCAAGCACGCAAATGCCGCGTACGGATGCCGCAAAGCTCTCGCGCGTCTGCCCCGGAATGCCGTACATCAAATCCGCACTGATATTTTCAAAGCCGGCAGCGCGTGCCAGCTCCACGGTCGCGCGGAAGTCGGCAGCCGTGTGTGCACGCCCCAAAAGCTTGAGCTCATCATCGTGCAAGCTCTGCGCACCAATGCTCAGACGGTTAAAGCCTGCAGCACGCATGGCTAAAAAATATGCCGCATCCGCCGTGGCGGGATTGCACTCTGCGGTGATCTCGGCATGCTCACTGACACGAAAATGCGTCTTGATTTCGGCAAGCAGCCCGCAAAGCAGTTCGCTTGGCAAAGCCGTGGGCGTGCCGCCTCCGAAATACACCGTGTCCACCTCGCAGTCGGTGTACGCCACAGCCTGCTTTGCAATCTGCGCGCGCAAGGTCTGACAATAGGCGCGCATGTCACTTTCCCCCATTTTGGGAAAAGAGCAAAAGTCACAGTAGTGACATTTGCTCTTGCAAAACGGTATATGCAAATAAATTCCCAGCGTTCTCATTGCGTCAGTCGTCGTCACCCAGCTTGAGCACCGCCATAAACGCCTCGGGCGAGATCTGCACAGATCCCAGCTGGCGCATTCTCTTCTTACCCTCTTTCTGCTTTTCCAGCAGTTTCTTCTTACGCGTGATGTCACCGCCGTAGCACTTGGCAAGCACGTCCTTACGCATTGCCTTAACCGTCTCACGCGCGATGATCTTGGAGCCGATAGCCGCCTGAATCGGGATCTCGAACAGCTGACGCGGAATATTTTCCTTGAGTCGCTCAGCGATCTTGCGCGCTCTGGGGTATGCCTTTTCCTCGTGTACGATAAAGGAAAGCGCATCCACCTGCTCACCGTTGAGCAGGAAATCCAGCTTGCAAAGCTTGCTGGGCACGTAGCCTGCCAGCTCATAGTCCAGCGACGCATAGCCGCGCGAGCGCGACTTGAGCGCATCAAAGAAATCGTAGATGATCTCGTTGAGCGGCAGCTCGTAGTGCAGCTCGACTCTGTCCTGATCCACGTATTTCATATCGATAAACGTGCCGCGTCTGTCCTGACACAAATCCATCAGATTACCCACGTACTCGGTGGGGGTCATGATGTTTGCCTTGACAATGGGCTCACGCGCCTCTGCAATCTCGTCGGGCGCAGGATAGTTGGAGGGGTTATCAATGCGCACCTTGCTGCCATCCTTGAGCGTCAGCTCATAGATAACGCTGGGCGCAGTGGTGATCAGGTCAAGGTTGAATTCTCTTTCAAGTCTTTCCTCGATGATCTCCATGTGCAAAAGCCCTAAGAAGCCGCAGCGGAAACCGAAGCCGAGCGCAATAGAGGTCTCAGGCTCAAATTCCAGTGCCGCATCATTCAGGCGCAGCTTTTCCAGGGACTCGCGCAGATCCTGATAGCGTGCACCGTCCGCAGGATAAATACCTGCAAATACCATGGGCTGCGCAGCCTTAAAGCCGGGCAGCGGCTCGTCTGCGGGATTTGCAGCCAGCGTGACAGTATCACCCACACGGGTGTCTCCTACCGACTTGATAGACGCGGTCAGGTATCCAACCTCGCCCGCGCTGAGCTTTTCGCACTTACGCAGACCGAAGGGCTCCATCGTGCCCACCTCGACAACCTCAAACTCCTTGCCGCTGCTCATCATGCGGATGCGGTCGCCTGCAGAGAGGCTGCCGTCCTTGATGCGCAGGTTAACCACAACGCCAAGATAACTGTCATAGTACGAGTCAAAGATCAATGCCTTAAGCGGTGCATCCTCGTCACCCTCGGGCGCAGGAATCTGCTCTGCGATGGCTTCGAGCACCTGTTCAATGTTCAAGCCCGTCTTTGCGGATACCGCAGGACAGCCCTCGGCAGGAATGCCGATGATATCCTCGATCTCCTCCACGCAACGCTCAATGTTGGCACTGGGCAGGTCGATCTTGTTGATGACAGGCACGATCTCAAGTCCTGCATCCACCGCAAGATATGCGTTTGCCAGCGTCTGCGCCTCAATGCCCTGCGTAGCATCCACGATCAAAAGCGCGCCCTCGCATGCGTTGAGCGAGCGCGACACCTCGTAGTTAAAGTCCACGTGACCGGGAGTGTCGATCAGATTATATACGTAATTTTGTCCGTCCGGAGCAGCGTAATCCAGCTTGACAGCGCGCGCCTTGATGGTAATGCCGCGCTCACGCTCCAGATCCATATTATCCAGCAGCTGCTCTTCCATCTCGCGCTTGGATACGGTACTGGTGGCTTCCAGAATGCGGTCTGCCAGCGTGCTCTTACCGTGGTCGATGTGCGCAATGATCGAGAAATTGCGGATTTTGTTCATTCTCTCGTTGTTTGCCATATTCTTCCTCATCAAAACATGAATAATCATCTTATTATACCCGATTTTTGCGTTTTTCACAAGAGTATTTTGAAAATTTCTTGCACTGTGCACAAAAAATATTTTCGCTTGGCAAAATATAGCAACATAATTCCGACAAACACCTACTTTTGTCTTGTTTATGCGCATTTTTTGTCTTATAATACACATATAGCATATAACCTTATTGTCAAAGGAGATATCATTATGGCAAAGAAAAATGCAGTAGTTATCGGCTTTGGTGGAATGGGCGGCTGGCATTGCCACTTCCAGAGAAGTAACGACGTTGTAAATCTCAAAGGCGTCTACGACATCAAACCCGAGCGAAATAAGGCAGCAGAGGAAATGGGCATTTACGCTTACCCCTCTTTTGAAGCAGTTTTGGCAGATCCCGAGGTGGATTTCCTTGTCATCGCTGTTCCCAACGATATGCACAAGCCTCTGGCGATCGCAGCTATGGAGGCAGGCAAGCACGTAATCTCGGAAAAGCCGGTTACGCTCAGCTCCGAGGATCTGCAGGAAATGATCGACGCTTCCAACAAATATGACAAGCGCTTTACCGTACACCAGAACCGCCGTTGGGACGGTGAGTTCCTGGTCATGCGCGACGTATATCACAGCGGTGACCTTGGTCGCGTATACTCCATGGAGTCTCGCGTACACGGCTCTCGCGGCATTCCCGGCGACTGGAGAGGCATGAAGCAGCACGGCGGCGGCATGATGCTGGACTGGGGCGTTCACCTGATCGACCAGATCGTAAACATCGTGGATGACCGTAAGCTCCAAAGCGTTTGGTGCAAGTGCGACCACATTACCAACGATGAGGTAGACGACGGCTTTAAGCTGGATATGTTCTACGAGGGCGACCTGACCTGCCACGTTGAGGTTGGCACCTCCAACTTTATCAACATGCCCCGTTTCTACATGTCCGGTAACAACGGCTCTGCCATGATTCCCGATTGGCTGCAGCCCTGCCGCATCGTATATTGCCACGACTGGTCTGTCAAGGATGCAAAGCCGATCCAGACCGCAGCAGGTCTGACTAAGACCATGGCACCTCGCGACGAAAAGTCGATTACCGAAAAGTCTATCCCGCAGCCTGCAGCTGACGTGCACGATTTCTACCGCAACTTCGTTAAGGCTATTGACGGCGAAGAGCAGCAGATCGTAACCCACGAGCAGATGATGTTCGTTATGAAGATCATGGAAGCAGCCTTCGAGTCCGACAGACTTGGCATGCCCGTAGAGATTAAGTAAGCTATAACAAAAGGACAGAGACGCGTCTCTGTCCTTTTTTATGAGCTTGCAAAGCAATCATAACTTTTTTCGCCCCCGGGCGACAAAATTCCTGCACACTCTCCCACCTTCGACATACAATGCTATTGAGAAGCGCAAGACGCTTCGCAAATCATTCTCGGAGGGTTTTTATGAACAACTGTCTGTGCAATCTGTTTGAAGATAACTGGGTTTGGCTGATCATCCTTGCCATCATTCTCATCTACTGCTGCGGTGGCTGCGGCAGTAACTACGGTGGCGGCTGCGGTGGCTGCAGATAACTCCCCGTAATACCGAAAACCCCTTGCGGCAATGCCGCAAGGGGTTTTTCTTATTCAAGCTTTAAGCTGTCACAATTGAGAAATGCGTGCGCACCGAGCAGCGAATCGGTGGGGATGACACGTGAAGCACCGCAATCGCGGCAGGTGACCAAAATGCCACCCTCCAGCACCTGTGCTTCATATCTGCCCTCTTCCTCTGAAGGCAGCTCGCCGTCCGGCAGGGGTGCCTTGGGCGGACACTTGCAATAGATCTTGCCCTCGGCATCCAGATCGTTGATGACAAACATGATGATATCAAAGATCTGCGGATCGGTCAGCATCTGCTCCTCGTCACTCTGCAAAGCGCTCAGATCGTCGATGCCGTTTTCAGCCAGCATGTCAAGCAGCTCCAGCTCTGTTCTTGCAAGCTCTGCCTTGACCTGATTGGTCTCGCCTATGCAGCAGATATTGACATCCGAATAAGGGCACTGCAAGGAGAACAGATCCTTGCCGAAGAACACGTTTTTGTTGACCAAAAAGCTATGAGGCGAGGGACAGAACATGCAAGGCACGCTGAGTCTGATCTGTCCTTCATTGTTATACACGATCTTCATTTCGCTCTGTCCGCAGGTGCATTTGAGCTTGATCATTTCTGCGCTGAGTGCAAAGATGCCTACAGCACTCATGACGCCCGCGCCGCACGCGGGGCAACGGTATGCAACCGTGGTCTCTTTGGGATTGATAATCATAACATTTTCCTTTTTCCTAAAAATTCTTGTATCATGGTATGCCGCAAATGGACAAAATGGCACGGACGCATCCATGCCACTTTGTTATGTCAATTAAGAATTGATAAACTTGTATGCCTTTTCGCTGTAGTTCAGCTTCAGAGCATTCTCTTCGTACCAATCGGCAACTGCATCGGAGGTAGCACCTGCAAGTGCATCGCAGTACCAAGCCATGTAGCCGTCCTTATCGTAAACCAGTACGGAGTAGTAGGTGGTCTTGGTTTCCTTCGTAGTGCCGGAAGCAGCCTTGGTGTAAACCAGCTCAATGACGCCGGAGCAATCACCGGGC
>JAZOLE010000008.1:0-4031 GCA_045652835.1 Eubacteriales bacterium | reverse complement strand
CACCGTAGGGGCGACACACGAATCGCCCGCGGAAACCAACCCCCGCAACGCCGTAGGGGCGACTCACGAATCGCCCGCGGAGAATGTCGCCCTTCATGTTGTTGGGGCAACACAAGAAGCCCCCATTCAATTAACGGAATACGGGAAAATTATTGCCGGTGTAATAAGCCATATTCCCGACAATTATTCTGCTTTTGTGGACAGTTATGTAATTATGCCCAA
Source organism: Eubacteriales bacterium (assembly GCA_045652835.1). Taxonomy (GTDB): domain Bacteria; phylum Bacillota; class Clostridia; order Oscillospirales; family CAG-272; genus SVQP01. The sequence goes on along the minus strand of JAZOLE010000008.1, from coordinate 3,809 downwards.
TCATATTCATTTGATTATTGTGATTACGGATACCATGTATGCGCGGGCGATTCGTGAATCGCCCCTACGTGGTCGATCGGTGATTTCGAAAATGGTTGGATACATCAAAATGAATGCCTCGAAAGAGATTCACAAACGATTTGGAGATTCGACCATATGGCAACGTGGATTCCACGACCACATTATCCGCAACCGCGAGGATTATGAACAAATCGCCAAATACATTTACGAAAACCCGATCAGATGGCAATACGATTGCTTTTATACGGCGGATGACGAAATGAGGTAAAATATGGATTACATTCAGTGGATTAGAAGTAAGGTCGGACATGAGAAAATCATGTTAGTGCATGCAGGCGGTTGCATTTTCAATAGTCATCGAGAGGTACTGCTCCAGCGTCGCGGTGACTGTGATCAATGGGGCTTTCCCGGCGGCACTGTTGAATTGGGCGAGACTCCGCAAATGGCAGCCATGCGCGAGGTCAAGGAAGAAACCGGTTTGGACGTTGAGGTTGGAGAATTGATCGGGATATACACGGATTTTGACGTGGAATGCCGCAATGGAGACAAATTCCAAAGCATTTTGATTGCATATGAGCTTACAGCAATAGGAGGAGAACTCTTTTGTGATCAACAAGAAACGATGGAACTCAAATATTTTGGATTGGACAATGTGCCCGAATTGTTTTGCAAGCAGCACAATGAAATATTGAATGATGTGCGTGCGAGAAAAATTAAATAAATAACGCTCCCGATAGATTCAAAATCCATCGGGAGCAGTTTATTTGCATTATTGATTTACATACCAAACAGGGGACAGCGCCGCCTCGTCCGAAAGGGGATCCTTGTCGGTGCGGCTTTGTATCAGTTCCATGACGTCTTTCATGATCCGCGCGTCGCAGGCTTGCACGGGTGCGTCGCCGAGAAAACCGTCTGTGATCGCACCGTGATAGCGGAATGCGGTCTCGTACTTGGGAAAACGTGCAGAAATGTCGGGTGTGAAGGAGCAGCGGTGTGTTTTGACCTGTCGCGTGACCACTTCGCCCGACACGCGCTTGATCTTGACCTCGGTGGGGGTGTCGGTGATGCGGTTGGGCAGGTGCATTATCTCGTCCACCGCGTGCAAATACGTGTTGCGTGCGTGTGAAACGCCAACAAGCAGCACGTAGCCGCCCATTTGGTATATCTTGCCGTAGCAGCTCTCGGGCGCAGTGCCCGAGGATACGTCAATTTCGCCTGCCGCAAATGCCTCGGCTTTTGCGCGGTCGCCAAATACCACCATGGAATGCGTGGGGTTCTCGGTGCGCACACCGCGTCCGTCCGAGAGCGCAAAGTCGGAAAACGCGCCAAGGCAGGTGTGCGGATCGGAAACATCCAGCACAATGTCCTTGCTAAGATTTGCCCACGTGTGCGTGGGTACGCAGAAAAGACCACCTTTGGCAGTAAAGTGTTCGATCAGCGCGTCAAGCAGTGTCTTGGCACCGCCATCGATCTGCCCCACAAGGCGCAAAGAGGAGTGCATAAGTACCACGCGATCGCGTGGGAGATTCAGTGCATCGAGCTGTGCGAGGATTTCGGCTTTGGTATATGTATGGCGCATATTTGTACCTCTTTCTGATTGGATTTAAATCTCAAACACCCAATAAGCGAATTCATTTTCGCACATGGCGGGCAGGGTGATGTAGCCAATGCCATCGTATTCCGAGCGGCAGCCGAGGTGGTAGTGCCCTTGGAATACGGTTTTGACGCAGCCGCTTTGGTTGATCATGGCAAACAGCGAATCCGCGTTATGCACTCTGTGAACAGGGTCGGCTGCAGGGTCAATATTCTGGTGCATAAAGAGATAGGTGTCCTCGGTCGTGTCTGCCAGCTTGGCGCGCAGCTCTTCCTCCGCGGGGAAGTAGGTGTCTGTCCAATCCGATCTGCCGGGGGCATAGGGGCTGCCGTCCTTGAAGTAGCAGGCGTCAAGGAAAAGAAATCTGCGGCCTTGCATATGCAGCTCCTTGGTTTGGGGGAGCGCAAGGGCGCCGAAAAATTCCTCGCGCGTATAGATATCTGCGTCGTGGTTTCCGATCAGGCAGACCGTGGGAATGGGCGTGCCGTGCATGATTGCGGCAATGTCCCCAAGGTTGCCGAACTCCTGCTCGCGTGTCGCTTCGGGGTCGGATAAGTCGCCAAGGAATACGATCAGATCGCAGCCCTCGTCTGCAAAATAGGCATAAGCCTCCTTGATCTTGCGCAAGGATTGGTTGTTGTATCTGCGTCCGCACGTCAGGGGTGCGGAGGAATAGTGCGCATCGGTAAAAATGCCAAGCTTCATGGTGTACCGCCTTTCAGGGTTTTCTATATTATAACACAGACGGGGCGAATTGTAAAGATGGAATCAAAGAGAGAAAGGGGAATTATGGGCGGTGCAATGAGGCGGTACAGCCAACGCAAAAAGGACACCCTCTGTTGGGTGTCCTTTGCGTTTTGTTTGGTGCCGTTTTGGATGGCATGGAAAAACATTTTTATAATACTTTTTTCAGAAATGAACGATTCCATTTTCTACGGTAGGTAGATATTTCAAACCTGATTTTTCTTTTGATATGCTTCTCACGTTCTGCAAAGATAATGGGAATATTATGCAAGGTGTCAGCTATATCAAAAATACGATTCTCATCTTGCTCTTTCAGGCACAGGAGTAATTCGTCAAAGCCTTCGGAAAGAATTTGGTAAGCCAAGGGATTATGTATAATCTCTTGCCCATATACATAAACGTTTTCTTTGGCAACCCAATACCATTCATCTGTGTCTTGTATCGGTACTATCTCAGAAAGAGACTTGCGAATCACATTGATATCAATCAAATTGTCTGTTTGCGGGGTATCTATGATATTTTTGATTCGACTTGCAATTTCATAGTTATATTCATATAAGGGTTTAAAGCGAAACATAACAATTGCACGATGCAGGTCGTAAAAGTCATATTTAACCAATAACATGTTTTCTGCCGCCTTTCTTGCTGTGTGATTTAAGTCAAATCAATAGCGGAATATTCAAATGCGTTGAGTTTTTTCTGCAAAGAATAAAACTTCGAAAAGGCTTTGGGATCCGGGTCCCAACCAATCCTTCTCAAAAACTTGTGAAATGCGGTTTGCTTCAAGGGCATGCAGAATCTTGTATGATGCTCGGATGTAAAAAACTCATAAAAGGCTTCTGCTCTTGATCTTAAAAAGCACCTGCCTCCTACAACTCTTATGAGCTTTCCGGAGCGGTTTTGTGCTGCTTCTCCCCAAGCCAAGTTGAAATTCCGAACACATTCGTCAAGATGTATTTTCTCGACAACCCCATTGAGATTCTTGTAAATCAGGCATTCGCTATTTACTTCTATGATGTTTTCAAAGGGAATTTTGATGACCGTTTTTTCATCTTCTATGTGATAAGATTCTTGGATAGCATCATAAAACTCTTGCCAATTCATTGCAGCACCGCCTTTCTAAGTGTATTATAGCATACTTTTTGGGGAATGTAAAGGCAAAGTTGTAGGAAGGGATCGTTTTATTGGTCGTAGGGCTCCGTCTTGCTCCTGCTGCCTTCGTCCGTGGCGTTTAGGGTGGAGCGCGAGGTTCGAATCGGTGCGAACAGGATTCAGAACCTATGCTTGCGCCAAAGGTCGTGGAAAGCGTTTGGGCGACCTGCGCAAGCCAAGCCAATTTGCTCCTGCGTCGCAAAATGGCGAGGTTCGAATCGGTGAAGGTGGGCCATAAGAACAAAGGGAGATCCTGTTGGGATCTCCCTTTGTTCTTATGGCGCACCGAACAGGATTC
>JAZOLE010000007.1:0-5691 GCA_045652835.1 Eubacteriales bacterium | reverse complement strand
TTTGAGGATCGAACCTTTACGAATACAAGAGTCGTAGCTGCTGTGTTGAGAAACGGGTCTTACGCAATCGGGGGCTGTGAACCATGTCAGGTGGGGAACCAAGCAGCATTAAGCGGTTACCTCGGTGTGCCGTGAGGTTGCCTGTTTTGAGCAGGAGGTACGAAGATCGCGTAGGGGCGACATTCGATTTTGAGGTGTATGGTCTTGTTTTGCAGCAAGGTGCTGTGTTTTTTGGAGGGATCTCCTCTTATCAGGTTACCGTTCACGCAAAACTATATTGAGCCGCTATGGGCGGCATGGAGAGAATTATGCATCAGGCTTTGTACAGAAAATGGCGTCCGCAGCGTTTTGAGGACGTTTGCGGTCAGGAGCACGTGACGTCGATACTGCAGTATCAGACCAAAACGGGCGGCCTTTCGCATGCTTATTTGTTCTGCGGATCGCGCGGAACGGGTAAGACCACCTGCGCAAAGATTCTTGCCAAGGCGGTTAACTGCGAGAATTTGCAAAACGGCTCACCGTGTCTTGTGTGTGATTCTTGCCGTGCCATTGAATCGGGCAGTGCGACCGACGTGCTTGAAATGGACGCAGCCTCCAACAACGGTGTTGACAATATCCGCGACATTCGCGACGAGGTAGTCTATCCCCCCAACGTGCTCAAAAAGCGCGTGTACATCATCGACGAGGTGCATATGCTCTCGGCAAGTGCATTCAATGCGCTGCTCAAAACGCTGGAGGAGCCGCCTGAATACGTGGTGTTCATCTTAGCAACCACCGAGCTGCAAAAGCTGCCCGCGACTATCATTTCACGTTGCCAACGCTATGATTTCCGCAGAATTGCAACGCCTGTGCTTGCAGACCGTCTTTCCTACATCGCTTCAAAGGAGGGCATCTCGCTTGACAGAGAGGCAGCCCTGCTGCTTGGACGAATGGCGCAGGGAGGTATGCGTGACGCGATCAGCTTAATGGAGCTTTGCGCGGGCACGGGTACACATATCAGCACGAAAACGGTCAACGAAACTGCAGGCTCAACAGGCAGAGAGAGCATGATGCAGACCGTGCGTGCCATTGCGGCGCGTGATTACGACGCTTTGTTTGGCATGATCGATTCCGTGGTGCAATCCTCTATGGATATTGCAATCTTCTGGCAGGATCTGATCGGGCTTTACCGCGAAATGCTGGTGCTGCGCACCGCACGCGATGCAGCCGCATATCTTGACCTGACAGACAGCGAGCTTGCCGCCATGCAAGAGGTGGCAAAGCCGTTTAATTCTCAAACCCTTCTATACCACTGCACGCTGTTGGAGCAGGCGCTGCTTTCCATGCAGAGAGCCAATGCCATCAAGCGCATTGTGGCAGAGAGCACGCTGGTGCGCATGTGCGATCCCGAGCTGGAGACCTCACCCGAGGCACTGCTTGCCCGCATTGCCGCTTTGGAAGATAAAATTGCATTCGGGCAGGTTGCCGTGGCACCTACCCCTGCATCCCAAGCTGTAGGGGCGATTCACGAATCGCCCGCGCAGACCGCTTCGCCCGCGCAATCCACCCCGGTAGGGTCGATTCATGAATCGACCGCATCCACCGAACCCGCCAGTCCGCGCATGCCCAAGCTCAAAAAGCCCGAGCCAACAGGGGATAAGCGCACCCTGCGTCCCTTGCGCGTATGGGCACAGGTGCTGGATAAGCTGACCAAGGCAAACCCCTTGTCCGCAGGATTTTACTATGCGGCAAAGGCGTATTCGGATGAGAGCGGTAACGTGGTGCTTAAATTCGCTTCTGATTTTGATATTCAAATGGCGCAGAGCTATAATGCCGTTCCCGCACTTTGCAGCATTCTCTCCGGCCTTTTGAACGCGAATATCACGCAAAATCAGGTGCTGTTTGAGTGTGAAGGCAAGAGCATTGCAGGCGCATCGGTGATCGACGAGATCCTTGAGAGCGCACAAGATAACTAAAAGAAATAAATTTTAAGGAGATAGAATCATGAGAGCAAACATTCCCAAGGGTATGGGCGGCGGACCGCAGAACATGCAGTCCATGATCCGCCAGGCACAGAAAATGCAGGAGGATATGGCAGCAAAGCAGGAGGAGCTGGACGCACGCGAATATGAAGTGAATGCGGGCGGCGGCGTTGTGACCGTTAAGATCAACGGCAAGAAGGAAATCCTCTCGATCGACCTCGATCCCGAGATCGTAGATCCCGATGACGTTGAGACCCTGACCGATCTGCTTGTAGCAGGCGTGAACGAGGCGATCAAGCGCGTAGAGACCACCAACTCTGCAGAAATGGAAAAGATCACCGGCAGTATGTCTCTGCCCGGCATGTTCTGATATGGCGGAATACATGGTAGCCCTGCGCAAGCTGGAGGAGCAATTTGCTCGTCTTGAGGGCGTGGGACGCAAATCGGCAACGCGTATGGCGTTTGCCGTGCTGGAAATGGAGATGGAGCAGGCAGAGGAGTTTGCCAAGGCGATTATGGATGCAAAGCAATCCATTCACCTGTGCCCGGCGTGTCAGAATCTGACCGACCGCGAGCTTTGCCCCATCTGCTCCGACTTGTACCGCGATCAAAGTGTGGTTTGCGTAGTTACCGACGTCAAGGCGGTCATGGCAATGGAAAAGGTCAAGGACTATCGCGGCACGTACCACGTGCTGCATGGCGTGATCTCGCCTATGAACCGCGTTACCCCCGAGCAGCTTAAGATCAAGGAGCTGCTGGCGCGTCTTGAGGACGATACGGTCAAGGAGATCATCCTTGCCACCAATGCGGACATTGAGGGCAACGCAACGGCAATGTATCTTGCACACCTGATCAAGCCGCTTGGCATTAAGGTGACAAGACTTGCATACGGAATCCCCGTGGGCGCAGACCTCAACTACGCCGACGAGTACACACTCATGCAGGCACTGGAAGGCAGAAGAGACATGTGAAAAAAGGGCGCGATGCGCCCTTTTTCAGTGAAATTTTCCAAAGGAGACTTCACTTGTTCGAAGAACAAATTTCACCGATGAAAAAAGGAGCGCGACGCGCTCCTTTTTTCATCATCTGATGTCTACGTTGACTTTCTTGTTGATACCGGTGGATGCTGCCTTGATAACGGTACGGATCGCCTTTGCAATGCGTCCCTGTCTACCGATTACCATGCCCATGTCATCGGGGTGAACGCTCAAAGTCAGGGTGATGGTTGTCTCTGTTTCCTCGCTGACGACAGTGACGTCATCGGGGTGGTCCACGATGGCGGCTGCAATATCACGCAAGGTGGTCTTCAAATCCGTCATGCTAAACCTCGCCCTTGATTACTCGGTGATACCGGTCTTCTTGAGCAGTACCTTTACAGTTTCGGTGGGCTGTGCGCCGTTAGCGATCCACTTCTTAGCCTTCTCAGCGTCGATCTTGATCTCCTCGGGAGCAGTCATAGGATTGTAGTAACCGATCTCCTCGATGAAGCGGCCATCTCTGGGGCTACGGCTGTCGGATACAACTACGCGGTAGAAGGGAGCCTTCTTAGCGCCCATTCTTCTCAGTCTCATTTTTACCATGGTTAAATTCCTCCAAAAAATTGTTTTTATATATTTTTTTATTTTTATGAATTCCGATTGATTTAGAACGGAATGTTCATCTTACCCAAGGCGCGTCTGCCTTTTTTTGTTTTGCCCATATCCGAGAACTGCTTCATCAGCTTTCGGATCTGCTCAAACTGCTTGAGCAGGCGGTTTACGTCCTCGACCGTGGTGCCGCTGCCCTTGGCAATGCGGATCTTTCTGGATGCGTTAAGCAGCTCGGGCTTTGCGCGCTCCTTCTTGGTCATGGAGAGGATGATTGCTTCTTGTCTTGCCAGCAGCTTTTCGTCCACCTTGGCGTCCTTGAGCTGTCCGGGCTTCATACCGGGGATCATGCCTGCGAGCTGATTGAGGTCGCCCATGTTCTTGAGCTGGTCAAATTGCTCCAGGTAATCGTCTAAGGTAAAGGTCTGCGAGCGCAGCTTTTGCTCCATCTCGGCTGCCTTTTTCTCGTCGAACTGCTGCTGTGCCTTTTCAATCAGCGTCAGCACGTCGCCCATACCGAGAATTCTGCTTGCCATTCTGTCGGGGTAGAAGGGCTCAATTGCGTCCATCTTCTCGCCAATACCGATAAACTTGATGGGCTTGCCGGTTACGTAGCGGATCGAAAGAGCCGCACCGCCTCTGGTGTCGCCGTCCAGCTTGGTCAGAATGACGCCCGTGATGTCGAGCAGCTTGTTAAAGGTGTCAGCCACGTTGACCGATTCCTGACCGATCATGGCGTCAACCGTCAAAAGAATCTCCGCAGGGTTGACCGCTGCCTTGATATCCTGCAGCTCCTGCATCAGCTTTTCATCGATCTGCAAACGGCCCGCGGTGTCCACAAACACCATGTCGTAGCCCTTTTGCATTGCGAGCTTGATACCTTCCTTGGCAATCTTAACAGGGGATTCCTTATCACCCATCTGGAATACCGGCACGTCGATCTGTGCACCGACAACCTCCAGCTGCTTGATTGCTGCGGGACGGTACACGTCACACGCTACCAAGAGCGGACGCTTGCCTTGCTTTTTGTACATCAGCGCAAGCTTGCCTGCATGGGTGGTTTTACCCGCACCCTGCAAACCGACCATCATGATGACTGTGGGAGGCTTGGGAGCAATGGTGAGCTTGGCTTGCGAGCCGCCCATCAGAGCTGTCAGCTCCTCGTTGACGATCTTGACGATCTGTTGACCGGGGTTGAGGGCTTCCATGACCTCTGTACCCACGGCACGCTCGGATACGGTATTGATAAAGGCTTTTACGACCTTGAAGTTAACGTCTGCTTCGAGGAGCGCAAGTTTGACCTCGCGCATACCTGCTTTGACGTCCGCCTCGGTCAGCTTTCCCTTGTTTTTGAATTTCTTGAAGGCATTGCTCAGTTTTTCGCCTAAGCTTTCAAACATTGTTGTACCTCCGTGTGTTATTGCATGTGTTCCAGCAGCTTCTCAATGCTTTCCACCAGTTCGGGGGAGGCATTTTGCTCCTTGCAAAGCGCGAGCGCTCTGTCTGCATGCTGCTTTGCTTTGGAAAAGCGCTCTGCTAAGTGCAGCGTGTTCTCGTAAAAGAACAGTTCCTCCTCGCTTTTCTTGATCATGTCGCGCACTCCCTGCCTGGAAATACCGATCTCCTCGGCAATTTCGGCAAGTGAAAGGTCATCCTGATAGTAGTATTCCATCACGGTGCGCTTTCTCTCGGGCAACACCTCGCCGTAAAAGTCCAGCAGATACGCAATATTCAGATTTTTTTCAAACATCGCATACTCCGTTTTCTCGCATGAACTTGTGTAAAGCAAAACACTTTACAGAGTATACCATACCTTTTGTGATTTGTCAATAGTTTTTTGGAAAATATTTTGTGCATTTTACCTTTATTTCAGAAAAAAACCGGGCGAGCGGAATGCTCGCCTCGGGGGCTGGGTTTGTTTAGATTTGTTATAATGGCGTAATGAGCATGTAACAGGGGACGGTTCTCTGTTACATTGCGTTTTTGCGTGTTGCGCGTAACGGGGGACAGGCCCTTGTTACACCGCGATATTGTTTTTTTGTCATGTTCGGTTATCTCGCGGCGTAACAATGCTCCGTCCCCGGTTACACGCGTTCCCCGAACGCTTTGGTGTGTATTTTTGCTTTTGCGAAAGGTTTGCGACC
>JAZOLE010000006.1:0-6147 GCA_045652835.1 Eubacteriales bacterium | reverse complement strand
CATTCAGCCCGCGCAACCCGCACAACCCGTTGTGGTTGACGGCGTATGCGTCATTGCAGCCGACTCCTCCGAGGAACAACCGAGCGAGCAGGACGAGCAGAACGAGCAGAGTACGCAGAGCGCGCAAAGCGACCTGCCCCTGCAGCAAGACGCACAAGACACCAACACAGACAGTGAGGAACAAGCATGACTTTACGCATTTTAACCGTGGGCGACGTGGTTGGCAAGGCGGGACTTTCCCACCTGCAAGCCACGCTGAACGCCCAAAAGCAAGCACTTGGCGTTGATCTTTGCATTGTCAACGGCGAAAACGCCTCGGAAATCAAGGGGATTTGCAAAAGTGATGCCGAGCAGCTCTTGCTTTGCGGCGCGGACGTCATTACGCTTGGCAACCACGCCTACAGTGCACCCGATATCGGCACTTTTTTGGACGACCGCAGCGACGTTATCATTCGTCCCGCCAATTACCCCGCACACAATCCGGGCTACGGATATACCGTTACAAACGTAAGCGGCGTGCGCGTGCTTTGCATCAACATGCTTGGCACGGTCAATCTCGCACCGCTTGATAACCCCTTTTTGACCTTGGAGCGCATTCTTGACGCGCAAAAGGGCAACTATGACATTGCCGTGCTTGATATGCATGCCGAGGCAACCAGCGAAAAATACGCTATGGCACGCGCCTTTGACGGCAAGCTCTCGGTTATTATCGGCACGCACACCCACGTGGCAACGGCAGATCTGCAGATCCTGCCCGGTGGCACGGGATACATTACAGACCTTGGCATGACAGGACCCGAGGGTGGCATTATCGGTGCCAAGACCGAGCCCGTGCTCAAAATGCTGCGCGACCACATGCCCGCGCGCTTCTCGGTGGCTGACGGTCGTGTGCGCGCACGTGCTGCGCTGTTCTGCGTGGACACCGACACAGGACGCACCACGTCCGCTAAACAATTGATTTTTTGATTTTTATCTCAATCTGATACGAAAGGAGGAGTGCACGTGAAAAAAGGCACGCTGATATTACGCTCTCGCCTGAATTTACTCAAGCCCTTTATTGCGGGCTGCTCACTCTCCACCATACGCATCTGGCAGGACAGGGTCGGCAAGCTGATGTCCGCATCCAACCGCGGTGACGTAAGCTTTGACGATTTTTCCATTGGCAGCATGCCCGCCTGCATGATCAAGCCGCGCGACGAGGTATCGTCCGGCATTATCCTCTATCTGCATGGCGGCGGCTATACCTGCGGCGACCTTGACTATGCCAAAGGCTTTGCAGCGGTTCTTGCAGCACGCTGCGGTATGCGCGTTTTGTGCGCTGCCTACAGACTTGCCCCCGAGCATCCCTTCCCTGCAGCCATTGACGATGCCGAGGACGCTTACGGCTACCTGCTTTCAAGCGGTTATGCCCCCGCGCAGATCATGCTGTGCGGTGAGAGCGCAGGCGGCGGACTTTGCTACTCGCTTTGCTTGCAGCTGAGCGCCAAGGGGCGCACCATGCCCGCAGGCATTATTGCCATCTCCCCCTGGACCGATCTGACAGGCACGGCACAATCCTACAAGACAAACGAAAAAAGCGACCCGACACTGACCCCGGAGCGCCTCAAGTTTTTTGCAGATTGCTACCTGTACGGCACAGACGGGCAAAAAAGCACGCCCAAAAACATTTACCCCAAGACATGCGAGGATGCAAGTGCCGATTATGCGGCAAAATCCGCACCGCTCGTCTCTCCCGTATTTGCAGACCTTGCCGGTATGCCTCCCTCGCTCATCTTTGCAGGCGGCGCCGAGATACTGCTCGATGACGCCACCACCCTGCACGACAAGCTGATCGCGGCAGGCGCGCAAAGCGAGCTGATAGTCACGCCCGAGATGTGGCACGGCTACGTGCTGTACTGCATCAAGGAATACGACCGCGACTTTTCCCGTATTCGCAAATTCATCAAGGCGCGCATTCCGCACCAGAAAAAGCTGCGCTGGATGGCGCTGGACAACGCCGCCAAGATCTTCCCCGCGGCACGCACGCGCAACTGGAGCAACGTATTCCGCATGGCGGCAACCATGAACGAGCCTGTGGATATGGACGCCCTGCGTACAGCGCTTGATGTGACCGTGCGCCGCTTCCCCTCGATTGCGGTACGCGTGCGCTCGGGATTTTTCTGGTATTATCTTGAAGAGATCCCCCATGCGCCCGAGATTTTGGAAGAAAAGCCCTACCCCGTTTCCCGTATGCCCTTTTCCGACATTCGCAAGTGCGCCTTCCGCGTTATTGTATACGAAAAGCGCATTGCGGTGGAATTTTTCCATTCGCTGACCGACGGCAACGGTGGTCTTGTCTTCCTTAAGACCTTGGTTTCCGAGTATATCTACCAAAAATACGGCGTCAAGGTGCCGCACGGCAACGGCGTGCTTGACCGACTGGAAGAGCCTGATCCCGCAGAGCTGGAGGACAGCTTTTTCAAGTACGCGGGCGAATACGTCCTTTCGCGCAAGGATACCGACGCATACTCGATCAAGGGCGCGCGCGAGCTTGACGGCTTCCGCACCAACACTACGTTCATCTTAGATGCCGAGCAGGTACGTATGCTTGCCAAAGAGCAGGGCGTGACTGTGACCTCATATCTGACCGCTGCCCTGATCATGGCGGTGGACAGGCTGCAAAAGCAGCAGGTTCCCAATCCAGCCAAGCACAAGCCTGTCAAGATATTCGTTCCCGTTAACCTGCGCAGCATTTTCCCCTCAAAGACCCTGCGTAATTTCATTCTTTACGCCATCCCCGGCGTGGAGACCAAATACGGCGATTATGATTTTGCCGAGCTTTGCCAAAGCGTGCAGCACCAGATGAAGCTGCAGATCACACCGCGCCGCATGGCAGCCATGATTGCCGCCAACGTTTCCAGCGAGAAAAATCTCTTGATCCGTGCCGCCCCTCTGCCTATCAAAAACATCGTCATGAGCGGTGTTTACCGCGCGGTGGGCGAGCGCAAATCCTGCTTCTCGTTCTCCAATCTCGGCGTCTCCAACATGCCGCCCGAGTTTGAGAGGTACGTGGATCGCTTGGATTTCGTGCTGGGCACGCAAAGAAGCCAGCGTTATAACACCTCGCTGATCACCTATCGCGGCAAAATGATGTTCAACATCACGCGCAACACAAGCAAGCCGCTTTTGGAGCGCCATTTGTATGACGTACTGCGCGAGCGCGGCGTACACGTTGTTGCGCAAAGCAACACCAGAGAATAAACAAGGAGGAAGGCTTATGTTCTGTATAAAATGCGGCGTAGAGCTGACAGATGGGCAAACCGTTTGCCCCGTGTGCAGCACACGCGTCTATCACCCCGATATTGAAATTAAAAAAGTCTCCCCCACCTATCCCAAAAAGGATTTTGAGAGTGAGGAGTTCAACCGCCGCGGCATTTTGTTCGTGGTCACCATCCTTGCCCTGCTGGCGGCTGCCCTGACCGTGATGTTCAACATCTCCCTTGAGGGCGGCATCTCGTGGTCTGGCTACGTAGCGTGCAGCTTGGGCGTATTTTACGTGTGCGTCATTCTGCCGCTTTGGTTCAAGCACACCTCCCCCGCCATTTTCGTACCCGCAGCATTTGCATCCATTATGCTGCTGCTGATATACGTCAACGCCAAAACAGGCGGCAACTGGTTTATGTCCTTTGCCTTCCCTGTTACGGGGATTCTTGCAATTATCCTGACGGCAATCACCACGCTCTGCCACTACCTGCGCCGCGGTATCTTGTACATCATTGGCGGCGGCATGATCGCGCTGGGCGTATGGACGCTGCTCATCGAGCTGTTTTTGCACCTGACCTTTGAGCTGCCCGGGCACGTGATCTGGTCGCCCTTCCCCGGCACCGCGCTTGCCGTGTTTGGCCTGATGCTGATCGTCATTGCCATTGTCAAGCCGTTCAGAGAATCGCTGCGAAGAGTGTTCTATGTCGGAAAAATGTGATAACAAAAAAAGAAAACCCTTGCACCGCAAGGGTTTTCTTTTATCTTGCCCGCAGGCGATATCTGCTCCGCAGATCACCGTCCGCCGCGGTGTCCGCCACCGCCGCCGGTGCGACCTCCGCCGCCACGGCCGCCGCTGCTGCCCGACGAGATAATGGTAGTTGTAACAAACTTACCGATCTCGCGGTCACGCTCATGCTTCAGATCCAGCTTAGCAAAACGGTCAAGCGGATAGGACTGCGAGGGATTCTTTCTCTTATAACTTGCGGCAATGGCTGCTGCGCTGCTGCCGCCCGCAATCGCGCCCGCGATCAGCGCAACGATCAGAATCAGCTTCCACGACACGCCAAGTCTTCCTGCATACGCCTGGGCACTCAGCTCTGCATACGCGCAAAGACCTTCCGCGATATTACCGTCCTTGAGATTGTAATATACGGTACTGTCGTCCAGTATGTACCCGATCTCCTTTTCGTTGATCTTAAGGTACGCATCGCCATAGGTGTAAATGTTATAATTGACCTGATAACTGCCCACGGTCACAATCAAAAGAACGAGAGCGTCATCATCGCTCAGCCCATGCTCGGCAAGAAATTGGTCACCGATATATTTCTCGCCCTGCGCAGCAAACACGTACGCGCAAACGGGAATACCCGCAGCCTCGCGCGCCTGTGCCAGCGCGGCATTGATCTGTTGCTCGTCCTCATCGGTCAGCAGATTGTCCACGTCATTGACGTTTGCCAGATAATCGGGATAGGTTTGTGCGCTTACGCCCAGCGTCAGCATGCCAAGCAGCAGTGCGCACAGCATGCATAAAACAAAAATCTTCATTCTCATAGCAGCACCCACCCCACAGCAAAAACTAATGCAGCAACAGCGGCTGCGACCGCGGCAAACGTGATCCCCAGTTTGGCCTTGCTGATCGGCAGCTCGCCATACACCTTGCCGGTATAGCCGTTCATGGCATACTTATAAATCTGCCCCTGCTTATCGCGATAGGTCAGCACCCACACGGGCATCAGCGCGTATTCCCAATGGCTTTGGTGAATATGCAGGCGCGGACGCGTACGGGACACCTCTCCGTTGATGGTACCGCGCAACAAGGTATCGGCATAATCCTGCATTCTCTCCCTGATCTCTTCGCTCAAGGATTCTCGCTCCACGTCGCGCTTCTTTGCCAAAAAGCCGGTCAGATACGGCGCGGAGAACTCCTCAAGCGACTCGGAAGGATACGGCAGCACGCCCTCAAGCATCTCCTTATCCTCGGTGGAAAGTGCACTGGTGACGATATCCTCAAAGTGAATCTCGCCCTCGCGCTCAAACTCAAGGCGCGTGGTTTCGGTATACTTGACGTTGCCAATGATCCAGGTACGGATGCGCGTACCCTCTGCCTTGAGTGCCGCCGAGCTGTCCGCATCGGTCACCCAGAAGGGATAGTACACGCCCGTGATCTTTTCCACCTGCTCGGCGCAGAAATAATCGCGCGGTACGTAGCGGTGGCTCTTGGCGTATTTCAAAAACTTTTCAATCGCCTGCTGCTTGCCAAACTTAAAAGGAATGACCTTATCGGGGCGGAACGCGCCCGACAGCTTGTCCGAGAGCACCACGGGATTGTGGCAATAGTAGCAGAAGTCGGCAACCGTTTCACCGTCTGCCATGACCTCAGCGCCGCAAGAGGGGCAAGCGTACGCGCGCATCTGCTCGCGAAACGCCTCGTCCTGCGCTTCTCTCTCTTTCGCTCGCTCGGCACTGCCCGATGCGTCCAGCTCGTCCTTTGCAAAGTCGGAAAGGCAGAATTCGCAAGCGAATTTGCCCTTTTCGGCATCAAAGATCAAGCCCGCGCCGCAATTCGGACATTGATAGGTTACAGTCGTCTGTTCCATCATAGCCCTGCGAACTTATGCGCGCTTTGCGCCACACTCGGGGCAGAACTTGCCTGCGCCGCTGTTCTTGTGTCCGCATTCGGTGCAGAACCAAGTCTCGTCCTCGGGTCTCTTTGCACCGCATTCGGAGCAGAACTTGCCTGTATTGACCGCCCCGCAGGAGCAGGTCCAGCCTGCAGGTGCCTCGGGTTTCTTTGCGCCGCACTCGGGGCAGAACTTGCCTTGATTGGTAGCACCGCAAGCGCACTTCCAGCCACTTGCTGCAGCTGCAGCCTCGGCAGCAGCCTTTTTCTGCTCGGCATCACGC
>JAZOLE010000005.1:0-32052 GCA_045652835.1 Eubacteriales bacterium | reverse complement strand
ATGAAGTGCTTGTCGCACAGGAAACTGTAGACGCTTGGGGTCACACCGAGGTTGTTGACGAAGCAGTTGATGCAACTTGTACCGAGACAGGATTGACCGAAGGAAAGCATTGTTCGGTATGTGACGAGGTGCTTGTAGCACAGGAAACTGTTGATGCACTTGGACATACTGAGGTCATTGACGAAGCAGTTGATGCAACTTGTACCGAGACAGGCTTGACCGAAGGCAAGCACTGCTCTGTATGTAGTAAAGTACTTGTCGCACAGGAAACTGTAGACGCTTTGGGTCACACCGAGGTGATTGATGAAGCAGTTGATGCAACTTGTACCGAGACAGGTTTGACAGAAGGCAAGCATTGCTCGGTATGTAACGAGGTTCTCGTCGCACAGGAAACCGTTGAGGCTTTGGGTCACAGACATGATGCCATTGTGACAGCGCCCACGTGCACTGAATACGGTTATACAACATTCACATGCCATTGCGGTGACACATTCATTGACGTATATGTTGATGCACTGGGTCATGAGGCCGGCGATTGGATCGTGGATACCGAGCCTGATATTGGCGTGCTCGGCAGCAAGCACACCGAATGTACTGTTTGCGGCGAGATTTTGGAAACCGAGATCATCGATCCGTTGCCCGAAATAGAAACCGAGACCGAAACGGAAATCGAAACCGAAACGGAAATCGAAACCGAAACGGAAACAGAAACCGAAACGGAAACAGAAACCGAAACGGAAACAGAAACCGAAACGGAGACCGAAACCGAAACGGAGACGGAAACCGAAACGGAGACCGAAACCGAAACGGAGACCGAGACGGAAACCGAAACTGCAACGGAACAGATTGAGCAAAGCGGCTGCAAGGCTGTAATGCACGTGATTCCGATTGCGTTTGCCATGGCAGCAGGAGTTGTGTTGCTTGGTAAAAAGCGCAAAAACACATAAAATCAGAGCCGATGCGAAACCGCATCGGCTCTTTGATGTTTATTGATCGTTTGTCACGTCGCCGCTACCGTCAAGCGAGATAGGCTCGCCAAGGTAGGTGGGCTGTGGCTGGAGCAGGGAATACGCCATGTCCTTAATGCGTGCCAGAATCTCACGCAGATCGCGTTTGGTCTGCCCCGAATAGGAGCGCAGGTCTGCGCTCACGCCATAGGCTTCAAGTCCCAGAGCATCTGCAATATAAAGTGCGCGGTGCAGATGGTATTGTTGCGTGACGATCACGATTTTATCTGCACCGAAGATTTCCTTGGCGCGATAGATCGACTCATAGGTCGAAAATCCTGCGTGATCCATGAACACGTCCTCGCTCGGCACGCCTGCATCTATGGCGCATGCTTTCATGGTATTGACCTCGTCGTATTCCTTTTGTCCGTGGTCGCCGCTCATGAGCAGCTTGGGTGAAGTGCCGTTCCCATACAGCGTCACGCCAACCGAAATGCGGTCAGCAAGCATATCGCTCGGAGTTCCGTCGGCTTTGACAAGGCAGCCAAGCACCAAAATGCAATCCACACCGTCAAGTTCTGCCGCCTGTTCGGGGGAAAGGATCTGCGCCTTGGTACTGTTTTTAACGTGCGCATTGGCAAGCAACAGGGCAGATGCGCCAAGTAGCGCAGCGCACAGCAGGCACGATACGATTATGATGAGTATTTTAATCGGCTTTTTCATGGCAGCACCTCCGTTCATGCTGTCATTTTAGCACGTTTGGCGGTGACATTCAAGCACATATTGTGAACTTTCGGGATAAGTGCGTATGTTGACAAAATGCGCGGTTTTTGTTATAATAACAATATCAATGAAAAAGGGGGGGAAGGGCAATGTACCGCACAGTAAAACGCGTTTTGGATATCGTGATCTCGGCAGCTTTGCTGCTGACTTTATGGCTGCCGATGCTTGCCGTGGCTTTGCTTGTGCGCATAGATTCCCCCGGAAAAGCCATTTACAGGCAAACGCGCCTGGGTGTTGACGGCAAGGAATTTACCATGCACAAATTCCGCACCATGTACGTAGGCGAGCAGCGCGTGACGCGCGTCGGTCTGCTGCTGCGCGGCTTTGCAGACGAGCTGCCGCAGCTTTGGGACGTGCTGCGCGGAAAGATGTCGCTGGTCGGTCCGCGCCCCGTGTTGCCCAGGGAGCCTATGCCACTTGCGGATTTTACCCCCGAGCAGCGCAAAATGTTCTCGGTACGCCCCGGCATCACGGGCTGGGCGCAGGTCAACGGCCGCAGATCGGTGCCGTGGGATGCGCGCATCGACATGAATGTGTGGTATGCACAAAACCTCTCGCTGATGCTGGATATAAAGATCCTTGCGCTGACCGTGAAAACCGTGCTTTCGGGCAAGGATAACCAATGATTTTTTAAAAGAACGCAAATTATTTCGCTTCGGAGATTGTTATATACCAAAAAGGGTGAGATACGCTCTCAAAGGAGAATAATTATATGAAAAAAGGATTTAAAAGCTACATGATCAAATGTACAATCGTGTATGCTTTGTTTTTGCTTGGCGTTCTTGCAGCATGCATTTGGTTGGATATTATATGGGCGCTTGTGGTTTGTCTTGTGCTGCTTTTAGCGACGGCTTTGTTGGTCAGAACCTTTGCCAATCAAAGCTTTTTGCCAATATTGACGCAAGATTTGAATGCAGAACTGTTTGCATACGAGATCGATGCAAAGAAATTTATGATCGTTCCCGAACCTTACAGAATCCTTGCGGCAATCAACACGGGAGATTATCAAACAGTGGTCAATCTTTGTGCCAAGGGCATGTCAAGGGCAGGATCGGAAAAGCAAAAGTTGGTGTATTTCGCAGCACTGGCGCGCGTATATTTTGAGCTTGATGATATGGAAAAATTGCAGATGGTGTGCGAGGACTTTTACGATTATGTCGATCAAAGCGGGAACGCAGAAAAGTTTGAGAGCAGTTTTCCCTTAATGCCGTATTACCGCTCTTATGCTAACGGTGACTATGATGCGTGTATTGCGTTTTGCAAACAGCGCCAAGCGAAGGCGAAGAGCAGCAGACTCTCCGAGATCAACGCACTTTTCCTGTATGCCATGGCGTATTACCGCTTGGAAGAGACCGAGACGGCGGTGCAGCATTTCCAAAGCGTTGTAAGTCAAGCTCCCGGTGTGTATCTTGCCAAGATATCCGAAAAGTATCTCGCGGCAATTACGCAGGGTGCAGAGGTGCGTTTTGAGACGGTACTGCCCAATGATGCAAAAGATACTGTTGGGGACACGTATGATTCCCGCAAAAATCAGCTCAAAACAGTAATATTCGTGCTACTTGTTGCAGGACTTTTGCTTTTGATCCTCTCGCTCGTGTTTAACAGGTTGGCAAAGCTGTAATCAGGTAAAGTTAAAAATGCCGAAAAGCATAAAGTAATGTCAACTATAAGGAGCTCCTTATGAAAAAATCAACATTACCTGCCATCATTTGTGCAACCGTATTGCTTTGCACAGTGGCTACGGTATTGGTGGCGATCCCGATTTTTCGCTACCGCGCATATCATGCGGACGAGCCCTTGTTTATGGGAAAGCCTGTTTTGCAAAAGCTGGTGTATCATGATACGGATATCGTGATGCTGCACGGCGAGGACAACACGGTCATATATAACGGAAACGTATACGTGGGTCAGGATGGAACAGGCTGGCATTTTGATGATCAAAGGATGCAATATGCAGGCAAGATCCACCAAAGAAAAATATTGCATTTTTACTGTAATTTCGACGTACACGTGTCCGAAAAAGCCGTAACCGAACATGGAACACCGATTTTTCTGAGTTGCAAAGGTGTGCAGCCGTTTTATTGCGTGTTGCAGGATTACCCGATCCCCGATATCATGACGGCAGAGCTTGTGTGCGAGGTGCCGACAAAGCAAGGCACGTGGTGTACGCAGGCATCCGTCAAGCTTGGAGAGATCGTGGATTTGACCGCGCCCATATCATACAATCAAGACATGCAAGAGCTCTGCACGGCGACCTTCATTGCATACGAATATGACTTTATGTATACCTACGCTCCCATTTGCCGCTATGAAGATCAGTATTACTTGCACATGGGGCTGAATGTGTATTATCCCATTACTGCAGAAGAGATGATCGGGATTCTTGAGCAAGACAGCTGATCGGAAAGGAAACAGTATGAAAGTTGCGCAAATGACCGAATATTTCAAAACAACGGGGCTGATCTATACGCATCTGACACGCGCAAGGATCATCAAGTATGCCTTGGGTTTGGGTTTCCTTGCACTGATCTCGGGAATCTTTATCGGTATGCTCGATTTTCCCGCAGCCCCCGTTTTATCGGTGATGCTGTACGTGCTGCTTGGTATGCTTGCTTTGTGTACCGTGATAGCGATGTTTATCAAATATGCCCTCAAAAGGAGCGTGCTTGCCTTTTCGGCACTGAGCATTTTTATGTCGCTGATTTTTTTGGTGGACAGCGCTGCGTTTTGCGAAATGGCGTGTATTCCGCTTTACGGCATTGCCTTTGCCGTGCCTGCTTTGATTGCTGCATGGTCTATGTACATCATGCGCCCGACCATGCCCCAAAAGGGACGCAAAAAGGGGAGTGCAGCTGTTTGGATCGTGCCTGCCATTACTGCTTCCGGCTCGGGCTTTTGGCTCGGTAGGGCATTGCATCCTGCGTTTGCGCAAATGGAGCAGCATACGCTGTACGTCATTCTTGCCATCGGCTTTTTCCTTTTGAGCTGTCTGCTGTCGCTTTGCGCGTTCGGTATTGTGCACCTGTACTGTATCCGTGTGCTGGAGCGTAAAGGAGTAAGGTTATGAAGATCGAAAATATGCTTGCGTGCGTACAAAGCGGATGCGAAGTTACACCGCTGATAAGCAGAAAAAAAGTATTGAAGCACGGAATAGGCTGTTTCTTGGGCTTTTTGGTCATGTCGCCACTTGGATTTACTTATAATGTGCTGACCGCGGTCGTTGAGGTGTTGATTCTTTTGTTGACGGCAGCCTATTGCGTATGCTGCATCATCATTGCAAGCAAGCCCATGACAAGAAAAAAGGACATAGCGCACGTTGCGTTCTCCTGTGTGGCATACAGCGGAGCCTTTTTGGGGCTGAGCATGATCGCCTTTGAGCGTGTGCACGCACCGTGGTATGGGCTTTCGTACGTGATTCCTGTGATATTAGTGATTTTATCGTTTTGGCAAATCCACCGCAAAGCCAAAACAAACAGCTACTTACGCAAGAAGAAAAAAGGAGAGGTTTTCATCCCCTTGCTTCTTCCGTTGATTCCATGCGCGGGGCACTCGCACTTGTTGGTAAGATCGTTTGTCAGATCTCTTGAGTTGGATACGGATACGCTTCTGTATCTTTGCGCTATAGGATCTTATTTTGTCGGTTGCGTGATGCTGATTGGAATTGACGCGCTCGTAAAGCTGTATTATATCAACAAGCTTGAATCCCAAGGTGTTAAATGGGATGCTTGACTACGACTGAAAAATCACAGCGATAGGTTTGCATTGTTCGCTGTAACGATAGACAGAAAAGGAGAATTATCATGACAGAACTTACGATAAAACCGAAAACACCAACGGTACAAGCCGAACTTTTGCCTGCGCAGCCGCAAAAGAGCGAGCGCAATATGGGCGTGGAGTTGTTCCGCATCGTGTCCATGATGCTTGTGATCTTATTGCACGTCATGGGGCACGGCGGTGTGCGCCCGTATTCGGAGTATCTTTCGACCAACTATCAGGTTGCGTGGTTTTTGGAAACGCTTGGCTATTGCTCGGTCAACTGCTATGCCATTATTTCGGGCTTTGCCAACGTCAAAACCAAGTTCAAGTTCCGCCGCTTTATCTTTTTGTGGGTAGAGACGGTGGTGCTGATTGCGACTATCACTGCCATTGCGCACTTTTTCATTCCCTCGGTTGAGGTGCAAAAGGAGTGGTGGATTTCGGGCTTGCTCCCTCTGTCGCACCGTGAGCTTTGGTATCTGTGTGCGTATTTCTTCATGTTCCCGCTGATTCCGCTGATCAATAAAGGCTTGCTTTCGCTGAACCGCTGGCAGCATATTGCCATCATCATTTGGCTGCAGGTGCCCACTATCTTTAAGTTGATCATGCACAAGGACAATTACAACCTTGGCGGTGGGTATTCTACCATCTGGCTGATCTGCTTGTACGTCATAGGCGCGTATTTCCGCATTTACGGTGCACCCAAGTGGGCAAAGTGGTTTGTCACGCTGCCTGCGTTCTTGCTGTCTGCCTTTGTTGCTTGGTTCAAGATGATCTACATAGAAAAGCAAGCAGAGCTTGGGCTGATCCTAGAGGATTCGGTGACCTACGATTACCGTGACGACCTTGTCAGCTACGTCTCTCCCTGCATGGTCATCATGTCCACCATGCTGCTTCTGTTCTTTATGCAGATCAAGATCAAGGGAAAGCCTGCCAAGCTGCTGATCGCCAATTTCGCCAAGGCAACGTGGGGCGTGTTCGTGCTGCACGTGTGCTCCGCAGGCTGGTATTGGGATAAGCTGTGGCATTCCTTCCGCAAATTCGCTGACCTTCCCACGTGGAAAATGGTGCTCTATTCATTTGGCGCGGTGCTTGCGATCTGGTTTGTCACCTCGATCATCACGCTGTTTAAGAATTGCGTCTTTGACCTTTTGCGCATCGATAAGGGCATCAACTACCTTGCCGACCTGCCTGAAAAGCTCACAGAGCGCATCAAAGAGAAGAGAAGCAAGGTGGAGATGGAGGAATAAAGGCTGCCTGCAGGTAGCTTTGATGTGCTATGAAACGAATGGAAGAAGGAGGATGAGAGCGCATGCTATCGTTTGAGCCACAAATACCGCTAACCGAAGCGTTCAAGAAGGACTTGCGTTATGCAGAGTCATACTGCGTAACAAATTCGTATGTCGTACTGTTTTCGGGAAGAACGGTGAGTATATACAACCACCAGCTTGTACTTTTGCAAAAGTTTGGCGGCTTTTCGTACGTGTATTACGGTGTGATCTCACCCGACGAGACGGTGTTGCTGTGCGTGGCGAATGATAACGTGTTTTATCTGGTGTCCCTTGCAGATTTTTCGCTAAGCAAGCATCGCGTGAGCAAGCCCTATACTGGGAGCTTGGAGGGGCGCGGTTGCTTTAGTCATGACAGTACGGGCATTTATTTGCCTGTGCAGAATGATAAGAGCTTGCTCTCTACCATGCGCTATTATCCGCTGCAGGATCTTTCGGCGTATACGGATTTTCTCGCTCTGCAATATTGGATCGTGCACGTGCAGTATGCGCAGGGTGCATATAAGCCGTATCTGGCAGTAGGTTTGGATCGTAAAACCCATCAATGGAACTTGATCTGGTGGAGTGCGCGCGACGGCTCGGATGCCGAGGTGTATGCTATCCGGGGTGGGGATGACGTGATATGCGAGGTTCATATCAACAAGAATGACGGAACCGTTTGTATCATCGGTATGCAAAGTCGGGTGATCTGCGATTGGACGGGAAAAGTCATAGGAGAGAAGAAAAATGTATCAAGTATTTTTTAAGCAACCCCAATATAGGATGAAATCGACTTGTGCAAAATGGATAGGTAGAAAAGCGCAGATCGTATGCTTGTGTGTTGCGATATGTGCGGTGCTGTGCTGCTGCACAGACTCCACCGACAGAGATCGCGCACGCGCCGAGCAGACAATGCAGCAAATTGAAGCATGCTTAGGCAACCAAGACGCCAAGGCTTTCTCTGTGTTGTTTGCACCCAACGTGGCGTCAGATGTCGCGCAAGCGGATATCGATGCTGTGCTTGCCGCGTTCCCGCAGGGCATTACTCTGATGGATACCGAGTATGATGACGGTGTGACTGCAACAGACTGGGTGGAGGATGACACCTATGTTAAGCATATCGATTGGTTCAGAATGATCACCGATAACCAAACGGGAGAAACCTATGTCATCAACGTACTGCAATGCACGGTGCATTGGACGGATGATGACGAGGTCGGCGTAATACGCATCATTTTGTATCCGGAGGACGCATACGATGCGTTTACGGCTTGGTGGGATACGTTTGCTATGGAAGATCGCCCTGTGGGGATCGTGTTGTTTGAAAATTGACGCTTTGTGTGAAGTGAGGGCTGAAAAACACCTATGAATTTAGATATGATATCTCAGTACGTCTCTGCCGGTTCGGCATTCAAAGAAGACGAAAAATTATATAGGACGCAATGTTTCGTGCCCCTCGTGTTTGCTTTGATTGGAGGAATGGCACCGGGGGCGGTATTGGGCGGATTTTGGCCATTTTTGCTCATTGTCATGCTCATTGTCTCTGTTGCTTGCGTGATAACGACGTTCAAGCTCTCCTCGTATGGACTGACGCTGCAAGATGCCTTGTGCTTGGATGCGGTCATATATGGGACGTGGGTTTTTGACCTGTCCATTCTCGAGCTGATGTATTTTACCATGTTGAAGGGATTTACTCCGTGGTTTTTGCTGATTTATTTGCCGGTTATCTGCATCCCGTTATTTGTCGGCATCCAAACCCACAGATCGCTGAAAAAGGGAACTTATCAAAAAAAGAAAACCGCAAAAAGCGGCATTGGGGCAATAGGCTTTACTGCCGGAATACTGGGTGCAAATTTTGCGGCAATCTTTCGAAACGTTGAGCAAAGTACAGCGATTATTATCGTATTGGTATGTCTTAGTGTTATCAATAGTGCAATGTCGTTGGGGCTGCTTTCTTTGCAAAAGCTATATTACATGAAGAAATGCAAGATGCATATGTGAGTCTCGCCCCAAGGTGAGATCGGAAGACGGTTGAGCGGATCAAAGAGAAGAAAATCAGGGTGGGGATAGAGGAATGAAACGCAGTAAAGATAAAGCGTTTGACGAGCGCCTGTACGTTTGTAACTTCTTGAATTGTAAGAACAAAAAAATGGAGAAGGCTACGGTAACGATCGTCAAAAACATATGCGGCAAGTACGTAGTCACCAAATGGCTGGATTACGAATGCGGCAGATATGCGGCAAGACAAGAGTTTAGGGATAAAGACGCGGCAGCCGAGTATGCTTGGAGCCTGCTTGGAGAAAGAACGTAAGGGACAATCCCGCCCCGGCATTCTGTGTTTATGAGATGCACTTTGAAAGAGGAAGGACATGTTTATTTCCAAGAAAAAGAAAATTCAAAAATATTTAGACCAAAAAGCCGATAGCATGGATGCCTTTGATCTGCTTTTATCCGACTACTTAAGCGGAGAAATGACACAAAAGCTTGCTGCGCTTGGCATGAAACACGTAGAGATCTTTATAGATTGGATAAAGGATTTCAAATGCATCGGTATACAGGGCATATACAAGGAGTATTTTGTGGACGTGCAGATTTACCCGGATGAATTCGGCATTTCGGTTGACGTGGATGAGCCGGATGACGACGTTATGTACGCGCTTGAAAGCCGCGAGCAAATATATGATGTGCTTGCAAAGACACTTGAAGAGAAAGATCAAGGGGGATAGCATGAAAAGAGTATTTATTCTCGGCCGAGCAGTCAGGTTCGTATTCTTGCTGTTGTCTGCGTTGGTGATCTGCGTTTTATCCGATATATGTTTGCGCAGCGGTTTTGCGTTTATTGATCTGATGATACTGATCGCGTGCGTTTGCCTTGTCGTTTTCGGTATTTACTATATGTATTCTATGGGGATATTTGCAGATTACAAGCGCAACAGGCTCCGCATTGTGACGGGGCTTTTGGCAAGAGACAGAAGGGAAGTTGCGCTGAGCGGTGTGGAATCGATTGACGTTGCCCTTGACAGAAGCCGCGCGATGATCTTTACGATCAATTACACGTATAACCGAAAAGAAACGGTCGAATATACATTTTTTCGGATCTCCTTTGTGGGAAAATGGCAATACAGAAGGATCAAGAAAGAGTTAGACAAGCTGATCATGAAACCCACTGCGGGCGATCACTGATCGCCCCTACGTCGGCGGCTGCGTTATAGGAAAAAATCCCCTTGGGGGAAAATTGCATACAGATAGCCCGAAAGGGCAAAACTCCCTTTGACGAAATATGCGTCAAGGGGAGTTTTTATGTATTATAACAAAGTGGAAATATGCGGCGTCAATACCGCCAAGCTGACCGTTTTGACCGACGAGCAAAAGACCGAGCTTTTGCGTCGCACCAAGCAGGGGGATGCCGAGGCGCGGCAGGAGCTGATCTTTGGCAACTTGCGCTTGGTGCTCTCGATCATTCAGCGCTTTGCAAGCCGCAAGGAGAATATGGACGATTTGTTTCAGGTGGGTTGCATTGGGCTTGTCAAGGCGGTGGACAACTTCAATATCGACCTGGACGTCAAGTTTTCGACCTATGCTGTGCCCATGATCATTGGCGAGATACGGCGGTATCTGCGCGATAACAACACCATTCGCATCAGCCGTTCGGTGCGTGATCTTGCCTACAGATCTCTGCAGGCAAGGGAAGAGCTGCTGCGTCAGCACCAGCGCGAGCCGAGCGCACAGGAGATTGCGGACAAGATCGGTGAGAAAAAGGAGGCTGTCTTGCGCGCGATGGAGGCGGTTGTGGAGCCTATTTCACTTTACGAGCCTGTGTATAATGAAAACGGTGACACGCTTTACGTCATCGATCAGCTCAGCGACCGCACCTCGGGGGATGATGCGTGGCTGGAAAACATTGCGCTCAAGGAGGCAATGCGCACGCTGAGTGAGCGCGAGCGCAACATCATTGCCATGCGGTTTTACAAGAATAAGACGCAGATGGAGATTGCAGAGGAGATCGGTATCTCGCAGGCGCAGGTTTCGCGTCTTGAAAAAGGGGCACTTGAGAAGATCAGAAAGCAGATGTGAGAGTAGGGAAGATATGAAGGAGCGTCTGTGTGGGAACCCCTTCCACCGCAACGCTTCTCTCGTTTTGCATCGTACCTTAGCAAAACTCGCTCCGCTGCGGTCCCCCTTCCCCTGTGGGGACGGCTATTATGAGTTGCCCGAGACGGATAACTACACAAGACGGATGTGCGGAAAAGCCGTCCCCGTAGGGGAAGGGGGACCGCAACGAGCAAAGCGTAGCGGCGCGAAGTGTCCGCGGTGGAAGGGGCGCCATACGGACGATCTTTTATCAAAACGGATGGCCGACAACATCGTAGGGGCGTGCATTGCACGTCTTTTGAAGTAAAAGCAAAAAGCCCTTGCGTTTTGCAAGGGCTTTATCTTACTTAATTTCCGACTGGAACGCCACGGCTTTGCCGAGAATGTGGATCTCGTCAAGCTCGGGACCCATGAACACCAGCGGTTCGTATTTGGGATTTTCGGGCGTTAAGATCAGCTTGGACTTCTCGGGGTAGTAGTACACGCGCTTGAGCGTTGCCTCGTCCTCGATGACCACGGCTGCGATCTCACCGTTTGCCACCATGTCACTCTTCTTGATAAACACAATGTCGCCGTCCTGAATGCGCGCGCCGATCATGCTGTCGCCCTTGGCGCGCAGGCAAAAGTCTGCGTCAAGATTGGTGCCCGACATGATAAAGCTGTCATGCTGCTCATCGGTCAGAATAGGCGTGCCGCAGGCGATCTCGCCAAGCACAGGAATGCGGCGGCGCTCGATGGGGAAGATATCGGGATAATTGGGCACAGCCGATGCGCTGCGCTCCATGGGCACGTCATAGCCCTCCAGCCATAGATCGGCAACGTCCAAGGCGCGGGCAAGCTTGTGCATGGCGTCTGCCTTGGGGACGTAAATACCATTGGTATATTGGCTGATCCTTGCCTTGGAAAGCCCTGTGTCGCGCGCAAGGTCAACGGCGCGCACACCGCGTGCGTCCATAGCAAGGCGAAGTCTGTCGGTAAAGGTATGAATGGGTTTCATATCGTGACTCCTTTTTTGTTGTTGCTTTCATGTTACGATTTCATTATACAAAAGAGTTTAGCAAATGTCAAGAGATTTCACGAAAAAAGTTAAGCAAAATTTATTTTAACGGGGGTTGACTTTTTCAAAACTCTGTGATATACTCATGACAGTTAAGCAAGATTAACCACTCGCGCAACCGATGACTTGGCGTCGGTTTTCATTTTGAACAAAGAAGTTAAGCAACCTGAACAAGCAAAGGAGGAGTTATTATGCCGATTGCGGGGACATGCCCCTATTTTCAAAGAGAGAAGGGTGACGGATACACCTATTGCGAATGCGCGCGCTTTCGTTTTCCCGATAAGCAGGCGCGCAGGGACATCGTTTACAAATATTGCGCACATCCCGACGGATACAGAGGGTGCGTGATCAAGCAGACTATGGATCAATTTTATGAAAGGAAGTATAGCGGTGAACAATCAACAAAACACAAAATTGCAGGATGAGGGCAGACTTGCGCATATGATCGCTTGGCGAGACAAGCGCATTGCAGCGCTTGAAGATCTGATTCGAGCGCATGAGCAGGCAAGCAGCATTTACGCAGCGTATATCACGTATCTCTTGGAGCGTTGCTACGGCAAATCGGGGCATATCAAGATCTCCAAGGCAATGATCCGAGAGGTATGCGGCAAATATGCGGTACGTGCCGAGGATGCGGGTGATGATTTTATCATTTATCTGACCGAGATGGGGGAAGCGCATGAGGAGCGACCTTGCGAAATGGCTGACGCCTGAAAGCCTTTCACTCTTGCGCGGCATGGCTTGCATGGGCAAGGATGAGGACGAGATCGCTGCTTGTATGGGGATTGCACCGTCAACCCTGCAGCGATGGAAAAAACGGTACCCCGAGATCGCGGCTGCGCTTGCTTATGATAAAAACGGTGCGGACTTTGCGGTCATGGAGGCGCTGCACCGCAAGGCGGTGGGGTACACCACACCCGTCAAAAAGACCTATAAGGTCAAGCGCACCGAGTTTGACCCCGATTCGGGTAAAAAGCTGCTGGAATATGAGGAGCTGCAGACAGGCATTGACGAGGCGCACGTGCCTGCTGACACGCGTGCAGAGATCTTCTGGCTGCAAAATCGCTGCGGCAGCGAATGGGGGCAGGACAAGCAGGAGAGCGAGACCGAGAGTGGCGGCGTGATCGAGCTGCCGCCCATCATGGAGCAGGGTGAGCCGCCCGAGGACGCATGAGCACGGGCGTGATTTGGACGCCTCAGCCGCGCCAGGCAGCCTTTATGGCAAGATTTGAGGACGAGGCGCTTTATGGCGGTGCTGCAGGCGGCGGCAAATCGGATTGCGCCTTAGCCGAGTCCTTGCGGCAGGTACATATACCTTACTACCGTGGGCTGATCTTGCGCAAGACCTATCCCCAGCTTTCCGAGCTGACCGACCGATCAGCCGAGCTGTTTCGGGCAGCATATCCCGGAGCGAAGTATAACGACTCCAAGCACGTTTGGGTGTTTCCGTCGGGCGCAAAGATTTATTTCGGGTCGCTGCAGCACACCGATGACAGACTGAATTACCAAGGCAAGCGTTACGATTTCATCGATTTTGACGAGCTGACGCAGTTTACTTGGGATGAATATTCCTATCTGTTCTCACGCAACCGCCCCAACGGCGCGGGCACGCGCTGCTATATGCGTGCGCAGGCAAATCCGGGCGGTGTGGGGCACGGTTGGGTCAAGCAGCGGTTTATCACGCCTGCCAAGCCCATGACCACCATTTGGGAAAAGCACAGCGTGCGCATGCCGGATGGGCAGGAGCAGGTGCGGTGGCGATCGCGCATTTTCGTGCCGTCCACCGTGTTTGACAACAAGATACTCTTACAAAACGATCCGGGGTATCTGACGCGCTTGGCGGCGTTGCCCGAAAAGGAGCGGCGTGCACTCTTGTACGGTGATTGGGATTGCTTTGCAGGGCAGGTGTTTACCGAGTGGCGTAACGATCCCGAGCACTACCGCGACCGCGTGGGCACGCACGTCATAGAGCCGTTCCAAATTCCACAGTCCTGGCGCGTGTGCCGTGGCTTTGACTGGGGATACACCCGACCCTTTTCGGTGGGCTGGTACGCCTTTGATCATGACGGGCGCATGTACCGCATCCGTGAGCTGTACGGCTGCAGCGGCACACCAAACGAGGGCTTGCGCTGGGGGGCTGAGCAGGTGGCGCGACGCATTCGCGAGATAGAAGCCGATGACCCAAATCTGCGCGGCAGATTTATCACGGGGGTGGCTGACCCTGCCATCAGACAGAAAAACGGCGGCGAGAGCATTGCGGAGATCATGGAAAAACAGGGCGTTTACTGGGATCGGGCGGACAACTCGCGCTTGGCGGGTAAGGCGCAGATGCATGCGCGGCTTACCTTTGACGGTGCGGGGATCCCCATGTTTTACGTGTTTTCTACCTGCCGCCATTTTATCCGCACCATCCCCGAGCTGGTTTATGACTCGGCAGACGTGGAGGACATTGACACGGACGGTGAGGATCATATTTATGATGAGTGCCGTTACGTTGCCATGGCGCACCCCATCATCAAAAACAGACAACAAAAACTTGCGGTGTCAAGTGCATTTGACCCGCTTGCAAGATAAGGAGAATCAATGCAAATCAAAGATATTTTTAAGAAAAGCAAGGAAGCGGAGCTGCCGATCGGGCAAAAGGAGATTGTCGAGGCGGCAAAGGTGCTGCGCACCTGGCGAGAGGCAAAGCGTCCCTTGGACACGCGCATTGCGCAGGACGAGCAGTATTGGCAGGGCAGATACGGCAGCAGCGCATCGCGCGAGGTGCGCGATCTGGGCGGCTCTGCATGGATGTTCAACAGCATCGCCAACCGCCATGCCGATATGATGGATCATTTGCCCACCTGCACCTGCCTTGCACGTGAGCAGGGGGATCAGAGAGAAGCGGATATGCTCTCCGCCATTATTCCGGTCATTCTTGACCGCTGCGCGTTTGACGCGACTTATTCGGACAACCTGTGGCAAAAGCTCAAGCACGGCGTATGCGCTTACGGAGTATTTTGGAACAACGATCTGGAAAACGGCTTTGGTGACGTGGACGTGCGTCGCGTGGATATCGGCAACCTGTTTTGGGAGCCGGGTGTGCGCAATCTGCAGGACAGCAAGCATCTGTTTTTGCTTGCCAAGGCAGATACCGAGCACCTGGAGCAGTCCTATCCCGCCTTTTTTGAGCGCAAGACGCGCAAAAGCAATCCCGAGGACATCTTTTTGTCAAGCACTGACGATGGCAAGACGGTTGTGGTGGATTGGTATTACAAAAAGAAGGTGGACGGCAGACAGGTGCTGCATTATTGCAAGTTTGCCGAGGGCGTGGTGCTTTACGCCTCGGAAAACGATCCCGCATATGCCGAGCGCGGCTGGTATGACCACGGCATGTATCCCGTGGTGCTGGACGTTATGTACCCCGAGGAGGGAGAATGCTATGGCTTTGGCATGATCGCTGTAGCAAAGCAGCCGCAGATCTACATCGACCGCCTGGACGCCAACTTTATGGAATATGCCGATTGGGCAAGCAAGGTGCGCTTTTGGGCGAAAAAGAGCCTGGGTATCAACCAGGAGGACTTTATGGACCTTGACCGCCGCATTGTGGAGGTGGAGGGCGACATTGAAGAGGAGAAGCTGCAGCAGATCCGCATCGATACCTTTGATCAAGGTCTTTTGACGCTCAAAAAGCTCAAGATCGATGAGTTAAAGGAGACCACCGGCAACCGCGACGTTTCGCAAGGCTCGCTTTCGGGCGGCATTACGGCTGCAACGGCAATCAAAGCATTGCAGGAGGCAGGTAACAAGAATGCCCGTGACGTGATTGCCGCATCCAATCGCGCCTTTGTTGGTGTGGTGACTTTGGTCATTGAGCTGATCCGCCAGTTTTACGGTGAGTCGCGCACCTTCCGCATCACGCGTGAGGACGGGCAGGAGTATCTGCAATACGATAACAAGGGCATTCTTGCCATGACCGTGCTGCAGGACGAGGGCGAAGCGTATATGCGCAAGCCTGTGTTTGATATTGCGGTCAAGGCGCGCGTGGCAAATCCGCTTTCCAAGGAAGCAGCCAACGAGCTTGCTCTGACGCTTTACGATAAGGGTGCGTTCTCGCCCGAGCAAAGAGAACAAACGCTGATCCTGCTTGAAATGATGGACTTTGAGGGCATCGGTAAGGTCAAGCAGATGATCAGGGAGAGGGGGACTGTGCATGATTGAAGCAAATGCCGCGCAGAGCACGCAGGGCTATAGCCTTGAGGTGATCGGGCATGCGGGGTATGCAAGCGGCGGTGACGTGGTATGTGCGGCTGTCTCGGCACTGGTCGAGTCGCTTGCCGCGTATCTTGAGGAATACGACGATTGCACCGCAGAGGCTGATCTTGCAGACGGCTATGCCATGATCACGGTATCCGAGCGCAGCGCCGCCTTTGATATGGCGGTATGCGGACTTGGTGCCATTGCGGAGAAATACCCTGCCTACGTTTCGATGACGACGAATTACATATAGATTGAGAAAGGACACAACACACATGCAAACGGTCGAACAAACTATAACCACGGTCGCCGACGACGGGCGCACCCTGCCGACGGAGAGCGGCAGCACGGGCGAGCAGTTACACAAGGACTCTGACGCCGAGAGCCAAAACGCGGCAAAGCGCGAGTGGGAGGAGCTGATCAGCTCCGAACGCTACAGTGCGCTTTATGCTGCGCACGTCTCCGAAATTATCCAAAAGCGACTCAGATCAGAGAAGCAGAGCAGTGCGCTTTTGCAAAGCGCGGCAAAGCTTTTGGGATTGGAAGATCCCGAGCAGCTGCCGTCGCGCATTGAAAAGCTGCTTGCCCCTGTGCAAAGAGATTGGGAAAGTGAGCAGAGTAGGGTGCAGGAAAAATATCCGGAATTTGACCTCTCTGCGCTGCGCGACGATCCCGCCTTTGCAGCCCTTTTGCAGGGATTTGCAGGGGTATCCGAGGTGTCGCTGACCAAGGTGTACGAGCTTTACGCGCTTGATCACCTCAAAACTGCCGCTGCCAAGGATGCAGCGGCACAAGCCGCCCGACAGATCATGGGGGCGGTCCACATCCGTCACGCAAGACCGCATGAAAACGGATTGCGTGATGCAGCCCCCGAGACGGGGCACGCCTCCCGATTGACGCGTGCGCAGCGAGCCGTGCTTGCCGAGCGTGCCGCCAAGGGAGAGCACATTACATTTTAGAAAGGAATTTTTATGAAGAACAGAATGATTGACTTGCAGCGCTTTGCTGCAGACACCAACGTGATGGGTACTGAGGGTACCGTCAACGCAGCAACGGGCTCTACCGTTGCATACACCGTAGGCATGGGTCTTTCCGAGGAGATGAAGACCTACTATTCCGATTATCTGATCGACAATGCCGAGCCTGCTCTTGTGCACGATATGTTCGCACAGAAGCATACCATTCCGCAGGGAGGCGGCAAGACGGTGCAGTTCCGTCGCTACAATCCGCTGCCCAAGTTGACCGAGCCCATCAAGGAGGGTGTCACCCCCGCAGGCCAGAGCATCAGCATGGAGGTGCTGGAGGCAACCGTGGCACAGTACGGTGGCTACGTGGAACTGACCGACCTGCTCATCCTGACCGCCATTGACAACAACCTTTGCATGGCAACCAAGCTGCTTGGCTCGCAGGCAGGCAGAACGCTGGACACCATTACCCGTGAGGTGCTTGCAGGCGGTACAAACGTGCAGTACGGTGAGAACGCAGTTCCCGCAAGATATCTGTTGACCGGTGGTCAGGAAAGCGGCAACCACTATCTGACGGTTGACGCCATTCGCCGTGCGGTGCGCTTCCTTAAGAATCAGAATGCCGAGAAGATCAAGGGCAGCTATATTGCCATTGTGCACCCCGACTGCGCATACGATCTGATGAGCGATCCCAACTGGAAAACGCCCAATCAGTATGCTGATCCCTCGGGTATCATCGAGGGCGAGATCGGTAAGATCGAGGGCGTGCGCTTTATCGAATCCGGTGAAGCCAAGGTGTTCCATGCAGAGGATCTGGCAAGCAATGCACGCGAGCTGCGCATCAACAAGAGTGGCGGTTATACGAACGCAAGCTTGATTGCCTTTGACGGCGGCAGCGTAAAGGAAGACGCTTTGGCAGGCAGATACGTGCTGATCGGTGGCACGCGCGCCTACGTCGGTGCTAACACGACCAGCGAAATGACGCTGTATACCGACAGCACCAAGAGCATGCTTGCATCCATTACCTGTGATGATGATACCGTGATCTATCCCGGTGAGGCAGGTGCGATGGGTCGCGACGTTTATGCGACCATGGTATTTGGCGAAAATGCTTACGGCACGACCGAGATTACGGGTGGCGGACTTGAGCTGATCGTTAAGCAGCTTGGCAGCGCAGGCACGTCCGACCCGCTTAACCAGCGCGCAACCGTGGGTTGGAAGGCAACCAAGGTGACCGTGCGTCTGGTTGAGGCATTTATGGTCAGAATTGAGACTGCCTCCACCTTTGACGATAACGACTAATTCACACAAAGCCCCGAGGGTATAAGCCCTCGGGGCAGAAAGGAGATTATATGAACACACAGACCGCCGATCAGGCTTATTTGGAGGAATACATTGCCATTAAGCTTTTTAAGGATAACGACCGCTACAGAGATGACGTGTACGTAGCGATCAACGGCAAAAATTGCGTCATCAAAAGGGGAGAATGGGTCAAGATCAAGCGCAAGTATGCGCTGGTGCTCGACCAATCCGAAATTCAGGATACCAAGGCTGCGCAGCTGATGCAGGCTGAGCAAAACCGATTTGTAGGTCAGAGCAGGAGGGCAGACTGATATGGCTAAAACGGGAATCGGTATGCGCGGCATGGAGAGCACTGTGCGGTCTATGCAGACAGGCGAGTCTGTGCTTTTGCTGGCGCGCGGTTATGACAAGCTGGTCAAGGATCTGGAATACGCGCTCTCGCACATCTCCGAGCAAAATATGACCCCTGAGCTGCGCGATCGCATTGGAAAGAGGGAAGGCTGATGCTGCCCGCACTTGAACCCACTAAAACCTGCCGCCGCGTTCAGCACGATTTTACCAAAGGACTTTGGCATCGTCACGGTGGCGAAGAGCGCAGCTTTTATGATTGCGAAAACATCAGCGGTGAGCAGCATCCTGTCATTGCCCCAAGAGTACCCAGACGCAGATGGCTCAATCTTGCCCAGGGCTTGCAGGGTATGCATTGCTCCAATGCCCTCTATATTGCATGTGACGGTGAACTTTTTATGTCACTTTCCGAAAATCGGATGTTGTTGCTTGGAAACGTCAATTCCGAAAAGAAGGTATTTGGCTCACTGGACAATCATGTGCTGGTTTTGCCGGATGGCAAGGTGTACGATACCGCTACCGGGCATTTGACAAGCAAGCAGGTGAAGCTTTTGCTTGCCAACGTATTGGTGCAAAATCAGAATTACGTGGACGAGGACGGTGTGGCACGCGCCATCCGAAACAATACGCTGCATTGCGTGGACTTTAACTTCCGGGACTTTTTCAAGCCCGGGGATTCTATCAGAATTACGGGTACCAAGAGTAACAACGGTTACTTTACCATCCGCGCTGTTGAGGAGTTTGATCTGCGTTTTGATGAAAATGCCTTTGTGCCGGACGATATACCTGCCTGCTATCTGATCATGGATATTCCCGCGCTGCAAGGCATATGCACCTCGGATGATCGGTTATGGGGATATGCGGACAACACCATATATGCATGCGCTCCCGGGCTGGTGACCAACTGGTACCGCTATGACGGGGATGCGCAGAGCAGCTATCGCGCAACAGTTGCCGATAAGGGAGCGTTTACCGGGTGCGTCATGCACGCAGGTCACCCTGTATTCTTCAAGAGCAACTGTATGGTGGAGGTGTATGGCGACAGCCCCGAGAACTATGCACTCGTGCAGACCTGCCTGTCGGGTGTGGCACAGGGCAGCGGAGCATCGCTTTGCTCGGTAGGCGGCAGTATGATCTACCTTTCGGACAATGGCGTGATCAGTTGCAGCGGTGGCAGCACCAAGGTGATTTCCGAGGCATTGGGCACGCATCTTAAGGATGGTGTTGCTACCACCGACGGCAGACGCTACTACCTGAGCGCGGTTGATACGCAAGGCGTGCGCGCTTTGTATGTATACGATACACAGACCCAAGCATGGCATAAGGAGGACGGTGACAATGTGGTCTACCTCGGATACCTGAGCGGTGACGTATATGCCTATTGCGATAACAACGTTGTGTATGTGATCGGTAGGGACGCCACCTCAAACGGCACGCCGATGGAAGACGTGGAGTCTTATACCGAATTTCATCCGCTTTGCGACGATACGCGCGGAGAGATTGTGCCCGTACGTCTTGGCGTACGCGTGTGGTGCGATGCAGAAAGCACGTTGACGATGGAGGTCAGCTATGACGGGCTGGAGTGGGAGCAGTGCGCAACGCTGCAATCCCATGGCAGCCGACTTTGGTACGTGCCCTTGCAGCCGCGTGCCTGCCATTCGCTTGGCGTGCGCATCAAGGGAAAGGGCAACTATCGCATTTGCTCGCTTATTCAGGAGTACAAGTAATATGCAGAGCTTACCTGACTACAAAAGAGCGCTGTGCGAGGAGAGGCATGAGAGAATTGAGACGCGTCTTTCCAAGCATGGCGAGCAGATCGACTCCTTGGAAAAGTGCACCATTAAGCTGACCGAGATGGTGGATAGATACGATCAGCTGGCACAGCACCAAGAGGCGCGCATAGCAGCACTTGAGCGCAAGCCCGGGCTGTTGCTGGAGCATGTGCTCGGGTATGCAGCCTCTGCTGTGCTTGGCGCGCTGGCGAGTGCGCTGATAGGGTATTTTTTGCACTAAACTTGACGCAATACTTGACAAAAGGGTGATCATAAGGTATGATTAAGATACTACCAAAAAGGAGATCTTACTATGCTTTGTGATCACCCTCTTTATTATTTGAGCGCCAACGCCGCGCATAACGATGATTATCACAGCCGCATAACAGAGGCAATGAATCCCGTGCCCGTGGATGCACAAAACGGTCGCTACACCTATCGCCTTGCAGGCTATGATGCCGAGGTGCAGGTGGATTGCCAAGCCTTTGACGGCTGCACGTATGAAAGTCTGACTACCGTGCGCAATACGGGAAGTGAACCGCTGATGCTGGATCGCTTTTCCTCGGGTTACGTCAGCGGTATCGGCAAGGGCGGTAAGCCTTGGCACCAAAAGCGTTTTGTGCTGCACGTGTGCGATTCGTCCTGGCAGGGCGAGGGGCAATGGAGAAGTGGTTACGTGGAAGAGTTTGGGCTGTATCCCACCTATAACCATGGCACGCAGCGCGCCTTCCGTATCGGCAGCGTGGGCTCGTGGACAACATGCCGCCACTATCCCATGATCATGCTGGAGGACACCGAGCTTGGCGAAACCTGGTATTTTGAGATTGCGACGCATGCCTCCTGGTATATTGAGATCAACGTAGGCGGCTATCGCAGCGATCTGTGGCTTAACGTGCTGCTTTCCGCATGCCACGAGGGGCATGACGGCTGGCACTATGCATTGCAGCCGGGAGAGTGCTATACCGCGCCGCTTGCTTTTTACGGCAAGGTTAAGGGCGGCTTTGAGCAAGCCGTTGCCGCGCTGACGGCTTATAAGCGCGCACGCATCGGACGCGATTTTCCGCAAGGCAGCATTCCGGTTTGTTTTAACGATTACATGAACTGCCTGTGGGCGTTGCCCACAAGAGAAAAGCTTGTGCCGCTGATTGATGCGGCTGCAGCGGTTGGATGCGAGTATTTCGTTATCGATGCAGGCTGGTTTGGCGGTGGTGAGCACTGGAGTGATTGCCTTGGCGACTACCTGCAAAACGACTCCCTGTTTGGCGAGGGCGGCTTTGACGGTATTCTGGATTACATCAAGAGCAAGGGCATGCTGCCCGGTTGCTGGCTGGAGGTTGAGGGCGTCAGCGGTAAAGCAGCTGTGCTTGATCGAATTGAGGGCGCACTTTTGACGCGACACGGGCACGTTATAGGCAAGACCCGAGGCTTTTTTGATTTCCGCAAACCCGAAGTGTGCGAGCACGTGTTCGGCATTTTCGAGCGTCTGTACAACAAGGGCATTCGCTTTATTAAGAATGACTACAATCAGAATATCGGTATCGGAGTAGACGGCGCGTGCGGTCAGGCTTCTCCCGAAGAATTAAAGCGCCATCAAGCTGCATTTATGGCTTTGATCGATCGCGTGCATGAGGCGTTTCCCGATCTGATCATTGAAAACTGCTCGTCAGGCTGCATGAGAGCCGATCACGCAAGCGAGAGACATTTTCACATGCAATCTGTCAGCGACCAGGAATATTACGAGCGCATGCCCAGCGTAGTGCAGGGACTCTTTGCTTGCATGCCGCCCGAGCGCGTAGGCATTTGGGGATATCCTTATCCCGTGATGATCGAGCACCGCGAAATCTTTGCGCCAAACGCAGAGTTTACCGCAAGATTTGCGGACGGACATAACACGGTATTCAACATGGTACAGGTCATGCTTGGTTGCATTTATCTCTCGGGGCACATTGATTGCGCGGATGCGCAAAATCTTGCGCTGATCAAAGAGGGTATCGACCTGTATAAGCAAAACCGCGACGTTTTGGTTAGATCCTATCCCATTTATCCCACAGGGCTTGCAAAAATGGCGGACAAGGGCATTTTGTCGCTTGGTATGCAGGAAAGCGAGAGCGGTACGCTGCTTTTGGCTGTCTGGAAGACAGGGGAGCAGGCACAAGCAGAGATCGATCTTGGCAAATACGTAGGTGAGGATGCCGTGCTTGAAGCGATCTATCCCGCACGCGCAGCCGACAGCGTAAAGCTGCAGGGAAGCACGCTTTGCGTAGATTTCCCCGACTGCGACAGCGCGGTCTGGTGTAAGATCACAAAAGCGTAAAAATTCGGGTAATATCCCAAAAGTTGCTTGACAGAAGCAACAAAATGTGATAAAGTATTTGGGTGACTTCTCAGGAATTGCTGTTTAGTGAATTCAAAATACGAAAGGAAAAAACATCATGAAAAAATTGCTTGTTTTGTTGGCACTTTGCATGGTATTCTCGGTTGTTATGGTTGCGTGCGAGACCACGCCCGAAAATTCCGTAGATTCCACCGATGCACAGACCACTACCGAAGCAGGTACTCAGGCTCCCGAAAATACCGAGACTGAGACCGAAACCGAAACTGAAACCGAGACCGAGACCCAGACCGAAACCGAGTCTGAGTCCGAGTCCGAAACCGAGCCCGATCCCGAACCCGTAAAGGTTGTCGCAGGCATTTCCTTCGACGCTATGGGTAAGGTATACGGCGGTGAGATCGATATGGACAACCTGTTCTTTGCTTCCGGCACTGAATACATGAGCTGGGGCAAGGTTGCAGAAATTGACAACCTGGTTGACAACCTCAAGGTTGCAGGCTGGGTAGCATTCTTTACCGAGACCGAGGGCGTTCTGGGCTACTCCATTGACGGCGCAGAGGCTGTTTACCCCGAGGGCTTCTCCACTCCCGCAGAGCAGGGCGTGCTGGATCACGTTGCAGCTAACGTTCCCGGCGGCAAGGGTGCTGCAAGAATGTTCTCTGACATTCCCGTACGTGATCTGTCCGCAGGTGAGCACACCGTTGCGCTGATGGCTAAGGATCTCGATGGCAACGAGGAGATCTTCGCCGAGTTCAAGCTGGTTAAGGTTGATAATTCTTTGAAGATTGATCTGAGCCAGGCTCCCATTACCGGCAGCTACCCCAACGTTTGGCCCGGCAACGGTCTTGCAACCACTCCCGCTCTGAATCCTGCTGATCCTCTGGTTGTGCTGCACTACGGTTCTATCAACCTTGGCGAGGTAGATCTCTCCAAGTACAGCAAGGTCACCATTACCTACGGTAACATGGCAGGTGCTTATGACGTCAACGGTGCTACCGGCAATTACGACGATGAGTTCAACGCAACGCAGAAGAGAGTCATGCTGACCAACACCGCAGCCGGTATTCAGGAAGGCACCGCATTTGAGCTGACTCCTGCAGATGATGCTATCATTGCTTTTGCTAACTATGAAAAGTCCGATGCTTCTCTGGTTCTGAGAACCGTTGAGATCGATCTGACCGAGGTTGAGTATAACGGCCAGACCTACCTGACCTTTGACTTCAGAAACGCTGAAGGCGCATTTGGTTACATTGCAAACCTGATCGTTGTCACCGGCGTTGTATTCGAATAATTCACCCATAAAAAACAACCGAGCCTTGGCTCGGTTGTTTTTCTTTTAATATTGTGCGACAAGATCGTCGTCCTGCTCCTTGACGGTCAGGAATACCATGGTGGTATCGCGATCGCCAACGGGATCGTTGGGGGAGTGCATGGAAAGGTACAGTTGCCCGTCCACGTCGGCAAAGATCATGCCGTGGCCGCCGTCAAAGGGATAGCCTGCGTCTGTCTTGCCATAAAGGCGCTTTTCGCGCTGCGTCCAGTTGCCGTCGGGGCGTCCGTTGTCGCTTTCTGCAATGCCTACACAGTAGCCGTCCTTGGCAAAGTTGGACCAGAGCATAAGCAGCTTGCCGCCCTTGGTGCGCCACATAAAGCAGCCGTCGGTCACGCCTGCGGCAGACCAAGGCGCATCATCCGCGCGGAACAGGTCAATAGGCTGGCTGATCAGGTGTGTCAGATCGTCCGACATCTTGGCAACCGACATCTTGCCTACGTGATCGGGCAGGCAGGTCCATTCGTGCACGAAAATGCTCCAGGGCTGTCCTTGCTCGTCAATATACAGCGTTGCGTCAATGCAATCCCAATCGTCGGGGGTGAAATGACCGTCCGAGATCTGCACAAAGGGTCCTTCTGGATGGTCGGCTTTGAATACGCTGCAGCCGCGGTGTTGGGTCTTGGAGGAGAAGTAGGTGGTGAACATGTAATATTTTCCACCGTAAACGTGCACCTCGGGCGCCCAGTTTTGCTTGACAAAATCCTCGGGCACAATCACCGTGGGCGACACCTCGGAAAGCTTCCATTCACCGTCAAGGCGACCGCTTTTGTTGACGTAGCATTGCCAGTTTGTTCCGTAAGCGTAGTAGATGCCGTCTGCAACCACAACGTAAGGGTCGCGCAGCTTGGTAACGTTGGTTTCGATGATCATAATAACCTCCATGCCGCCCATGGCGGCTCAAACAGTAATGGAAAGTTCGCCGCGGAGCTTTGCTCCAAAAATGGGCACGGACCCATTTTTAGGTGAACTTTAAGCGTGATGGTTCAGTAAATGGGAATATGACATGAACTTTCACGCTATTTTTTCCTTTGATAGATATTGACGCTTTGCACGCCGCTTTTCATAATTGCTTTACGAAGAATAGGGGAGCACAGCACGCGTCGCTTAAAAGTCTTGCTATACAGCTTGCAGCGCAGCGGCCTTGTGGCTGCGCGGTATGCGCGAGAGATTTGCGCATGGTCTTGCTTTGTAAACGATTCTGCCAGCATGCGTCCCGAAAGCATGGCTGAGCTGATGCCCTCAAACGAGCTTGCGCTGATCAGTCCCGCAGCCTCGCCGATCAGATACACGCCATCCTTGCCCGTGATAAAATCACGCAATTTACGGGGAGAGCAGACCTGACAAGCCTCTGTTTTGAGCGGTTGCCCAAGCGAGATGCCCAAATGCTGCTCAAGTCGCGCCTTTTGGGCTTCAAAAGCAGCGCGGCTGCCCGATTTGGCAAATGCACCGCCAAAGATGGTGTGACCGTCCTTGCGGATCAGCCACGAGCAGCTGTCGCTGGTCGCCTTGTCAAAAATACAGGCGTAAGCGGGAATGGATGGCTCAGCGGTGGCAAACCATTGCTGAACCGACACGTATTTGTATGGCTGACGAGAGAAAAACTGCCGCCGCACGATCGAGGATGCACCGTCCGCGCCTACCAAAGCATTGGCGCGAAATTCTTTCATGCCGTCCTCGGTCTGCACCTTGAGCACAAAGCCATCGTTGCGTTGAATGCCAAGGCATCTGCCACACACCACCCGAACGCTCTCGGGCAAAAGCGAGAGCAGCCAGCGGTCAAAGGCAAGCCTGTCCATGTTGAGATAGTGACGCTGATACAGGCGCGTGACGCACGCGGTAAGGTCAATGGTGTGCACCGAAAAGATCTGCGGATCGGCAAGCACCGCATTCGGCAGCGTCAGCGCAAATTCGGCAAGCACCTTTTGCGCGTCGGGGGAAAGCAAGCCGCCGCAGGGTTTGGCGTTGTGGTCGGTCTGACCGTCAATGAGTAAAATGCGCGTATCGGGCAATCGAGCGGCAAGCTCACGCGCAAAGGTCGCGCCCGCAGGTCCTGCACCGATCACGGCAACGTCATAGTACTGTTCCATATTACATCGTCTTTTGATATTTGTCGGGGTCCTGATCTACGCGGTAGTTGGGGTCGCCCGGATTGATGCCGTTCATGACCTGCATGATATGGTACGCGCGTGCCTGCAGTTCCTTTGCAGCCTCGGCAGGGGAGAGGGACTTGTCCGCGAACAGCGGCTCACCCACGTGCAGATCGACCTGCGGCTTTTTGGTGAACAGCTTGGTAATACCCTTGCGCGGACGGAAGGACATGGTCAAGGGGATGATGGGTCTGTCATATTTGACCGCATACTTGAACACCGCAGGCTTGAACGGGCGAATGTCGGGGTAGAACAGCCACATCGATCCTTCGGGGTAAAAGTGCATCCACTTATCGCTCTCAAACACTTCTTGCATCGCCTGCTTGAACTTGATCATGGCACGAATGCTGTTTGTGGGGATGGGAATACCGCCCGACATGCGGATCCAAAGGCGGTTGGAGCCGTTGAGATTGGTTTTCCAGGCAGGGAAGTAGAGCAGATGCGGACGAATGCCGCAAAGCACACAAATCAGGTCAAAGTAGAAAACGTGGTTGGAAATGGTGATCGCGCCGCCCTTCAGCTGCTTTTTGTAAGGTTTTAAGTTCTCTCTGCCATACACGCGCAAGCCGTGCGTGACCTTGACCAAAAGAAACCCGATGGTCTGCAGCCCCAACCAGTAGATCGAGCGCAGGCACTTGA
Source organism: Eubacteriales bacterium (assembly GCA_045652835.1). GTDB lineage: Bacteria > Bacillota > Clostridia > Oscillospirales > CAG-272 > SVQP01. The sequence goes on along the minus strand of JAZOLE010000005.1, from coordinate 5,072 downwards.
AGGCAAAATCCTTGCGCAGATACGGGTAGCTTTCATCAAAGACGGTCTCGCGCAGCGCATTGACCTCGATCATGTGCTCGTCGCACCTCTCGGGGTATTTGTAATCCAAATTGTGCTTGTAATACATTTCACACATCCTTTTGTCGTATTGATACGATTATAACATGAATTGCCAAAATTTGCAAGGGGAATGTAGCATATTTTGTAGGGCACCGTCTTGCTCCCGGCATCGGTAGGGGCGATCAGTGATCGCCCGCAAATAAAAAGGGTCACACCAAACCGATCTTTGGTGTGACCCTTCAGGTTATCATTTCCTGACAATATCAAATGCGGTACTTGTTTTGATGATTTCGTATTGCTGCTCGGGCTCTAAAATTCCCGAAATCACAATATCCTCAAAATAGGGAAGAGGATATGCAAAATTGACGTCCTTGATCAAAAAAGATACTTGGCAAGCGCACTCTGCCTCAAATACCGCAATTTGACCGCTGTAACCGTACCAAGCGGGTTGATTGTTAACATACACGGTGACAGAACACGGTGTTTGATTTTCGACGCCCGTGATGAAACGAGGAATTTGAACCTTGATCAATGCCATTATGGTGCCCCCCGAAGAATAAAAATGCGCCGACCGAAGTCGACGCATAAAAACGCAAATTCCGGTCGTCGCCAAACAAACCAGATACAGTTATCGTATTCATCATACTATCACCATACGGAATTTGCATTTTATCAAATTCATTGATGATAGTATTGACTGAAAAAGGGTATAGTACCCCCTTGGATGATAAATACGAAAAAAGCATATTTAGTTTGTTTGGCACTTATAGTATACCACGGTTTTGGCAGGAAATCAAGGGTTTTTGTGATTTTTATATTCCGACGTTTTTCATGCTTGACAAAATTACGGGAATGATATATAATAATAGAGTTATCGCATGGGCCCGCAATGGTTTCGACGGGGGTTTTGCGATACGATAAGCGTGGCGGGCCGGATAATCCCGATAAACTGTCCAACTTTAAAAAATAAACGACAACTCTAACGTTGCTCTGGCTGCCTAATTAGGCAGTGCTGCAAGACTGCGGTCTTGCCCGTTGCTCTCGGACTACCGCGACCGAGACCCCAACGTCATTGAGCGGTGACCGTGCATCGGTGTTTCGCCATTGAACCGATCATGCACAAAATGGCTACCCTGCCGCAAAGTCTGTCTGTTGACGGTGCGAAGGGGGAATTCTAAATAACAGACTGCCCACGGAGAAGGTCGTATCAACGGGCTTTCGGACAGGGGTTCAATTCCCCTCGGGTCCACCAAAAAGAAAGAGAGGCTGCCATCGGCAGCCTCTCTTTCTTTTTGCTGTCCCCTCAGTGAATTAGAACCCCGCACTCCGCGCATAGCGCGGTGTGCATGGTTTGCGCCGGTTGAGTATAAGATTTATATGACTTTTGGCGCAAATACGGGTTCTAATTCCCCTCGGGCTTTAGGTTTAGATTTACTTTGATAACAAGAATCGAACGGTGACCGAAGAATTTTGCGAAGCATATTGAAAATGATTTCGGAAAATCAATCCCCCAACCGGTAGGGGGCGGCGCCCTCGACGCCCCGTCTGCACAAAGAAAAATTTCAACCATGCAAAATATGCTCTCTTGCGCACATTCCATTAAAATGACTTGACAATTGTCACGTTTTTTGGTAAAATATATGCACGATAATACCAACAGAAAGGGGATATCTATGAGAAAAAACAGATACTTATCCTTATTCCTGTGTTTGTGCTTGATCTTTGCCATGCTTTTGCCCATGCTCAGCGCATGTAATGAGAGCGGTGGCGAGCAGAATACGACCGAACTACCCACGAGCGCAGAGACGCAATCCGATACAGATACGCCTCCAGGCGTACAGGGAACGCTGGGAGATCCGGAAACCGCGCCCGAGCCGGGCGATACAACCGAGCCCGGTAGCGAGACCGAAACAGAGCCCGAGCCCGGATCGGACACCGAAACCGAAACCGAAACCGAGCCCGGCACCGAACAGCCTCCCGTAGAGCAGACCTGGTCGCTGCCCATTTTGCGCATTGATACCAACGATGGGCACGATATCACCGACAAGGAAAATTACAAATCCTGCACGGTCACCTTGGAGAATTGCTCCGAGCCTATGCAGTTTGAGGATATTAGCGCATCGATTCGTGTGCGCGGCAACTCTACTGCCGGTACCGAGAAAAAGCCCTTCCGCCTCAAATTTGACAAAAAGCGCAATATGCTTGGGCTCAATGACGGCGCAAAGTGCAAATCTTGGTGCCTGATGGCGGACTATTTCGACTATTCGCTCATGCGTAACAGCCTTTCCTTCCGTATGTGCAACGTGCTGCTGGGCGGTTATTCCTTTGCATCCGATTGCACTTGGGTGGAGCTTTACGTCAACGGCGACTACCGCGGCGTGTATCTGCTTTGCGAGCAAACGCAGATCAATCCGCACCGCGTGGATATCTATGAAAAGGAAGATACCGAGACCAACCTGAATATCGGTTATCTCATGGTAGGGCAGGGCGGCAGAACCGACGAACCTAACACCGTACAGATCAGCTACGGCGGCGGTCACATCACCGATTCTCTCGGTGCTGTGGGCAGCTTTGGCGGCGGTAACTTCTCGCTTTCCTCGGGTGGCGATTACACGCGTGAGCAGATCGACTATTGCGCCAAGGTAGTGGGCAATATCGCGCGTCTTTGCTACGCTGCGATTATGGAAAATACCTACTATGAGCTTGACGAGAACTGGGAGCTTGTGCGCAAGACCACGTTTACGGGTACGACCGAGCGTGAAAAGCAGATTGAGACCATTGCCGCTTACGTGGATATTGAGTCCGCGCTGCGCATGTACATGACCGACGAGATCGTCAAAAATCTCGACTCGGGTACGTTCAATATGTATATCGATCTTTCTCCCGACGGTGCAAAGAAGCTGACCTTCGGCCCTCCGTGGGACTATGACTTTGCACTTGCCAACACCAGATACAACACCACCCACTCCACCAAGGGCATGTACGCTGCTAATTTCTCTTACAGTGACGGCGTGCGCGTCAACCCGTGGTTCGTGCTGTTCTGTCAGGCGGATTGGTTCAACGAGATGTGCGAGCCTGTTTGGATGGAGCAGAGAGACGAGCTGTTTGCCATTTGCGAGACCATTTTGGCTGATGCAACGGCACACAAGGACGCATTTAACCGCAACTTTGACCGCTGGCGCATCCTTGGCACGATGAATCAGGGTCACCAGGCAGACGACGTATTTGGCTTTGAAACGCACGATGACGCTGCCAACTTCGTCTATAACTGGTTGTACAAGCGTCTGCTTTACCTTGATACCGTATGGGGCGACCGCGTCACCTTGGAGCCCGAGGGCAACAAGGCGTACTCGCATATCAACTTTGCCGAGAGCGACCGCAGCGATTTGTTTGACGGCTTTCATAACTGTGCAGGCTCGTTCAGAGAGAACAGCTATTATCGCCTAAAGATACTTGAGCCGCACGATCCTTACGTGCATATCCGTTACGAGGATAACGGTGCAAATCTTGACGCGGACGATTACAGCGTGATCGAGGTCACCTACCGCATACCCACGACAAACAGAAAAGATGACTACCAAGCTGAAATCTTTTTGTGCTCAGGGCAATACGTGCATCCCACGGGCGGAGTTTCGGTCGTCTTTGACCTGATTGCCGACGGGGAATGGCACACCGCACGCGTGCAGCTGCCGGCAGGAGTTTGGAGCGGCACGGTGCACCAGCTTCGCCTGGATTTCTTTAGCGGCTGTGAACGCGGCGACGAGTTCCATCTGCAGAGCATCATTTTGACCAACTAAAAATACTGAGGCTGTCGAAAGGCAGCCTCTTTTTATGTTTAAGACGCGAAAGTTACCCATTGGCACCCCTTCCACCGCAGACATTCACTCCACTGCGTTCCGTTCGTTGCGGTCCCCCTTCCCCTATGGGGACGGCTTTGCAGCGCGCATCCGTCTTATGCGGCTATCCGCTATGGGCAACTCAAAAAAGCCGTCCCCGCAGGGGAAGGGGGGACCGCAGTGGAGCGAGAACGTAGTGAAGCGGAACGTCCGCGGTGGAAGGGGTACCGTATGGACACTCTTTCGCCATAACAGGATTATTCATCCGGTTTGACACTTAGTCAAAAGCTCCCGCACCCCTTGGCAAAACACCTCAGGCTTATCAAAAAACACGGTATGCGCCCCATCGGGAATGCGCAGGATGCGCTTATCGGGCGCACAGACCCTGCGGTAATAATCCTCAATCATGTCGGCAGGGCAGATGCGGTCATCGTCCGCGGTCAAAAAATATACTGGCGTGCGAAAATCGGGCGGCAGACGGCGCAGATCAAACTCCATGCTCAGATAAGAAATGAGCGGTGACTCATGCGCAAAATAGGCGTGCGGCAGCAGCATTTGTCGCAGCTTCCATCGCAGATCAAGCAAATGGCTGTCGGGCGAGAGCAGTCCCGTGCGGATATAGGCAGCCATGGACTTGCAATCCGCGTTTTTTTGATAAGCGCAGGTCGCGTCGCGCAGCTTGGCATATGCCATAAAGCCGCTTTTGGAAAATTGCTCATCAAGAGCAGAGAAGTCCTTGATCTCTTTTTCCAAACGCTCCGCACGCGCCCGATCCCCCGCAAGCCTTGCACGTGCGGCGGTCTGCGTGGCAGCGTACACCGTGCCCGAAAGAATATGCACGCATTGGCAGACAGAGAGGTAGCAATGCAGCCGCTCGGGGTGCAATTTCGCATACAGTACGCCCGGCACAGTGCCCCAAGAGTATCCTAACAGAATGATCTTTTGCTTACCAAAGCGTGTGCACAGATACTCGACCAGCTCGTCAAGATCGCGCAAGATCTGCCCCACGCTCACGGGTGAATCTTTGCCGTGGCTTGCGTAAAAGGTGCGACCGCAGCCGCGCTGATCCCAGTTGACCAAGGTGTAATCCTGCTCCAGCTGCTTTTGGTAGTGGTAGGAAAGGCAGGAGGTGGGATTGCCGGGGCCGCCGTGCAAAAACAGAATGATCGGGTTGCG
>JAZOLE010000004.1:0-9106 GCA_045652835.1 Eubacteriales bacterium | reverse complement strand
TGCACGGTGCGGGCACGGTAGCACAGCATAACCCCGAGGCCACCTTTGACGAGTTCAGCCTGGATATCGGGCAGGAGCATGCGCAAAACGTGTACATCCATTCCAAGTATTTAGCAGAGGAGCGCGTGCTGCTGGCAAGAGAGCACGGACTTGGGGCAAACATTTTCCGTATCGGTAACCTGACTTGGTGAATGAAGGACGCCTAGTTCCACATGAACGCCAAGGATAACGGCTTTATCGGACGCTATAAGGGTCTGATGAAGGTCAGAATGTACAGCAAGGAGATCGCGGATTATCCCATCGACTTCACCCCCGTGGACGAATGTGCGGACGCTTACGTGCGCCTTGCATTGCATGATCGCGTCAACAATATCTACAACCTGTACAATCCCCACATTTTCACCATCGACACGCTTTCGCGCAAGCTGTTCCGCAGCATCAAGCGCGTGTCGGACGATATTTTTGAAAAGTCGCTCAAGGAGTTCATCTCGGATCGCGAGGTAGCGGTGCTTTCGTTCTATCACGCCATTGCGTCGTCCTCTGCAAACGTACCCATCAGCAACGAGTTTACGGTAGCGGAGCTCAAGAAGCTGGATTTCAAGTGGTCCAAGATCACGCTGCGCTATCTGAGTTACATCAACAAGATTAAATAAGGAAAAAGCATATGAGAATAGGCATTGACATTGGCTCGACCACCATCAAGTGTGTCGTGCTGGATGATAACGGCAACCTTCTCCATAAGAGCTATGAGCGTCATTTTGCCATGATCAAGGAGAAGACCCGTGAGGTCATCAAGGGTTTGATCGAAAAGTTCAATATTACCGAGCCTGTGGTCTGCGCTGTGTCCGGTTCTGCGGGCATGGGTCTTGCCGAGCGCGCGGGAGTGCCCTTTGTGCAGGAGGTGTATGCCACCAAGGTCGCAATCAGCCACCGTCTGCCCGATACCGACGTGGTCATTGAGCTGGGCGGCGAGGATGCAAAGATCCTGTTTTTGAAGGGCAACCTTGAGGTGCGCATGAACGGTACCTGTGCAGGCGGCACGGGCGCGTTTGCCGATCAGATGGCATCCTTGATGCAGATCGACACGGGCGAGATGAACGAGCTTGCAAAGAATTACGAGAAGATCTATTCGATCGCCTCGCGCTGCGGCGTGTTTGCCAAGACCGACATTCAGCCGCTGCTCAATCAGGGCGCAAGAAAAGAGGACATTTCGGCAAGTATTTTCTACGCCATCGTGAACCAGACCATCACGGGTCTGGCACAGGGTCATCCCATCGAGGGCAACGTGGTATACCTGGGCGGTCCTTTGACCTTCCTTTCCGAGCTGCGTAAGGCGTTTGACAAGACCTTGGATTGCACGGGCACGTGCCCCGAGGATTCGCTGGTATTCGTAGCGCTTGGCGCTGCATATTATGCCGAAGAAAAGGTGGACCTTGCAAAGGCTTACGAAATTATCGGTGAGAAGGCGGATTCGCTGACAGAGTCCGCACTCAAGCCGCTGTTTGCAAACAGAGAAGAATATGATGCGTTCATGGCGCGTCATGCGGAGAATAGCGTACCCCGTCGCGAGGGCGAGGCTTATGAGGGGGACGCGTACCTTGGCATTGACTCCGGCTCTACCACGCTCAAGGTGGTGCTGACCGATGCACAGGGGTCTATCATTTATTCCAAGTATCAATCCAATCAGGGTAAGCCCATCGACGTTGTGCGTAGCACCCTGATCGAAATGTATGAGAAATATCCGAGGGTCAAAATCGTATCCTCGGCAGTAACCGGATACGGTGAGGATATGATGCGTGCAGCGCTCGGCATTGACGTGGGCGTGGTGGAAACCGTGGCGCACTTTACAGCTGCAAAATACTTTATGCCCGACGTCGAGTTTATCATTGACATCGGCGGTCAGGATATGAAGTGCTTTAAGATCCGCGGCGGCGCGATCGATAACATTTTCTTAAACGAGGCTTGCTCCTCCGGCTGCGGCTCTTTCCTGCAGACCTTTGCAAACGCTATGGGGTATCCCATTGACGAGTTTGCAAATCTCGGCTTGTTCGGTCAGAATCCCGTGGACCTTGGCTCTCGCTGCACCGTGTTTATGAACTCTTCGGTCAAGCAGGCGCAAAAGGAAGGCGTGAGCGTGGAGAATATCTCTGCAGGTCTTTCGATCAGCGTTGTCAAGAATGCTATTTATAAGGTCATTCGCGTGCACTCTGCGGACGAGCTTGGTAAAAAGATCGTGGTGCAGGGCGGTACTTTCCTCAATAATGCCGTGCTTCGTGCATTTGAGCAGGAGATTGGCGTAGAGGTTATCAGACCCGATATTGCGGGCATGATGGGCGCGTTCGGTGCTGCTTTGTACGCAAAGCAGATGCATAAGGGCACGGGATATTCGGGCATTCTGTCCTACGAGGACATGAAGGGCTTTACCTACGCGATCAAGAGCGTGACATGTAACGGCTGTAACAACCGCTGTCAGTTGACCGTCAACGATTTCGGTGGCGGACGCAGGTTCATCGGCGGTAACAGATGCGAAAAGCCCGTGACCAATAAGGCACAGGACGATACGCTCAATTTGTATGAATATAAGCTTGCCAAGCTGGCAGCTCTTCCCGAGGGTGAGGGCACGCGCGGCGTAATCGGTCTGCCTATGGGGCTTAACATGTACGAAATGTACCCGTTCTGGAACACCTTGTTCAGAGAGCTGGGCTTTAGCGTCAAAATGAGCGGATTTTCCAACCGTAAGCTGTACCTCAAGGGGCAGGGCACTATCCCGTCGGATACCGTTTGCTTCCCCGCAAAGATGATGCACGGTCATATCCAGCAGCTGATCGAGATGGGCGTGGATGCTATCTTCTATCCCTGCATGACCTACAACTTTAACGAGGGCAAGGCAAAGAATTGCTTTAACTGCGCGGTCATCGCGGGATATCCCGAGGTTATCGAGGCAAATACGCTGAATTTTGGCAGCGTGAAATATATCAACGATTACGTAGGACCTCACGAGCGTCGCGAATTCCCCGCGCGCTTTGCCAAGATCCTGCAAAAGCACTTTGCAGGCATCGGTGCCGCAGAGGTCAAAAAGGCTGCAAAGAAGGCATATGACGCGTATGACGCTTATATGGCGGACGTGCGTGCACAGGGCGCGAAAATCGTGCGAGAGGCAAGAGCAGAGGGCAAGCGAATCATCGTGCTTGCGGGCAGACCTTACCATGCCGACCCCGAGATCAATCACGGTATTCACAAGCTGATCTGCGCGCTTGGGTTTGCGGTGGTGTCCGAGGATGCCGTGGCTGCCATGGCGCCCGATTTCAAGGTCAACCTGCTCAGCCAGTGGACCTATCACCAAAGACTTTTCTCGGCGGCAAAGTACGTCACCATGCAGCCCGATATGTATCTTGTGCATTTGGTGTCGTTCGGCTGCGGACTTGACGCGCTGACCACCGACGAGGTGCGCAGCATTCTTGAGCACGCAGGGCATTTGTACACGCAGATTAAGATCGACGAGGTTACCAACCTCGGTGCGATCAAGATCCGCTTGCGCAGCCTGATTGCGGCAATCGATCAGCAGAAGGGAGGGGAAGCGTGATGAAGGAACAAGGGCATTACAGAGAGCGTGTAAAGTTTACGCGCAAGATGAAAAAGGAATATACCATTCTGACTCCCAGCATGGCGCCCATCCACTTCAAAATTCTGCGCCCCATTCTGCAGCGTGAGGGGTATAAGATCGACATTATGGAAAATGACGGTCCCGAGGTGCTGCAGCTTGCGCAGAAGTATCTGCACAACGATATGTGCTATCCTTCCATGCTGACCACGGGTCAGATGCTGGCAACCATGAAGAGCGGTAAGTACGATCCCAATAAGGTGGCAATGATCATCACCCAATCGGGCGGCGGCTGCCGTGACAGTAACTATATCAACCTAATGCGTAAGGCGTTTGAAAAGGCGGGTTATCCCCACGTGCCGTTCATTTCGGCAAACGTGTGGCTCATGGAGCTTAATCCTGGCGGTCTGCTCAGCCCCTTTGGACTTTTGATGGCAGTTGCGGGCTTGATCTACGGTGACATGGTCATGATCCTGTCCAATCAGGTGCGCCCCTACGAGGTCAACAAGGGCGAGACCGACGCTATGGTGGACAAGTGGGCAACCAAGCTGGGTCAGGGCTTTGCCAAGGGTCGCGGCTGGAGTGTGGGCGCGATCAAGAAGAATCTCAAGGCGATCGCGGACGATTTTGCATCCATCGAGATCAAAAAGACCCCCAAGGTCAAGGTTGCGGTCATCGGCGAGCTGTATCTCAAGTACTCCGCGCCCGGCAATAACCACCTTGAGGAGTTCCTTGCCGAGCAGGATTGCGAGGTTTACGTGCCCAGCATTCTGGGCTTTGGTATCTACAAGACCAATGGAGCACTGGAGGATCTGCGTCTGTACGGCGGCAAGCCGCTCAAGCGTCTGATTCTGGAGATCGCCATGTGGTATATGTTCAAGATGGAGGATATTCTGATCTCCGCCATCGAGAAAAATCCCAATTTCGTGCCCCCCGAGCGCGTCAACGATCTCAAAAAGAGAGCCGAGGGTGTTATCAACGTGGGCAACAGCATGGGCGAGGGCTGGTATCTTGCCGCGGAAATGCTGGAGTTTGCGGATCACGGATATGAGAATATCGTCATCGTGCAGCCGTTTGGTTGCCTGCCTTGCCACGTCGCGGCAAAGGGCATGATCAATAAGGTGCGCCGCATCGACGAGCGTCTGAACGTCGTCGATATCGAGTACGACCCCGGCGCAACCCGTGTCAACCAGGAAAACCGCATCAAGCTCATGCTTGTCGTGGCGAAGGAAAAATTGCAATAAATACCGTAGGGCGGGGGCTTGCTCCCGCCGCCCCCCGTAGGGGCGATTCAAGAATCGCCCGCAATAGAGAAAAACCGCTCGAAAGAGCGGTTTTTCGTTTTGTATTGTTGAGGGGATCGCGGCATCCCCTCCGTGTGTCTGCGCATGCATATGGGATTTTATTACCCGTCTTCATCCGACACCGAGCCGTAATAGTTATGATGCACCACGGTTGCTCCACCGTAATGTGGCTGAAGAATGTCTGCCCAATCCGTCCAACCCTCCGTCGCATTCGGGGAAGTCACCTTGATTGCGCAGCTTGCGCCGTCTGCCGTTGTCCAGCACAAATACTTGCTGCCTACCGCAGCATCCAAGCCGTGCGGTTTTCCAAGAATTGCGACCACTTCTTCCACCGTCATGCCTTCCCTGATCTGCAAATAGTCCTCATAAGTCGGCTTATATTGCATTTCATAGTCAAACAGCGTGTCGGGATCAAACGGCGTATCTATTTCCTCACGGCACAGAATGATGACCGCCTCCTTAAGGGTCAAGCTCTGTCCCGCAAAGGAGATCGTCAGATCATACGCACCTGCGGGGATATCGTTCGGGATTTGGAATATATGGGTTACCTCGATTGCTTCGCCAACCCTACACATATGTGTGGCGTATTCGCCGGTGAGTTCTCTGTCGTCGTGATGGATGACAATATCGTCCATATGAAGCACTGCATCGGGGACAAACTCGCTGCGCGAGCCGGTGAAATAGAGGGGAACATCCGAAATATTCAACATACCCACTGAGATCGAAACCGTGCTGCCAAGCGTGGTGGAGATTCCACTTGGGGCATGGTAGAATTCCAGGGTGCCAATGGCAGGCTCGCTGAATACCACTACCTCCACCGCGCCCTCAAACGTCATGCTGGATTCTCCAAAGGAGAGGATCAAATCGTAAGAACCCGTGGGGGCATCTGCGGGAATCTCAAAGGTGTAGGTGATTTCACGGCTCTCGCCGGGGGCAAACACGTGCTCACTCGGCTCATCGGGTACTTGGAGCACTTCGGGGCTAATGACAATTTGATTATCCCCTCCGCCGGCACACAGCACCGCATAGGGGAAATAATTGTATTCTGACCCGCTCACCGTTATAGGAAGAAGGGATACGTTGGTCGCGCCCACTGCAATCTCGATTTGACTGCCTTGCATAAAAGAATAGGTGTTGGGCCGTACTTCGTAATGAAGCTCCCAAACGCCGATATCACTGAAATAGAATGTGAAATTCTCCCCCAGCACACCGAAATCCCGCACAAGGGTCTTTTTCAAAGATGCCAGCAGCTGCTCGGAATCGGGATGGTCGCGCAAGGCAGAAGAGAGTGTGACGATCACCTGCCTGTCGGAATCTGCGCCCTCGGTAGAGATGATCTCGTACAATTGGGCACTCTCATCAAGCCCACTCAGATGCGCCCATGCCACAAATACGTTTTGCACAGAGTACGGCAAGCGCACATATTCACTCTTTTGGTGACCGCCCTTGTCGGTGTAGTATATCCATACGTTTTCGAAGTCCATGTCACCGTTCGCGGGGTAATCCAGCTCCAGCGTTGTGGGAATAAACGAGACGACCAGCAATGCAGCGCAAATCACAAGCGCAAGCGCGGCTGCTACCAGCGCGATCCGAAAGCGCGGCTTTTGGCGCAGGGGCACGGATGCTTCGGCTTCTGCGATCAAAGCAGGGTCAATCGTGCTTAAAAGCTGAGCAAACTTGCGTTCTGTCATAGTGCGTAGCCCTCCTTTTCGAGATACTCGCGCAGCCTTGCGCGTGTACGGGACAGAATGATTTTGACGTTGGATACACCCAAGCCATATCGCTTGGCGATAGCCTTGATCTCGTCAAAATGGTAATAGCGGCGAATGAATACGCTACGCTCGCGTTTGGGCAGCGACCAGAGAAAGCGGTCAATGGCGACGATCATTTCCCGTTCTTCTGCTTGTGTGGCAAGGTCGGTGTCCGAAGCGGTAATTTCACCGATCTCCTCAAGAGCCACGGTGAGTGCGTCACGCCTGTTGTTGCTGCGGTATTTATCAAGACTGACATGGCGCGTAATGCCGCCTACAAATTGTTGCAGATAATCGGGACGGGCAGGGGGAATGGCGTTCCACGCACGAAGCCAGGTATCGTTGAGACATTCCTCGGCATCCTGTAGGTTGTGCAAAATTCTTTGCGCAATGCCCATGCAATAAGCACCGTATTTTTGTGATGTCTCGGCAATGGCGCGCTCGTCGCGTGCAAAGTAGAGGTCTAAGATGTCACGGTCTTGCATACTGTCACTCCTTTCTGTGCAGATATGTTGCTCTCTACTATATATGTCGAAAAAAGTATCCCGTTGGTTACAGTATTTTACCATATTTTTTGAAAAAGTGCAATAGAAAGCAAATGCAGAATTGCAATAGAAAAACCGCTCGAAAGAGCGGTTTTTCTATTGTAATCAATGTTTTTTGTAGGAGTGGTATGATCCTTGAAAGCATTACATGTAAGGCTCAAGAATGCCGTTGATCAGTTGCATTTCCTCTTGGGAGAGATTCAAGTGGCGGTCACCGTCAATAAAGATACCCAAAGCGGTGTCGTATGCCAAAGTACGGCTGCCTACTGCGCAATTCGTGTTCCATATCGACTCGGGCACACCCTGCCTCCACTCTCCTTGGTTGAGCAGATCCAAAACGTCTTGCGTTTGCTGCTCGTCCAGCTCGATAAATGCCAACGTTTCATCGGAGGTTGGAAAGGTGAACGCGACCTTGCCCTCGTAAAGCGTAAAGCTGTCAAGCAGCTCTTTTACAAGCGTTCTGCTTACTTCTACGGCGCATCCCTGATCCAAAAACCACGTTTCCTCAAAGAGCATGCTGTTACCGTTAAAGCTGAACGAGGGGGAGAGCGTGAAATCGGTGCGGATAGGCCAATCCAGCTCCCAATTGCCGGTATTTACAGCCTCCAAAAGGCGCAGGGATTGCTCGTTGGAAAGCTTCCAATTCACGGCTTGACCGTGATTGGTGCGGGTGATGGTGATGGGAAGTGAGAAATTTGAGCTCGACGCGCAAATATACAGATAGTAAAATTTTCCCGTTGCCAAATCATACTTCAAATGCATTTGACGCACGACCGTGGTATTGCCGTTTTGTATCATGTCGCAATAATCGATGGAAGCGTAGATTTTTTCAAATTGCAGACTAAGGTAACAGGTCTCGGTGGTGATCAGTACACTGTTTTGCTTTTGCTCGACTATTTCTTGCACGTTGGATAATCCAAGTTTTGCAAGTGCATCGGTCAGCGAATCATCGGGGCGAATGCCTGCAGGCAGCGTCACACCGTCGGGCAATGCCATGGCAGTAAAGATGCTTTTTTGCACGTGTGCCGTGTTGCCCGAATTGAACGTCGTTGAGCTGTATTCGAAAAGATCTCCGGACCAAATGTCGCCGCTGAATCCCGGTGCCCATGCTGCATCTGCTTGATTCATATGTGTAAACACGTTGGAGCCTTGGTATTTGAAGTTTTCCAAAGCCCACCTGAACTTTGTGGAGCTTGCCGAGGTAAAACCGTAGTTGTTTAAAAACTCGGCAAAATGCAGATGTTCGTCACCGGTTACGGTAGAGGCGATGACTTGTACCGCGCCCTCAAACGTCATTTCGGCATCTCCGAAGGAAAGAATCAGATCGTAATTGCCAAGCTCTGCATCATCGGGAAAGTCAAAGGTATAGGTCACCTCTCGGCTCTCGCCGGGGGCAAGACGGTATTCGGCAATCTCGGTCGTGCTGTCGCTTGGCAGGGGGAGGAGTAGCTGCTCGTCGTAAATCATGGAGTCAGCGCGCAATTTTGGCTTGGGGGCAAAGTCGCCCCACGAGCCGGTAAATTCAATATCATAATCGGATACGTTGGTCATGCCTACCGTAATATCGAACTGCCCGCCTACGCTCACGGTTGCATCCGGCTGCAGGTTGTGGTAGAATTTCAAGCCTCCTATGAGGATGCTCTGCTCACCGTCGATCAGAATCTTGACCTGCTCCGGGGCAACGCCCGCGTACTTGGCAAGCGTCTCGGTCAGCGACTCGATCAGTGCGTCGTAGTTTTCGTAGGACGTGATCTGCGGCGAAAGGGTGACGGTCACGGTGTCTGTTGCAGGGGAGAGCTTTTGCTGCAAATATTCCCACAGCGTGTCCGGCACGACTGTTGCTTGCGCATCGTCGGACTGTACGGCATAATTGACGATTTTGACCTCGTCACCAACCGTATTAAG
>JAZOLE010000003.1:0-7340 GCA_045652835.1 Eubacteriales bacterium | reverse complement strand
CCGCTGTACTTATCGTTCCAAGGGTGAAATCCGATATGATCGTTACACAGCTTGGCAAAGCCTTTCAGCAACAGATCGTGAGAGGTAAAAGAGGCTTCTGCTTCTTCGCGTGCTTGTGCTTTTCTCTCGAGGAAATCCTGATAATACGCAAGCTGCTCTTCATCAAACTCAGCAAGCACTTCTTCTGTAGGTTTGTCTTGCCCACCGTCATAATCATACGAGTAAGGGTTCACCCAAACCTCTTCGGCTTCTCTTGCAAGATCGGAGATGTCATATCCGTCCTCTTCGCTTGGATAGAGAGCTGTATTGATCCACTCTTCTTTAGACAAAGTGCTGCGAATGGACTTGATCGTTTCGTGATAAGCAAAGAACGCATCTCGCTTTTCCGTATCGATCCTACCGTTTTCGTCCACAAAAGATTCTGCATACAGATTGACCGGCTTGCGAACGGTATACTGTGCCGCTTGCTCTTCAAAGATCTGAAAATTAGAGAGTGCACGATCAAAGGGGATCTTCGTCATCAAACGCAGGTCGTGTGCAAACATATAGCGGAACGCAGCTACGTATATACTGCCTGCAGCAATGACTTCGCCGTCCGGATCGTACACGGTATAGTCGATGAAAGTGTCGCGGTTACAGCCGGTATTGTTATAAAGTCCCATTTGGGCTGCATAAAACCACAAAAAACTTTCGTCGCCCTTGATAGTCAGCTCATTGTCGCCAAAATGCGAGCAGTAGCTGATGCCCCATCTGCCTCCGTTATCATCTACGTATTGATAAACGTTTTCTCCATACTCCCTTACGCGTTTCACTTCACCGACCACTCCGTAGTCACAGCTGATCTTGACAGTGTTTTGCGCACCGCAATTTAGCGTAATGATCGGAATGGGTGCAGTGAAATAATCCTCGGTTTCTGTAAAGGATGCATTGTTGTCCTTACCCGGCAAATTGATGATTCCATCGTCAGACACCGTATATCCCGAATACGAAAGAGTGCCAAGGCTGAGCAGCTGTGCGACACCCGGGAACTTTGCGGTATTCTCGGGGGGGAGCACGACGGTATCGGTAGTGTTCTCCGTGCCGGGCACCACGGTTTCGGTGCCGGGAATGATACCGGGCTCTGTGCCGGGGGTATTGCCCTCCAGCATCATAGGAAGCACGACCAAAGCGGACGCCAACGTGGTAACCAACAATGCTGCTGCCAGAACAAGGGCGATGCGTGCTTTGCCGCTCGACATTTTGCGTCTGCGGTGGTGCATGCAGGACGCGATCTGCTGCTCGTCCAAGCGTCCGATCGCATCGATCAGCTTATCTGTTTTCTTATTCATACTTTCCTCCTTATGGTTGATTATAACCGGATATTGCTTTTTTCAAACTCTTTGCGCAGCCGCTTGCGCATACGCACCAGCCGCATAACTACGTTTGATTCGCGTATGCCGAGGCGAGCTGCGATCTGCTCGTTTGACATGAAGCGGAAATACCGCATCAAAAACATATCTCGGTCATCGGGCTTTTGCTTGTCCAAGAACTGACGGATGATACGCAAGATCTCCTCGGAATCGCTTTCCTGTTCGCCCAGTCGATCGGGAATGCACTCTTCAAGCTCCTCAAGCGAGCTGCAATATTCACTTCCCGCTCTTTTCTCTGCTTGATTGTAGCGCACGCGGTCAATGGCGCGTCTGCGAACAATGCCGCCCACAAATGCCGAGAGCTGCTTTGGACTTGCGGGGGGAACAGTATTCCAAAGCTCCAATACGGCATCGTTAACGCATTCCTCAGCGTCCTGCTCCGATCCCGTGATCTGCACCGCGATGCTTTTCATCAATGCGCCGTATTTGGTCATGACCGCCCGCAGGGCAAATTCATCCCGACGGCAGAGCAGCTCGACAATTTCGCTGTCATCGGGAATGCGATCCCACGTTTTTTGTTCAAGGATCATGCATCCTTCCTCCTTTCTCAAACTTGCTTTGCACATGTGCTTCACCCATAAGTACGAAATAAAACGCGTTTGACAACACGTTTTTTGAAAAAGTGAAAAATAAAGTTTAGTTATGGGGGTTATATCCAAACATATCCCTTTTCCACTCGCGTCGCATACTCGCCGTGCGTCGCTCGATACACTCGCTCCTTCGCCTCGTTGCTTGAGCTCCACAGTTCAGCACAAACGATACTTAATCGTTTGTGCCTCTCTAACCCACACCGATACGCGGTCCCCCTCCCTCAAAGAGGGAGGCTATAAGAAAACCCTTGCAACGCAAGGGTTTTCTACCATACTTATTACTTTTTGTTCATGACCTTTTGCAGGTACTGTCCCGTGTACGATTGCTCGCATGCGGCAACCTGCTCGGGTGTGCCCTTGGCGACCAAGGTGCCGCCGCCGTCGCCGCCCTCGGGGCCGAGGTCGATGATATAGTCGGCGCACTTGATGACGTCCATGTTATGCTCGATGACAAGCACGGTGTTGCCGCCGTCCACAAGACGCTGCAAAACGCCCAGCAGCTGCGCTACGTCGGCAGTATGCAGACCCGTGGTGGGCTCGTCCAGCACGTAAATGGTCTTACCCGTATCGCGCTTAGCAAGCTCTGTTGCCAGCTTGACGCGCTGCGCCTCACCTCCCGAGAGCGTGGTGGAGGATTGACCGATCTTGATATAGCCAAGACCCACGTCCTGCAGCGTTTTGAGCTTGCGCAGAATACGCGGCATGCCGTCAAAGAAGGTCACGCCCTCCTCGACCGTCATTTCCAGCACGTCATTGATGTTCTTGCCCTTGTACTTGACGTCCAAGGTGTCGCGGTTATATCTCTTGCCCTTACATACGTCACAAGTCACGTACACGTCGGGCAAAAAGTGCATCTCAATGCAGCGCACGCCGTCGCCCTCGCAGGCTTCGCAGCGTCCGCCCTTGACGTTAAAGGAGAATCTGCCCGGTCCGTATCCCTTTGCCTTGGCATCCTTGGTCTGCGCGAACAGATCGCGGATGTCGGCAAACACGCCCGTATAGGTTGCAGGGTTGGAGCGCGGCGTTCTGCCGATCGGGCTTTGGTCGATGCAAATGATCTTATCCAGATGCTCGTCACCCGTCAGCTGCTCGTGCTTGCCGGGGTACGTGATAGCGTTATTGAGTCTGTCTGCCAGGACGGGATGAATGATGCCGTTGACAAGCGAGGATTTACCCGAACCCGACACGCCCGTCACGCATACAAAGCAGCCCAGCGGAATCTCAACGTCAAGCTTTTTCAGGTTGTGCTCCTCTGCGCCAAAGACGCGCAGGAAATTGCCGTTCCCCGCTCTGCGCTCTGCAGGTACGGGGATCGAAAGTCTGCCCGAAAGATAGCCGCCGGTCAGCGAATTTTCGTTCTTTGCCACCTGCGTGGGCGTTCCTGCGGCAACAATGCGTCCGCCGTGCACACCCGCACCCGGGCCTACGTCAATGATATAGTCGGATTCCTGCATGGTCTCCTCGTCGTGCTCGACCACAATGACCGTGTTACCAAGGTCGCGCAGGGTCTTGAGCGTGGCGATCAGCTTGGAATTATCACGCGAGTGCAAGCCGATGCTGGGCTCGTCCAGAATATACAGCACGCCTGTCAGCGCCGAGCCGATCTGCGTGGCAAGGCGGATACGCTGCGCTTCACCGCCCGAAAGCGTGCCTGCCTTGCGTCCCAGCGTCAGGTAACCAAGACCTACGCTGACAAGGAAGCCAAGGCGTGCGCGGATCTCCTTGAGAATTTCTTTGGAAATCACCGCTTCACCGCCCGTAAACTGCAGCGACTCGACAAATGCAAGTGCGCTTTCAACCGACATGGCGCAAAAATCGTGAATGTTGAGCCCTCCGACCGTGACGCCCAGCACTACGGGAGAAAGACGCTTGCCGCCGCAGGTGGGACAATCTGCCTCCTGCACAAACTGCGTGTAATATTCCTTACCGAACATGCCACCGTTTTTCATGCGGCTCTCGACCATTTCGAGGATACCGTGGAACATCAGCGTTTGCTCGTGATCCACGCCACCGAAGTGACGCTTGATGCGATAGACGCGATCACCCGTACCAAACAGTAAGGCATTGAGCGCACTCGTGCTGTACTCGCGAATGGGCATATCCAAGGTAAAGCCCGCGACCTCGCCCACAGCGGCAAACAAAGGACCGTTCCAGCTGTCCTCTTCCAGCGTCTTAAAGCCGTTGACCGCGATAGCGCCGCCGCGCAGCGAAAGACGCTTATCGGGAATCACCTTGGCGGCAGACACCGTCTGCATCTCACCAAGTCCTGCGCACGCAGGGCATGCGCCGGTGGGGTTATTAAAGGAAAACATACGTGGCTCAAGCTCACCGATCGAAATGCCGTGCTCCTCGCAGGCATAGCTTTGCGAGAACGAAAGCTCGATGGGTTTTCCTTCCCCGCGCGGCACGGTTACAATCAAAAGGTGCCCCTCGGCAAGGTTAAGCGCGGTTTCAACAGAGTCACCAAGTCGGGATCTCACGCCCTCCTTTTGCACCAGTCTGTCCACCACGACCTCAATATCATGCTTTTGGTTCTTATCCAGCGAGATCTCCTCGCCAAGGTCATACAAACTGCCGTCAATGCGCACACGGGCATAACCGCTCCTTTTGGCATCGGCAAGCACCTTTTCGTGCATACCCTTTTGCGCGCGCACAACAGGCGCGAGCACCAAAAAGCGCTCGCCCTCGGGCAGCGTACAGATCTGATCAATGATGGTATCGGTGCTCTGTCTGCGTATCTCTTTGCCGCACACCGGGCAATGCGGTACGCCCAGACGCGCGTAAAGCAGACGCAAATAGTCGTAAATTTCGGTCACAGTACCCACGGTAGAGCGTGGGTTTTTGGAGGTGGTCTTCTGGTCGATCGAAATGGCGGGGCTCAACCCGTCGATGCTGTCCACGTCGGGCTTGTCCATTTGACCAAGGAACATACGCGCATACGAGGAAAGCGACTCGACAAAGCGACGATGCCCCTCTGCGTACACGGTATCAAATGCCAGCGATGATTTTCCCGATCCGGAAAGCCCCGTGAGAATGACCAGCTGATCGCGCGGAATCTCCACGTCAACGTTTTTGAGATTATTGACGCGCGCACCGCGAATGATGATTTTATCTTGCTTCATATCTTATCTTTCTTTGTGTTTTGGGATATTTTATGCGTGCTCTGCTCCGCTGCTCACGCCAAGCGCGGCGCGCAATCTTGCAAGCTGCTTTGCGCTGACACGAGAGGTCTGTCGGATCTTGGTTTTGCCATCCTTCATGTAAAAAGCAATGCCGATCTTTTCATATGCGTCGCGATCCTCGGGAATGCGATTTCCCCTTGCGTCACAAGGATAAACGTACATCAGCGCATCCAACTCGAAATGCACGGCATTGCCGTTTTGATCCTTGCCTGCCACCACAATGCCATCCGCGCTGACGCTGACGGCTTCAAACGCCAGCACAAACGCCTCGTATGCGGTATAGACCGTGAAAAAGCCGAAAAACGGCAGCACGATATAGCCAATCACGTTATCCAATACATGAAAAGCGTACGATGCGCCCAAAAGCGCCAGCTCACCTACCAAAATCAGCAGCGTCCAGCACAGATACTTGCCGTTGATCAGCGGAATACGCTTTTTCTTTGCTTGCTTCATATCTCTTCTCCTCCTTGAATGCGCTTGATGCGGTCGCGCAGGTATGCTGCCTTTTCAAACTCCAGTTTGGCTGCTGCGCTGCGCATTTCTGCTGTCAGCTCTGCAATCAGCTTGTCCTTTTGCTTGGGACTCATCTTGCCCTTGGCAGTTTCAATTGCCTTGCTTCCCTGCTTGCCGCCGTTCGGTGTCGCCATGTCGATGACGTCGCGAATATCCTTGACTACGGTACGCGGTACAATGCCGTTGGCTTTATTAAACGCGTCCTGCTTTTGACGGCGTCGCGCGGTTTCTGTAATGGCTCTTTGCATCGAGTTTGTGACGGTATCACCGTACATAATCACTTTACCGGACGCGTTACGTGCGGCACGTCCGATGGTCTGGATCAGCGAGGTCTCACCGCGCAGGAAACCTTCCTTGTCTGCGTCCAAAATCGCCACCAAGGAAACCTCGGGTAAATCAAGACCCTCACGCAAGAGGTTGATGCCCACAAGCACGTCAAACACGCCCATACGCAAATCACGTATGATCTCCATACGCTCCATAGTCTCCACGTTAAAGTGGATATAGCGTACACGCACGCCGTTCTGCTCCAGATAATCGGTCAGATCCTCTGCCATTTTCTTGGTCAGCGTGGTCACCAGCACGCGCTCCTTTTTTTCCACGCGCTCGCGGATCTCGCCAAGCAGGTCATCCACCTGCCCCTCGATCGGGCGCACCTCTACCTCGGGGTCAAGCAGACCCGTGGGTCTGATCAGCTGCTCTGCCACCTGCTCGGCGTGCTCCTTTTCGTAAGGGCCGGGCGTTGCGCTGACAAAGATCGCCTGATTGATCTTATCCTCAAATTCCTCAAAGTACAGGGGTCTGTTATCATAGGCGGACGGCAGACGGAAGCCGAAGTCCACCAGATTCTTCTTTCTTGCGGTATCACCACCGCTCATGCCGCGCACCTGCGGCACAGCAACGTGCGACTCGTCAATAAACAGAATATAGTCTTCCGGGAAATAGTCCAGCAGCGTATAGGGCGTAGAACCCGGTTCTCTGCCTGCCAGCACGCGCGAATAGTTCTCAACGCCCGAGCAAAAGCCCACCTCGCGCAGCATTTCAAGGTCATACTTGGTACGCTCGGTAATGCGCTGCGCCTCGATCAGCTTGCCCTCGGATTCAAACCAAGCGGCTCTGTCCACCATCTCGCGACGGATCTCCTCAAGGGCGGCATCGCGCTTTTCGTCGGACACGGCATAGTGCGTCGCGGGAAAGATCACGGCATAGGACAAAATGCGCACAAGCTCGCCCGTGACGGGATTGATGACCGAAATGCGGTCGATCTCATCGTCAAAAAACTCCACGCGCAAGAGCTTGTCCGACACGTTTGCAGTCATGATCTCCACGGTGTCACCACGCACGCGGAAGCTGTTACGCACGGGATTCAAGTCATTTCGGGAGTAGCTGATCGCCACCAACTTACGGATCAGCGCATCGCGATCCATCAGCATACCGGGGCGCAGAGAGATCTGCAGCGTCTGGTATTCCACGGGGTCACCCAGCGTGTAGATGCAGGAAACAGATGCCACGATGATGACGTCACGCCGCTCAAACAGCGAGGACGTTGCGCTGTGGCGCAGACGGTCGATCTCGTCATTGACCAGCGCGTCCTTTTCAATATACATGTCCTTGCCCGGGATGTAAGCCTCGGGCTGGTAATAATC
>JAZOLE010000002.1:0-10733 GCA_045652835.1 Eubacteriales bacterium | reverse complement strand
AGAGCCTTAGCCATGGGAGCCAGGCAGTTGGTGGTGCAGGATGCAGCAGAGATGATCTTGTCATCAGCGGTCAGAGTGTTCTCGTTAACGCCGAAAACAACGGTCTTGAGGTCCTTACCTGCGGGAGCAGAGATAACAACCTTCTTAGCGCCTGCGTTGATGTGAGCCATAGACTTCTCGGTGGAGCAGTAGAAGCCAGTGCACTCGAGAACTACGTCAACGTTGTTAGCAGCCCAAGGGCAGTTAGCAGCGTCCTTCTCAGCAGAGATCTTGATGGTCTGACCGTCAACAGTGATGGTGCCGGCCTCGTCATCGGAAGTAACGGTGTGACCGTCGTAACGACCCTGAGCGGTGTCGTACTTGAGCAGGTGAGCCAGCATGGAAGGCTTGGTCAGGTCGTTGATAGCAACGATCTCATAGCCCTCAGCGCCGAACATCTGACGGAAAGCCAGACGACCAATACGGCCAAAACCATTAATAGCAACTTTTACAGACATTTTGGATTCCTCCGTTTTATAAAAATATTTTTGAAACTAAACCGTGGTAAGAAATCCCTTTCTTACCATTGTATATTTTAGCGCATTTCTGTGCAATATGCAAGGGTTTTTACAAAATTTATCAAAAATTCTACCTTTTGCGGAAACTATACAACGCAGGGCATGGGTTTGTGTGCAATTTTCACAGAAAAATGGGGTGTTCCGGACTGTGCGCATCGGGGGCACACGATAAGACGGAGGGAGCAAGCCACTACCCTACGATCGAAATCCAAGGCCCCTTGTATGGTGTATGCGGACTTTGCACGGACAAAGCGACACAATCAACAAATTTCTGTGCGTTTATTTGTACAAATTTTTCATCAAAAACGCACTTCGCACTTGACAATCGCGCGCATTTGCTTTATAATAAATTGAATAACTATTTCTACCAAAATACTTTATTGAAATAAGGAAGACAATACAATGGCTAAAGAAAAAAAGGTTGAACAGATCACATCCATGGACGTTGTCTTTGGTCAATGGTATACCGACGTTGTCAAGAAGGCAGAGCTGGTTGATTATTCCGGCGTGCACGGCTGTATGATCATCCGTCCCTACGGCTATGCGATCTGGGAAAATATCCAAAAGGATCTGGACGCAAGATTCAAGGCTACAGGTCATGAAAACGTATATATGCCCATGCTGATCCCCGAGTCCCTTCTGCAGAAGGAGAAGGATCACGTGCAGGGCTTTGCTCCCGAGTGCGCTTGGGTAACCGTTGGCGGTCAGAATAAGCTGTCCGAGCGTTTGGCGATCCGTCCTACCTCCGAGACGCTGTTCTGCGAGCACTACCGCACTATCATTCACTCCTACCGCGACCTGCCCAAGCTGTACAATCAGTGGTGCAACGTTATGCGTTGGGAAAAGACCACTCGTCCCTTCCTGCGCACCTCCGAGTTCCTCTGGCAAGAGGGTCACACCATGCACGAGACCGAAGAGGAAGCAAGAGAAGAGACCATCAACATGCTGCACATCTACCGTGATTTCTATCGCGACGTGCTGGCAATTCCCGCTATCATCGGTCAGAAGACCGAGAAGGAAAAGTTCGCGGGCGCAGAGGCTACCTATACCATTGAGCCCATGATGCACAACGGTTATGCGCTGCAGGGCGGTACCACCCACTATTTCGGCACCGGCTTCTGCGAGACCTTTGACATCACCTACACCGCACGCGACAATACCGTCAAGTATCCTCACCAGACCTCTTGGGGCGTTTCCACCCGTATGATCGGTGCCATCATCATGGCGCACGGTGACGATAACGGTTTGATCCTGGCTCCCAAGGTTGCTCCCATTCAGGTTGTCATCATTCCTGTTGCACAGCACAAGGAGGGCGTGCTTGACAAGGCTCACGCTATCAAGGACGAGCTTGCAAAGACTTTGCGCGTCAAGGTTGACGATGGCGAGCAGAGCACCGGCTGGAAGTTCAGCCAGTACGAGATGAAGGGCGTACCCGTAAGACTTGAGATCGGTCCTCGCGACATTGAGAACAACAGCTGTGTGCTGGTTTCCCGTGTGACCGGTGAGAAGAAGTTTGTTTCTCTTGACAACATTGTCGAGGAAGTGACCGCTATGCTGCAGACCGTACACAACGAGCTGCTTGCAAAGGCACAGGAAAACCTCGACAGCAAGCTGCACGTAGCCACCACCCACGAGGAATTCTTGGATATCGCAGAGAACAAGCCCGGCTTTATCAAGGCAATGTGGTGCGGCGACGTTGCGTGCGAGGATCAGCTCAAGGATGAGACCGGCGGCGTGAAGTCCCGTTGCATTCCTTTCGTAGAGGATCACCTGTCCGACGTTTGTGCTTGCTGCGGAAAGCCTGCTAAGCATATGGTTGTCTGGGGCAGACAATACTAATCTGACGCTTCGATAAATTGCCAATAGCTGCGTTGCTCCTCGCATGCGGCTCGACGATCGTACAAGATCGCCGTCGCCTTGCCTGCTGTGGTGCGCCTTGCCCCAAACAATTTTTCTCGGTCAGATATTTAAGACGTGAGAGTTTCAATTTACTAAAAAACAGGGAATCTGTGCATTCAGATTCCCTGATTTACTAAGAAAGGGGAGAGTAGCATGTTCCGCGATATCATCAAATATACGCGCAAGGCGATCGGGCACATAGACCCGATTCTGTTTGCATGCACCACGCTCCTTTCGATCATCAGTATCGTGACTATCATTTCTGCAGTGGACAACTTCGGAAAATCCAAGCTTGTCATGCAGGTCGCCATGTTCGTGGTGGGCAATATCATCATGCTGATCGTGGCAAATCTCGATTACCATTGGGTGCTGGATAAGCTATGGCTGCCAATGATCGTGTTTTCGGTTGCTATCTTAGCAATTACGTTGGTGGCCGGCTCATCCGGTGAGAACATGGAAACTGCCAACCAAAGCTGGTTGGTGGTGTTCAAGCTGGGCACGCGCAAGATTATGATCCAGCCCTCCGAGTTTGTCAAATTAACCTTAACCTGTACCTTTGCCAAGCACTTGGATACGGTTAAGGATCGCGTCAATCACCCCGTGACGCTTGCCGGTCTTGCCGTGCACGCAGGGGCGATCGTGGGCTTGATCTTTTTGTCGGGCGACTATGGCGTTGCCTTGATCTATGCAGGCTTTCTTGCCATCATGCTGCTTTGCGCAGGGCTTTCGCTGTGGTATTTCGCCGGCGGAGCAGGCGCGGCGGTGCTGGGCTTTCCGCTTGCATGGAAGTACGTGCTCAAGGAATACCACCGCAAGAGAATCATCGTGGGCTTTAACCCCGAGCTTGACCCCGAGGGCAAGGGCTGGCAGCCGCTGCTGAGCAAGGATTGCATTGCAAACGGTGGATTTTTCGGCATCGGGCTGCGACAGGGCGGCTTTTACGAGGTGCTGACCGCATCGCATACCGACTTTATCTTCTCCACCATCTGCGAAAAGTACGGACTTGTGGGAGGCACGGTGGTCATTGCGTTGTTAGCTGTCATGGTGCTGCGCGTGGCAATGATCGGTTACGGTGCAAAGGGGGATAGCGGCATGCTGATCTGCGCAGGTGTGTTTGGCTGCTTGTTTTTCCAAACGCTGCTCAATATCGGCATGTGCCTGGCTGTTTTGCCTGTTATCGGTATCACGCTGCCGTTCCTTTCGTGCGGCGGCTCGTCCATGCTGGCAACCTACATTATGATGGGCATGGCGCACTCGGTTGCAAGCCACGCGCCCAAAAATCAAAGAAGAGCATACAGGCTTTGAAAAAATACACATAAAAAATTCCTCTTCCGCATAAGATGCAATGAAAATCTTTTGTCGGAGGGGAATTTTTTATGTTTGTATATTCGTTTAAGGCGAGTACGGTGCGCATTTTGGGCGTGGTGTGCGTGGCGCTTGTGGGTCTGATCGCGCTGGTGGCATTTGTGCCTACGTACGTCACTGCAGGCAACGTGGATGTGCCTGCAGGGCAGGTGAGCAATGGCAGCGTGAGTGTTCGGTATGACAAGATCAAGACCGAACAGGATGTGATCAATTTCTTAGCGCAGTTCGGCTGGCAGGTTGAGGGCAAGGCAATCGAGGTCAAGGAGGTCACCGTTCCTGCCGAGTTTGATAAGGTGTATGCGGGATACAATCAGGTGCAGCTGGCGCAGGGACTGGATCTTGCGCGCTATAAGGGCAAAGCACTGACGCGCTATACCTTTAAGATCACCAATTACGAGGGGCACGAGGGCACCGTGCTTGCAAACGTGCTGGTATACCGCAAAAAGGTGGTCGGCGGCGATATCTGCTCGGCAGAGATCTCGAACGGCTTTGTTCAAGGGTTTGAGAAAAAGTAATCGGTTCGGACACGCGATGTCCGGATAAAAAGTTTTGATCAAACTTTTTTAGAAAAGCATGGTGGCGTGTGAATGTTGTTGTGCTTTCAAGTGTTTCTGACGCCACCCTGATGCTGGATTTCTGCGAAATCCAGCATCCAAAACTCAACCGGCAGCGCCCCAAGTCGCGCCAGCAGGCGCGAAATAATCTCGGCGTTTAATTTCGCGGAGCGAAATATGTTCTTCTTTGCGCCCGCGGTGCCAAAAAGAACGGATTGAATTATCTCAATGCATCAGAAAAGGGAGCTGCCTTAGTAGAGGTAGCTCCCTGCTTTATTTATTCACATAAGGTGCTGTTGTGACTATTGACAACATTATGATTGTACATTTGTGAAATTCTTATATTGACAGAATTTTAACAAGGTGATATACTTAAAAATGGTAGATAACTGCAAGCGTCATCAATTGGCACTGCCATTTGTGTGTACGCCGAGGTTAGATGAAAACTGTCCAAGTCGGTGCTTTATGTATTTGCTTGGGTAGGCGCATTTTTTAATATCTGAAAGGGGAAGGTTATGAAAAAGACGTTATTTGTGATCTTGGCAGCTATGTTGGCGTTTTCTACGCTGATGGTTTCTTGTGATCAGCAATCGGTCGTCGGCTCTATCGGTTCTCAGGTTGTACAAAGCTCACAAGAGGGCGTGACCGATGAGTTGCAATCGGAGCAGATGCAAGGTCCACAGGGTGAACCCGGCCCTCAAGGCCCTCAAGGTGAGCAGGGTCCCGCAGGCCCTCAAGGCCCTCAAGGTGAGCAGGGTCCCGCAGGTCCTCAAGGCCCTCAAGGTGAGCAGGGACTCCAAGGCGAAAAGGGTGATGACGGTGAAGACGGTATCACGCCTACGTTCAAGCTTGAGGATGGAGATTTGTATATCTCCTACGATGAAGGTGTAAACTGGATTAAGCTTGGCCGCGTTGAGGGTGATCAAGGCGACAAGGGCGAAGCCGGCAACGGTATTCTCACAATGGAAATCATTGACGGTTGTCTGTGGGTGACCTATACGGATGCTCCCGATACCCCTGTAAACATCGGCACATTGGTTTCTAATCAGCAGGGAACTGATGGCTTACAGTATTTCCCGTTGCCCGACGGTACGTACGGCGTTAAGGCAGGTTCGACGGAGTATCTTGATGTGATTGAGATTCCTGCTGTCTATAACGGTGCACCTGTTACAAGAATTTTGCCGTCCGCTTTTATATATGCAACCAATCTGGTCAAGATTGTCATTCCCGATACTGTAACCGTGATTGATGAGTACGCGTTCTTTGAATGCAGAAACCTGTCCGAGGTACAGATGGGAGAAAGTGTAGTAGCCATTCAGACAGAGGCGTTTGCTTACTGCGCTTCGCTGACAGACGTTACGCTTCCCGAGGGCTTGACCGATATTGCAAACGGTGCGTTTGCCTGCTGCTCTGCGCTTTGTGAGATCACGATTCCGAGCAGCGTGACCGGCTTTGGTGACTATGCATTCTATGCTTGTGACTCGCTTATCGACATGAACTATGCAGGTACTGTTGCAGAGTGGAATGCGATAACGTTAGGAAAGCAATGGAATGCAAAGACCCCTGTAAAACAAGTCGATTGTACGGATGGTGCGGTTGTTCTGCAGGTTGCAAATAAGCAGGCCGAGTACAACGCCTCCACCAGCGTAATGCCCAGTAACTGGAATGAACTGACGTATACCGACAACAATGATACGCAGATTATGAGTTACATTGGTTCTTCCTTCTTTGAATACGACTACAAGTTTGAAGATGACGTTAAGTTCAATGCCGATGGTTCTATCAATAAAGATGCAATTGTTCCGGGGGCATATTCCGTACATTATTCGGCTGCTACCAAGCTTGAGGATGTGACTGCTGACGTTGATGCAAAGTGGGGATACACCGCATCTCAAAGAGCAGAAGGTGGGTATGCTTGGAAGATCACGCTTCGTGACGACCTGAAATGGGATGACGGCACGCCTATCACAGCGGCTGATTTTGTCTGGTCCATGAAGCAGATGCTGGATCCTGATTTTATGCATATCCGCGCAAACACCTATTATGATAGCCTCAGGATCAAGAACGCTAAGGCGTACTACTATCAGAATACCGAAGGCACCTATGAAGCACTGACCGCTATGGGCTTTAGCTCCGTTCAGGATGCTATCGATGCAGGTGCGACTGTTTGCATCGATCTGTACACCGTTTGGGGTGCAGACGATACTTGGAAGAGCGCTGACGGTGCATCTTGCCCTCAGTGGGCTCCCATCACCGATGAGACTGTATATGAGGGTCTGTATAACGGCCAGCCCGACTCTTGCAGCGGTAAGGGCATTTACGACTACCTGGTAACTTACGGCTACGGTCCTTACGTGGAGCCCGGCCAGCAGTATGACTCTTGGCTTGCTGTTTACGTTGAGAACGCCAACAGTGACATTGCTTGGGATGCCGTTGGTATTTACTCCATCGACGATGAAAACGCGATTGTGATTTGCCTTGATGTTCCCTTTGCTTTCCTCAATGACGACGGCAGCCTGTCCGTATGGGCACCTTACAATCTGGAAAGCTTGCCTTTGGTACATCGTGAGAAATATGAGGCAACAAAGGTTGCTCCGTCTAAAGGCTCAACTCTTTGGACCTCTAAGTACAACTCCTCTCTTGAGACCACCGCTTCCTGGGGACCCTACAAGCTCGTTGAATTTGATGAGGCTCACTACAGACTTGTTAAAAACGAAAACTGGTATGGGTATAATATGGAGGTGTATAACGGTCAGTACAATATAAGCGCTATCAATTGCAGACAGGTTTATGACTTCCAAACCAAGTGGAAGGGCTTCCTGACCGGCACATTTGACGATGCATCCCTGCAGAATGAAAACATACATGATTACTTTGATTCCAAGTATGTTTACTTCACCTCTACTGATACCGGTACCTTCGGTATGCAGCTGTACTCCAACCTGGACGTTCTGAAGGAAAGCGGGAATAACAACGGTATTCTTGCTATCCAGGAATTCAGACAAGCATTCAACCTTGCTTTGAACAGAAGCGATGTTGTCGAAAAGATCTGGCCCGGGTCGAGTCGTCCTTGCTTGGGATTGCTCAATTCTGCGTATTATTATGATATCGAAAATTCTCCTTATCTTGCCGATGGCGGTGTTTACCGTAGCAGCAAGATCGCAAAAGAGGGTATCCTCCGTGCATACGGCTTCCAGCAGGCAGCTGACGGCACTTGGTCCAGCGGCGTTCTGGCAGGTCTTTCTACCGAAGACGCTTACAATGCTCTGACCGGTTACAACCCTGAGCTGGCTAAGCAGAAAATGAAGGAAGCTATTGATATCCTGTTCGCTAACGCTGATGAGTATGGATACAATTATTATAAGAACATCACTCTTGTTTACGGTGCTTCTGCCGATACTTCGGGGCACAGGTTCAGAGCTGATTATCTCCAGGATGTTCTCGACGATCTGACCGAGGGCACTGTTCTTGAGGGCAAGATCGACGTTGTCTTCGATGCATCCGCTGGTTCTCAGTGGGCAGAGGCGTTCCGTCTGGGCATGACTCAGATCGGTTTCGGTTACGGATTCTCCGGTAATGCTTTCAACCCCTACGATATCATTGGCGCATTCGTTAACCCCGATGACTCCCTGAACTACCACATGTACTGGGACACCAGTGATATCTACATGACTCTGAAAATGCCCACTGGAGACTACGAGGGTGCAGGTCAGGAAATCACCATGTCCGTTCAGAATTGGTACTTCTGCCTGAACGGTCAGGCAGCTGCAGAGAATCAGGATAAGACCTATAACTGGGGTGCGGGTTATGCGCCTGTACAGGTAAGATTGATGATCCTCTCCGCTCTTGAGGAACTCGTCATCAAGGAGTCCCGTTCCATTATGCTGATCTCTGATAGCGGCGGATACTTCCTGGGCGCCAAGTTCTCTTACTTCTCTGAAGACGAGCACACTTTTATGGGATTCGGTGGCATCAGATACATGGTTGTTGAGTATACCGAAGACGAGTGGGCCGATTTTGTTGCAGAGAATGACTATAATTTGTCGGCATTGTATAAAAGCACCGAATGATATTCGCGTTTCTTTCGTCCCGCCCCTGAGCATGCTCGGGGGCGGTTTGCTTGGTATATGAAAAGGGAGCTGCCTTGGTGTAGGTAGCTCCATTTTTTGCTTTTTTGCAAAAAAGCAGCATTTTGTGATTGTTTACAACATTGTTTTAGAATCTTTGTGCATTTCTCGCCTTGACAGAAAAGGGGTAAAGTGCTATACTGGTTGAGTCAAGACAATTTCATAAATGTAATCAAAGGGTGTTCTATTTTATTTTCGGGGATAGGGACGCTCCTTTTTGGCGTTCTCTGTTTTCTGAGAATTTGAAAAATGCAAATTCCGCTCAGGAGAATCATAAGGTGGCTATATCCTTTTTTACGCAAGTTGGTTTGGCGACTATCGGGGATTACGCTTTTTGTGCGTTTGCTTCGGTAGGGGGCACTTTTATTTTTTTAGCTGAAGGGGGCTGTCAATCATGTCACAGTATTTGGGCTTTCAACCGACGAAAAATCCAAATTATTATTTTGTGAGCTATAATAATGAGGATGCGGATCGCGTTGGAGCAATCACGAAACAAATCGCTGCATCGGGCGTTGATCTGTGGTATGACCATGGCATTGACTATGGTTCCGATTGGGAAACCGTGATTACCGAGAGAATCCATCATGCACAAGCTATCGTTCTGTTTTTTTCGAAAGGCATTTTGCGCAAGAAAGATTCCTACGTTCAAAAAGAGTATAAGATCGCAACGAGATTCTTCCATAAAAAGGTCTACGTGGTTTTGATGGACCAAATTAGCCTGGATGAGATTCCGGATGAAAAGGCTGCTTGGTGGATGGAAATCAATGAAAAGCAGTGTATCACGGGCTATGAGTACGAGGATAACTCCGTCTTGGTACAGGATATCATCGGTGCTTTGCACGGTGAGGGGCGTAAAGGTAGCGTGCCTGTAGCAACCGGCAATACAAAACCTCCCCAAAAGCCTCGTCGCTTCGGTTGTGGCATAGCGATTCTGGCTGCGTTGCTGGCATTGTTTCTGATTGCCGGTGTTGTTTCGGGAGCATTTGTCCTATCTCCTTCGTTCAGGGAAAACTTCCCGTTCTTAGAGGAGTTATATAATGAGCTTTTTTCGGAAACAGGTGGTTCAACTCCTGCGGATACGGACGAGCCCGTTTCCGATGACCAGACAACCGATATTGGTGAATCCACAACCGATAATGGTGAGCAAGACTCGGAAGAGCAAACAGAGCCGCATGTACACGCCTTTGGTGATTGGACTACCTTAGTGCAGCCCACTTGCACAGAGACCGGTAAGGCGGAGCATACCTGTGAGTGCGGAGAAACTGAACAGCAGACAGTAAGCGCACTGGGACACACCGAAGTTGTGGATGAAGCCGTTTCTCCCACTTGTACCGAGACCGGCTTGACCGCGGGCAAGCATTGCTCGGTATGTGATAAGGTGTTTGAGGCACAGCAGACTGTAGATGCCACGGGGCACAGCTTCGGTGAGTGGCACGAAACAATTGCGCCCACCGAGACCCAAAAGGGCGAAAAGCGCCGTGATTGCAAGAATTGCGACGAATATGAAACCGCGCCGATCAGTGCTGTGGATCCGGATACCGATTGCAATCATATCCCCGGAGAAGTTGAGCAAGAGGATTACGAGGAACCCGATTGCCTTTATGATGGCGGCTACGATGAGGTGGTTTACTGTACCGTATGCGATGAGGAGCTTGAGAGAACGCACGTGGTGTTAGAGGCGTCCGGCTATCATGTTCCCGGAGAAGCAGTGGAAGAGGAATACGAAGAACCCGATTGCTACAATGACGGCGGTTACGATGAGGTGATTTATTGTACTGTATGCGATGAGGAGCTTGAGAGAACGCACGTGGTGTTAGAGGCATCCGGCTATCATACTCCCGGAGAAGTCGAGCAAGAGAATTACGAGGAACCCGATTGCCTTTTTGATGGCGGCTACGATGAGGTGATTTACTGTACTGATTGCTACTAGGAGCTTGAAAGGACATACTTAATCTTAGAAGCTTACGGTCACACTCCCGGAGAAGTTGAGCAAGAGAATTACGAGGATCCCGATTGCCTTTTTGATGGCGGCTACGATGAGGGGATTTATTGTACCGTTTGCGATGAGGAGCTTGGTAGGACATACGTAATCTTAGATGCTTACGGTCACACTCCCGGAGTATTACAGGTGGAAATTTATGAAGAACCTGACTGAGGATACGGTGGCAGTTATGATCTACTTATCTACTGTACTGAATGCCATGGGGGACTCGTAAAAGTCGGTGGCCAGG
>JAZOLE010000001.1:0-4217 GCA_045652835.1 Eubacteriales bacterium | reverse complement strand
CGTAAGCTGAGCATTCGCTGCAGATTGCGCTCGGGCGTGCGCATATTCGGCACGCTGCCCGCTGCCGAACAGACCGAGGGCGTGGTGGATCCTTTCTCGGTCGAGCGTCTTTCGGGCGAGCAGACGCTGGCGCAGATCGGTTGCGGCGTGGGAGATGCGGTGCGGCTGAGCGAGGATATTCTGACCGACGCACGCGGCAGAAATATGCGACTTGTGTGTGCCGAGGGGCAGGTACACGTGCAGGAGGCGTCTTGCGGCATGGGGGTGGTCAACTGCCGCGGCGAGGTGGAGCTCAAGCTTATGATGAGTGCCGAGGAGCAGGGCAGCCTGCCCGATCCCGTACCCACGTATCTTGTGCGCAAGCTGCCGTTTTCGGGCAGCGTAGAGGTGGCAGCTGCGCGACCGGGCAGCGAGTGCTGCGTGGTGGGCAACTGCGCTGAGCTGAGCGTGGCTGTTGAGGAGACCTTTATGCATGCCGAGGTGGGTGTGATGCTGCATGCAAACGTCATGTCCAACCGTCCTGTGCACTATACCAAGGATATCTTTTCCACCAAGCGCTCTTCTGATTGCGCATATGATGAGTACGCGCTGCCGGTTGCCATTCGTGCCGTCAACGGCAATTTCACGCAAAGTGACAGCGTGGCGCTTTCCGAGGTGGAGATCCCCACAGGCGGCAGCATTGTGGACGTTTGCGGCAGCGCGGATGCCGAGCAGATGAGCTGGGAGCGGGGCAGATGCACGCTCAGCGGCACAGCGCATTACGTGGTGCTGATGTATGCCGACGGAGAGGTATCACCGCATGAGATCACGCTGCCTTGGAAATACGAGCTGGAATGCGCACGCGAGCCCTCGGATTGGCGCGCCCGTGTGCAGGTGCTTTCCTGCCGCGCAAGAGTGGACGGCGAGCGCATTGGCATCGATGCCGAGATCACCTGCGCTGCAGAGCTGTGGGATACGGCGCAGGCGCGCGTGCTGCGCAGCGTCAGCTTTGGGGAAGGCGTGGAGCGTGTGGGTGGCGCGTTTACCGTGTGCTACCCCTCGGAGCGTGACTCACTCTGGAGCGTTGCCAAGCGGTACGCCACCTCGCTTAGCGCTGTACGCAATGCCAACGATCTTGATGCCGATACCCCTGCCGATGATCCGATGTCGATTGAGGGGTGCAAGTACCTGATCGTGTAAATTATTGCCGCGCGACTCAAATGAAATCTGCCTTGCGGCAGATGAAACCCACCAATGGCGTTGCCATTGGTGGGTTTTTTATATGGGGAAGCTCTCTGTGATTTTTTGCTTGACGAAAGTAGAAAAATACGATATAATGGAGGCAATCAAACAGAAATCGGAGGGTTTCGTATGCGTTTTGCAAATTTGAGATTTTTGGCATTTGCTTTGTGCCTGATCATGCTGCTTGCCACGGTGGCTTGCGGTGGGCAAAAGACACCACCGCAGGATACCGACTCGGTGTCACAGGATACTGACTCGGCGCAAAAGGAGAGCCAAACCGAAGAAATAGAGGTTGAGCTTACCATCAAGGTTGATGGCAGCAGCGCGACCGTGACGTCCAACGCGGGTTTAAACTATACCGCTACGGGCTTTTCTGCGGTCAACGGTGATCAATTCAGCTTTGCCGAGGGCTTGACCCTGTCATTTGCCGAAGGCCTGTTTGCCCAAGACTTCAATCGCATGTCGCTGACCTACGCAGCGTCCGCGCCCATGCACGTGTTCGTGACCTATCAGGATAAAAAGGGCGAGGCGCTGACCGAGGATTTTTACTTAGAGCAGGGCGAGGGCGTGTTCTCAGGGCTTGTCAAGGGCTATATTTTCGGTAAGAACGGCAATACGCTCAGCCAGATCCGTATAGAGCCATGCAAGGGCGAGGCTGCGGAATTTGCGCTGTATCGCGTCAAGACCGAAACCATTCCCGTTTACTTGGGTACCGATGACATGACCACCTATTATATTGACAACGGCCGCTTTAAGCTGGGCGTGGATATGGGTTGGGGTGGCACCATCAACTATATCGAGGACATGACGCACAAGGAAATGGGCTTGACCAACCTTGTCAACAAGCACGATACAGGCCGTCTGATCCAGCAATCCTACTACGGCACGGGTGCTATCGAGGGCATCTTTGAGTGGGGCAGCTTTAACGGTGCGGACAACTGGCCCTATAATCCCGTGCAGGGCGGCGATAAGGGCAACGTGGCAAGCCGCCTGATCGACGTGCAGGTCGGTGAGAATTACGTATATATCAAGTCGCAGCCGATGGACTGGGGCAAGGTGGATTACATCACGCCAAGCTATATGGAGAACAAGTATATCTTGGAGGATGACTACATCCGTGTGGACAACCGTTTTGTCGATTTCTCGGGTTGGGAGCATCCCTATACCGGTCAGGAGCTTCCCGCGCTGTATACGGTCAGCTATCTGGACACCTTTATCTGGTACAACGGCTCCGAGCCTTGGACGGGTGACGCGGTTTCTTCGCGCGACGATCTGCAATTCTGGGGGGACGCCAAGTACGCGGGTGATTGCATCTTCTATCTGCGCAACAACAATACCGAAACCTGGTGCGCATGGGTCAATGCGGATACGGATTTCGGCATGGGCTTGTACGTGCCCGGTATTGACCGCCTCAAGGCAGGCAGATACGAGTATAACGGCTCCAAGAATGCCGAAAACAACGCTACCAACTACGTAGCACCTTATAATACGATGCAGCTGGTTGCCTACGAGCCGCTGGAGTACAGCTATCTGCTTACCACGGGTACGGCAGAGCAGATCCGCGCAACCTTTACCGCACAAAAGGATTTTGCTGCAAACGAGTCCTTGCACGAGCACTATATTTCGACCAGGTTGCCCGATCTTACGCTGGATATGGCAAATATTGACTTTACTCTTAAGGGCACAGAGCTTGCGTTTTCCGATGCTAACAATGCGTTTGCATCGTATGATGATGTACAAAAGGCTGCCAAACTGACCGCTTTGGGCGCTGACCCGTACCTGTATCTCAACTACGTCTTGTCCGACAAGGAAAAATTTGCCGAGGACTATAGCGCGATTGAGATCGAGTATATGATTCCCGAGACCAACGCCATGAACTCGTACGGTATGCAGCTATTCACTTGCACGGGTGAGCAGACCTCTGCTACGGGCACGATGGTGCTCAACGGCACGCTGTTAGCGGACGGGCAATACCATACGCTCAAGCTTGATCTTGCCATGTGCGCCTTCTGGCAGGGTAAGATCCATCAGCTCAGACTGGATTTCTTTAATGCAGCCGAGGAAAACGACGCCATTTATATCAAATCGTTCAAGCTGATCGAGGGCAACGGCAGCGGTCTGCCGTCCATTGATCTTGACGGCGAGCCAAAGCTGAGCTTTGCGTCTCCCGAGTATCTGGCGTTCCTGACCAATCACAAAAGCACCATCGTCAGCCACAGCGCAGAGCTGCAGGCAGCCAAACTGAGCGTAACCGATCCCGCGGACGTTTCCGTTGCGCTTTCGTTTGCAACGCTTGGCGCAACTCTCTCGGCAGACAGGCTGCAGACGCTGGTCATTGAGTACATGCTGCCCACGACCAACGGCAGAACCAATTACGAAACCGACCTGTTTTTGTGCGCAGGCAGCGTGACAGAGCCTACGGGCGAGGCGCGCGTGCGCGTGAGCGGATTGATCGCGGACGGGGAATTCCATACCCTTGAGGTGGACCTTTCGGGCTATGCGTTCTGGTCGGGCAATATCAACATGATCCGCATTGACTACCTTGACAAATGCGATGCAGGCGACGTGTTCTACCTGCGAAGCATCGCGCTGGAGGAGTGAAATCTGCCTTGCGGCAGATGAAATCCACCAATGGCGATGCCATTGGTGGGTATGCAAGGCACACTTGCACAAAATCCCTGTGTCAAAATTATGCAAGTCTACAAACATTCAAAAATCCCGGGTTTGCGCTTGCAAAATCGGGGTTTTTTGGGTATTATATAATTGTAATATTATGGCGGTTTTGCATGCCGCCGAACAAAAATTCTCTATATGGAGGACAGAAAATGAAAAAGGTCAGAATTGGTATCATTGGCTGCGGCGGTATTGCAAACAACAAGCACATGCCTGCTCTCAAGAAACTGCCCAACGTGGAAATGGTCGCATTCTGTGACATCATTGAGCAAAGAGCAATTGACGCAAAGGCAAAGTACGGCACGCCCGACGCGGCTGTTTAC